>NZ_JBSHAM010000001.1:31086-318874 GCF_053611505.1 Amycolatopsis sp. NPDC054798 | reverse complement strand
TTCTGGGGGTCGGACCCCCAGACCCCCGCCAGGGGGCGAGCCCCCTGGACCCCCGAAGGTGGGGAAGTTGCGGTGGGTATTTGGGTGGCTGTTTTTGGGGCTCGGGTGTGGTGGCACCGGTTTTGTTGTTAGCGGGTGGCGGTTAGTTCTTGCCAGCATTGGTGGAAGTCGCCTATGGCGGCGGTGCGGGTCCAGGACCAGGCGGAGCGGGCGGCTGAGGTTAGTTGGTCGTGGTCTTTGGTGGGGGGCTCGGAGAGGGCTGCGGCCAGGCGGGATTCGACGTAGGTCGCCAGGGCGCGGTACGAGAGGTCTTCTCGGTAGCGAGAGCGTTCGGTGATGTTGGTGAAGCCTGCGGTGGCGATTTGGGTGGCGATGGTGCGGCCGCAGAAGGGGTCGCCGCCGGAGCGGCGGCGCAGCAGGTAGTGGCCGCGCAGGGCGGCGTCCACGTTTGCGGTTTTGGGGCGGATTTTTGCGCGGCTCCAGTCCGAGGTGGAGATTGCCAAGTGGCCGCCTGGACGGAGAACTCGGCGGATTTCTGCTAGTGCCGCGGCGGGGTTTGCCAGGTGTTCGAAAAGGGCGTGGGAGAAAACTGCGTCTATTGACGCGGTGGCGAAGGGGAGGGCGTAGGCGGTCGCGTTGAGGTAGTCCACTGTGGACGTTCTGGCTGGGAGCAGCGGGTGGTGGATGTCTATGCCGATCACGTGGCAGGCGGGGGCCAGGGTCGTGGTGATGGAGCCTTGGCCGCAGCCTAGGTCCACGACGCGGGAGCCTGGGACGAAGCAGTGTTGGGCGAACGCGGCGCGGTCACTCGCTGTGCGCGTGTTCATCATCGACAGCGCGTCTTGGGCGTAGCCCGGCGCGTAACCCTCCAGCACCCCGCACAGAGTACGGGTGAGAGGTGGCAGGATCGAGGGGTGAGCACGCAGTCAGGCAACCAAAATCCGCCCGCGGTGGTCCCGGACCGCCTGTTCGACGACGCCGAAGCCGAAAAGCGCTGGCTGGCGCGGTTCCACGCGCCGCGCATCTCGGTGCCCGAATGGGCCCGCGACGCACCGGACGCCAACGTGTACGTCTCCAACGCCAGCGGCGTATGGGAGGTTTACGCATGGGACCGGGCCACCGACAGTCACCGGCGCGTCACCAACCGGCCCAACGGCACCCTGAACGCAACCCCCTCGCCCGACGGAACGGCCATCTGGTGGTTCGACGACACCGACGGCGACGAGTTCGGGTCCTGGCGCAGCCAGCCGTTCGACGGCGACAGCTCCGCGGCCGTCAAAGCACTGCCCGATATTCACGACGGATACCCAGCCGGTCTGGAAATCGGCGAGCGAGTGATCGCGGCCGGCGTCTCGACCGATGACGGCAGCGAACTGTTCGCGAAAATCGACGGCGTGACCGAGCGTTTCTACCAGCACGCGGACGACGCCGGAATCGCGTCGATGTCGCGCGACGAAAGCCTGCTCGCTATTTCGCATTCCGAGCACGGGGATTCCCGGCATCCGGCGTTGCGGGTGCTGTCCACCGACGGATTCGCCACCGTCGCCGAGAAGTGGGACGGCGAAGGAAAAGGCTTGCAGGCGCTGGAATTCTCGCCGCTGCCGGGCGACCAGCGTGTGCTGGTCCTGCACGAACGCCGCGGTCGCGAAGAACTCCTGGTGTGGGACGTGCAGGCGGACACCGAAACCGAACTGCTGATCGACCTGCCCGGCGAGGTCGTCGCGGACTGGTATCCGGACGCGCGCGCGTTGCTGGTCGTGCACTTCCACGAAGCGCGCAGTTCGTTGTACCGCTACGACCTTGACACCGGCGAACTGTCCGCTGTGGACACTCCGGCCGGTCGGATCGGCGGCGCGGGCGTGCGACCGGACGGAACCATCGAGTACTCATGGTCCAGCGCCGCGGAACCCGCCGCGGTCCGCGCTCGCGCGGTCGACGGCACCGATTCCGTGCTGCTGACGCCGCCGGGCGAGCGTGCGCCGGGTTCGTCGCCGGTCACCGACGCGTTCGTAGAGGGCGTCGGCGGCCGGATCCACGCACTGGTTTCCCGCCCCGCGGACGCCCCGGACGGCCCGCTGCCGACGGTGTTTTCGCTGCACGGCGGCCCGCACGCGGCCGACGAGGACCGGTTCTCCGCCTACCGCGCGACGTGGCTGGACGCCGGATTCGCGGTGGTCGAGGTGAACTACCGCGGCTCCACCGGCTACGGCTCGGCGTGGCGGGACGCCATCGAAGGCCGCCCGGGACTGACCGAACTGGAAGACGTCGCGGCGGTCCACGACTGGGCTGTCGAAAGTGGACTGTCCGATAAGGACAAGTGCGTCGTGAACGGCGCTTCGTGGGGCGGCTACTTGAGCCTGCTGGCGCTGGGCACCCAGCCGACGCGGTGGGCAGCCGGGGTCGCGGGCGTGCCGGTGGCCGACTACGTGGCCGCTTACGAGGACGAGATGGAACAGCTGCGCTCGTTCGACCGCGCCCTGTTCGGCGGTTCCCCGGAGGACGTGCCGGCGGTGTATGCCGAATGCTCGCCGCTGACGTACGTGGACGCGGTCGCCGCCCCGGTGCTGATCCTGGCCGGCGACAACGATCCGCGGTGCCCGATCCGGCAGATCGAGAACTACCTGGACCGCCTCGCCAAGCGCGACGCACCGCACGAGTTCTACCGCTACGACGCGGGGCACGGCTCGCTGGTGATCGCCGAGACGATCAAGCAGACGTCTATTGAGGTGTATTTCGCTTTGCGGGCGCTGGGGATGCGCTGAGGGTTCGGGCTGCCCGGGTTCGCCTGGGCAGCCCGAAATCACAACCCGCGCTTAGCGCCCTTCAACCGCTCCACCGCGGCCTCGTCACCCTCGAATTCCACCCGCACCGCATCCCGGCCGAACACAAACAGCAGCAGCTCCACCGGCTCCCCCACCACGGTCACCACCGGAGCACCCGACTTCACCGAAGCCGACTGCCCATCCGGGGTCCGCAGCACCACCCCGACTGGCGATTTGCGCAGGTTCAGCTTCGCCGTCCGCGTCGCCAGTTTCCAGGCCGCCTCGTCCCGCGAGGGGTCGGCTGGGCGCGGGGTCCAATCCGGCTGTGCCCGGCGGACGTCCTCGTGGTGCACCAGGAACTCGGCGCTGTTCGCCGCCTCGTCGACCGGGCCGATCGACGTCGGCCAGAAGCGGGACGGGCCCCGGCGCACCTGGGCGACCAGTTCGTCCCACGGGCGTGCCGCGACCCCGTCCTGCACTTTCTGCGTGTGCCCGGCGAGTGCGGGCACCACAATCCCGGGCATCGCGTCCGGCCGGTGTTCCCGCACGACCAGGTGCGCGGCCAGGTCCCTCGTCTGCCAGCCCTCGCACAGGGTCGGGGCGTCCGGGCCGAGCTGCTCGAAGAGGTCGCTCAGCGCTTGGCGTTCGTCTTTGGCAAGGCCCATAGCAGCCAGGTTACTCGCCAATCAATGGTGGAAACCGGTCGACGTCGCCGGATCGTGCTGCGGGGAGGGCTGGCGGTTCAGCTCCGGCAGCACGCGCTTCAGGTCGGCGAGCAGCAGGTCAGCGAGGTCGTGCGTGAAGCCGTTGCGGACGACGACCCGCAGTACCGCCAGGTCCGTGCGGTTGTCCGGGAACGTGTACGCGGGCACGAGCCAGCCGCGTTCGCGGAGGCGGCGGGAAACGTCGAAGACGTCGAACGCGGTGACGTCCGAGCTGGTGGTGAAGGCGAAAACCGGCAGCTGATCGCCGCGGGTGAGCAGTTCGAACGGCCCCAGTTTGGAGATCTCCTCGGCCAGGTACATCGCGACATCACGGGAAGCTTGTTGCACCGCACGGAAACCTTCGCGACCCAGCCGGACGAACGTGTAGTACTGCGCGGCGACTTCCGAGCCGGGGCGGGAGAAGTTGAGCGCGAAGGTCGGCATGTCACCGCCGAGATAATTGACGTTGAACACCAATTCCTCGGGCAGTGCGGCCTTGTCCCGCCAGACGACCCAGCCGACGCCGGGGTACACGAGGCCGTACTTGTGCCCCGAAGTATTGATCGACGCCACGCGCGGCAGCCGGAAGTCCCACTCCAGATCCTCGTCGAGGAACGGGGCGATCATCGCGCCGGACGCGCCGTCCACGTGCACCGGGATGTCCCAGCCGGTCCGCTCCTGCAGTGCGTCGAGCGCGGCCGCGACCTCGGCGACCGGCTCGTAGCTGCCGTCGAAGGTCGAGCCGAGGATCGCGACTACGCCGATGGTGTTCTCGTCGCAGAGTTTCACCGCTTCTTCCGCGGACAGGTGGTACCGGTCGCCCTCCATCGGCACCAGGCGTGGCTCGACCTCCCAGTATTCGCAGAACTTTTCCCAGCACACCTGGACATTGACGCCCATCACCAGGTTCGGCTTCCCGCTTCGGCCCAGCTTCGACCAGCGCCGCTTCAACGCCATCCCGGCGAGCATGCAGGCCTCGGACGACCCGGTGGTTGAGCAGCCCATGATGTCGGTGGGATCAGGCGCGTGCCACAGATCGGCGAGAATGTTGACGCAGCGCCGCTCGAGTTCCGCGGTCTGCGGGTACTCGTCCTTGTCGATCATGTTCTTGTCGACGCATTCCGACATCAGCTCGCGCGCCTGCGGTTCCATCCACGTCGTGACGAACGTGGCGAGATTGAGCCGCGCGTTGCCGTCGAGCATCAGCTCGTCGCGCACCAGCTGTAGCGCCGTGTCCGGCGGCAGCGAATCGTCCCGCAACCGGTCGCGGGGCATCGTGAAGTCCGCGGCGAGCGCCGGATTGCTCCCGGCGTACAACGGATTCGTGCCGGACTTCCGGTCTGCCCGATCTTGTTTCCCCTGATGCAGCACCATGGTTGCGAACCTACTGCCGGGCGCCGGCAAGAACCACCGGACGGAAGAAAAGCCGCCCGCGGCGAGGCGGACGGCTTTTCCCGGTATACGCGGCTCAGGCTTGCTGCGCCTGCCACATCCAGTGCGCCTCTTCGAGCGCGCGAGTGATCTCGATGAGCAAGTCCTGCGTCACGAGGTCGCTCTTGTCGGTCTCGTCGATGCGCTTGCGGAGCCGTTCGATCAGCGCCGCGAGGGTGTCGACGATCGCGGAGATGGTCGATTCGACGGACTGCCAGTTTTCCGGGTACTCCGGCGCACCGGAGGTCGCGACGACAGTCTTCGCCTTGCCGTTCGGCGAAACCCCGATCGCGGCGGCGCGCTCGGCCACCTCGTCCACGTACTGCCGCGCGGTCGACACCAGCTCGTCGAGCTGCAGGTGCGCGCTGCGGAAGTTCTGGCCCACCACGTTCCAGTGCGCCTGCTTCGCGATGAGCGAGAGGTCGATCAGATCGGCCAGCGTCGCCTGCAGCGCGTTGCCGGTGATCTCCTTGTCGGCGTCGGAAAGCGGGCTCTTGATGGGGGAAGTAGTCATCTCTGGTGTCCCTCCTCGGTCTTGATTCAGACGGTGCTTAATCAGACGGTGGTGGTCAGCTCCACCTCGATGTTGCCGCGGGTCGCGTTGGAGTACGGGCACACCTGGTGCGCCTGCTCGACCAGCTGGTCGGCGTCGGCCTTCGCCAGGCCGGGCAGCGACACGTCGAGCCGAACGCCGAGCTGGAACCCGACGTCCTTCTTGAACACACTGACCGAACCGGTCACCGTCGCGGCCGGAAGCGCGACCTTCGACTGCCGGGCCACGGCTTGCAGCGCGCTCAGGAAGCACGCGGAGTACCCCGCGGCGAACAGCTGCTCCGGATTGGTTTTGTCGCCGCCGGGACCGCCCATCTCCTTGGGGATCGCCAGCGACTCGTCCAGCACGCCGTCCGAGGACGTCACGTCGCCGTTGCGGCCTTCTCCTCGCGCGGTCGCGACGGCGGTGTAAATCGGCTCGGCCATGCGTGTTACCTCCTCATCGGGACGCCTCCGGAGTCAGCGTCTCAATGAGTTCAACGCTCCGCATCCGCGGAACAGTGCCCCGGCATGGCAGTCATCACCCCAGGAATAACCGGGATGCGAGGGGCGAAACGTCAGTGTGTGCGAAGCAACGCGTGCTCCGCGACCTGCTCGCCGATGAGCCGCAAGGTGCGGACGCTCTTCTCGTCGGACGCGCCGCCGCCCTCGTCGAATTTCGTCTCGGCGGAGTTGATCGAACCACCCAACGGAGTGGCCCAGCCGCGCAGCGCGTGCGTGATCGTGCGGAGCTGTTCGAGCGTGGTAACCGCGGCCTGCCAGCCGTACGCGACGGCAGCGAGGCCCACGGCGCGGCCGTCCAGGTACGGACGGGTGTCGTCGCGGAGGTCTTCGACGTAGTCCAGTGCGTTCTTGACCAACCCGGACAGCCCGCCGTGATAGCCGGGCGAGACGACGATGAGCCCGTCCGCCTGGCGCACACCTTCGATGAGTTTCCTGGCGCGTTCGTCCCGCTCCAGGGTGGCAGTGTCGTAGAACGGCAGGACCAGCTCGGGGCCGGGGATCAGCTCGGTCACGACGCCGCGTTCCTCGGCGGCGGCGAGCGCGATACGCAACGCTCGCTCGGATTGCGAGCCCTCTCGCAACGAGCCGCCGATGCCCAGCACCTTGACCTTTTTAGCTGAAGTCACTTCCGACCTTCCTCCCCACCACCACCCTCAAAGGAGTGGCTGCGCCACGCTGGCTCGTTTTGAGGCTAACCCCTCTACCTAACTGGAGGACCAGGATCTGAGACGGAGGTCTGAGTCACACACCGACTGGACCAACGTACCTACTGGCAAGTAACCTCAGCTCATCCGGCGTTCGAGGAGGAACGATGGCCATTCCGCTGCAGATCCGCGCCCAGGCTGCCGCCGCGCAGCTGTTGTTCTGGCTGCCCCGTCCGGTGCGCAGACTGATCGCCGGCGCGCCGCTGCGGCTGGACGGCCAGGAACTCGCCCTCGACGCCCAGCTGCTGCTGCGACTGCAGAAACTCTCCGGCGCGGCGCTGGTCAACGGTTCGGTCGAGCGGTCCCGAGCCCTGCTGGAAGCGAGCCAGCACCTGGTGAACGGCAAGCGGATCGAGCCCGTCGCCACCCGCGACGTCGCCATCCCGTCCGCCGACGGTGCCCTCGACGCCACTCTCTACACCCCGGCCGGGCTGCCGGAACCGTCGCCGCTGCTGGTGTTCTTCCACGGCGGCGGCTGGGTCATCGGCAGCCGGGCCACGCACGACAACGCCGCGCGCTACCTCGCGAAACACGCCGGGGTCCGGGTGCTGTCGGTGGAGTACCGGCTCGCGCCGGAATGCCCGTTCCCCGGGCCGGTGGACGACGCGCTGGCCGCGTTCGACTACGCGCACGCCAAGGCGGCCGACCTCGGCGCGGACCCGGACCGGATCGCGGTGGGCGGAGACAGCGCGGGCGGCAATCTGTCCGCCGTCGTCGCGCTGGAAGCGACCCGGCGCGGCGGACCCGCCCCCGCGTTCCAGCTGTTGATCTACCCGGCGGTCGACTTCACCACGCGACGCCGGTCTCGCGAGATCTTCGGCGAAGACCTCTTCCTCACCGACGAGGCGATGGTGTGGTTCGAGGGGCATTACGCACCCGAGGGCGTCGACAAGGCCGATCCGCGGATGTCGCCGCTGCTCGCGTCTGACCACAGTGGACTCCCGCCCGCCTACATCGTCACCGCGGGGTTTGACCCGCTGCGCGACGAAGGCGAGGCGTACGCGGAAAAACTGCGCTCGGCGGGGGTTCCGGTGGCGGTCAGCCGGCAGGCCGACCTGATCCACGGGTTCCTCAACTTCGCCGGGGTCGGGACTCGCTTCCGGGAGGCGATCGCCGAGATGGCCGGTGCGCTGCGGGCAGGACTCGCCAACCGGTCGTAACTCCCGGGCCTGGACCTGGAACGGAGCCTGGCGCGGGACGAACCGCACCAGGCTCCGGGCCTTTTTCCTTTCCTGTTCCGGCCGTTCAGGTCCCCGGCACCGGCACCGGCGGCGTCGGCACCGGAAGAGGCGGCGCGGGCACCCCTCCGAGCAGACCGCCCAGCAGGCTGGTGACCGCGGCGAGCAGGCCCTTGATCAGGTCGCTCACCGCCTTCAGCGGCCCGGGCAGGTCCGGCAGCGGCGGGATCGGCAACGGCGGGATCTGCCGCGGCGTCGCCGTCGGGTCGGCCAGGAGCCGGCCGGACTCGTCTGCGCGGACCTTCGCCGCGGACGAGAGCTGCTGGGTTTCGGATTGGACCTGGTAGCGCTTGCCCGCCGCGATGTCCGCGAGCACCGGGCTGAGCCGGCCGAGGTCCGCCCTCGTCTTCGCGACGTCGCCCGCGTACGCCACCTTGGTCAGATCGTCTCGCATCTGCAGCACCTGCGCGGCGACAGCCTGAGTGGCCGAGGACCCCTTGCCGCCCGCCGGGCTCGCGGCAGCCATCCCCGAAGTGCCGACGGCCAGCAGACTGCCCGCGGCGACCACAGCGATGATCCGCCCGATCTTGCCTTTCATTCTTTACCTCCCTGGCCTTTGGGACCTGCCGGGTAAATCGATACCCGCCGTGTCGGCCCAACACCAGCCGATCACCGGATAGGGAGTTTTTCTAACCCTTACGTGCCGAATCCAAGAACCGGGAACCGGCCCGCAATTGATTAACGTGGATGGCTTGCGCGTCCCCCGACGATCACGGACCGCAGACCCGAATCTGACTCATGGTAGCCGGATTGCTCAAATGGCGGTATCGCTCACCCACACAGGCGTAGTTCGTGATCGTTTACCTTCATCACCCCGTCGGGAGGCGCGATCTCGCTCGTCCGACCGTGGTGGGTCCCCCACGCACGCACCGCCGCCCGCATTCGGGTCGGCTCCCCTTTTCCAGGGAGAACCACCGTTTCGACCGGAGAACTCCAAGGTCGGCGCAGAAATCCGAAAAACTGTTCACTAATGCCCGGCACAATGCTTTTCCGCGTTGCGGAAGAAGTTATCACTCAGGTCGCGGCCGCATTTTCCGGCCCCGCCGAACGCCCGCGCGGCACCCGGCCGGACGCGGGGCGCCGCTCAGCGGGTGTGACTAAAAGAAGTTGCACGCTCGTACCAACTCTTGCTCTCATGGGGTACGTGCCTTTTCAGCCGTATCGCCGCGTCCTGAGCGTCCCCGGAGTCCGCCCGTCGATGGCGCTGATGTTCTTCGCACGCGTGCCCATGACGATGACTGGCGTGACGCTGACGCTGTACGTCGTCAGCGGCCTCGGCCGGGGCTACGGCGCGGCGGGCGTCGTCGGCGCGGCCGTCACGCTGGGCATGGCGCTCGGCGCACCGATGATCGGGCGCACCATCGACCGGTACGGCCTGCGCCCGGTGGTCGCGGTGTGCGGGCTGTCGTCCACGGCGTTCTGGTTCGCGGCCCCGCATCTTTCCTACCCGGCGCTGGTGGTGTGCGCGCTGCCGGCCGGTGTGCTGTCGGTGCCCGCGGGTTCGCTGGCGCGGCAGATCCTGGCCGCGCTCGTGCCCGCCGAACAGCGGCGCGCGGCGTACTCGCTGGACACGATCCTGGTCGAGGCGTCGTTCATGATCGGCCCGGCGGCCGGGATCGCGGCGATCTCCTCGCTGTCGGCGACGCTGACGCTGAGCGGCATCGGCAGCATTTTCGGCGTCACCGCGCTGCTGATCTTCCTGCTCAACCCGCCGATCCGGAACGAGGACGAACTGGCCCCGGCCGGCACCGCGCGGCCGCCGCTGCGGTCCTGGCTGACCGGACGGCTGCTGGCGACCCTGCTGATCGCCGCCGGAACGCTGTTCTGCCTGGTCGGCACGGAGGTCGCGACGCTGGCCGCGCTGCGCGCCCACGGCGACGTCGGCTGGACCGGCCTGGTCATCGCGGTGATGTGCGCGGCGTCGATGATCGGCGGCATCGTGCACGGCGCGGTGCGGAAGTCGCTGCCGCAGGGGCTGCTGATGCTGCTGCTGGCGCTGCTGGTGATCCCGGTCGGGTTCGCGACGCAGCCGTGGTGGCTGCTGATGCTCGTGCTGATCCCGACGAACCTGCTCTGCGCCCCGACGCTCGCCGCCACCACCGAATCGGTCAGCGAACTCGCGCCGCCCGCCGTGCGTGGCGAGGCGATGGGCCTGCAGGACGCGTCGACGCGGCTCGGGCTGGCCGCGGGGAGCCCGGTGGTCGGGTTCGCGATCGACCATTCGAGCCCGGCCTGGGGTTTCGCGGCGGCCGGGTTCGGCGGGCTGGCGCTGGCGGCGCTGGGGCTGGTGTGGTCGTTGCGCCGGAGTTCGGTGCGGGTGCCCTCGCTGGCGGCCGCGGTCCGGGCTCGCCGCTGAGCCTGAGCTGCCCCAATGCCACATTGGGTGCGTCAGATGCACCCAATGTGGCGTTCGGTGCGTCAGAGGCACCCAATGCCACATTGGGGCAGCGCCAGCGGGCCGTCAGCTCAAGCTGGAGCCAAGTGAGCCGGGCAGGGCGGGCGACGGTCAGGTGCAGGCTTTGCGCAGCCCGTCGAGCCTCTCCAGGTTGCGTTTGGTCCACCGGGCGATCACCCCGGCGTCCTCGAGGTGTTCCTTCTGCACCTGGACGTACGAATCGGCCATGCCGAGCAGGGCTTTCTTGACGTCCTCCTCCTGAACGTTGGACGCCAGTTCGCGCAGCCGCCGTTCCTTGTCCTGTGCGCGGGCCTTGAGCTTTTCGCCGTCGACCAGCGGGTTCAAGTCGGCCAGTCCCAGCGCCTCGCTGCAGGCGGAGACCTTGTCCACCGCGGAATTCGCCTGATTGACCGCCGAATCGACCTGGTCGCACCCGGCCAGCAACGTTCCGGCCGCCACCAGAGCGACGGCCACCCCCCAGCTCTTCATCGTCCCAGGGTAGCGGTCCCGCGGGGCGGACCGGTGCGGTTCGCCCCGCGGGAGTTCCTCATCCCTTCACGCACACGACCTGCTTGAGGTGGGCGACCACCTCGACCAGGTCGGTCTGTGCCTTGATCACCGTCTCGATGTCCTTGTACGCGGCCGGGATCTCGTCGACGACCCCGGTGTCCTTCCGGCATTCCACGCCCGAGGTCTGCGCGGCGAGGTCGGCGGCGGTGAAGGTCTTGCGTGCCTTCGTCCGCGACATCCGCCGCCCGGCGCCGTGGGAAGCGGATTCGAACGACGCGGTGTTGCCGAGCCCGCGCACGATGTACGAACCGGTTCCCATGCTGCCGGGGATGATCCCGAGGTCTCCGGAGCCGGCCCGGATCGCGCCCTTGCGGGTGACGAGCAGGTCGACGCCGTCGTAGGTTTCCTCGGCGACATAGTTGTGGTGGCACGAAATCGCGTCGTCGAAAGTCGTTCCGGGAACCACTTCCGCGACCGCGAGCTTCACCAGCGCGACCATCGTCGCCCGGTTCCGCGCCGCGTAGTCCTGCGCCCAGAACAGGTCGCGCCGGTACGCCTGCATTTCCGGCGTGTCCGCGACGAACACCGACAGATCGGGGTCCGGCAGATCCCGGTTGTGCGGCAGTTTCCGCGCGATCGCCATGTGCCGCTCAGCGAGTTCCTTGCCGATGTTGCGCGAACCCGAATGCAGCATCAGCCAGACCCGACCCTCGTCGGCACCGCCCTGTTCGAGGCAGACCTCGATGAAGTGGTTGCCGCCGCCGAGGCTGCCGATCTGCAGGTGCGCTCGCTTGCGCAGGTCCTGGACGCCCTCGTGCAGGTCGCCGAACGACTTCCAGAACGTGTCCCAGCCGCCGACGCCGTGCACCTTCGCGGTGTTCACCGGCGTCTTGTGCAGCCCGAACCCGACGGGCACCGCCGCTTCGATCCGCTTGCGCAGCTTGCCGAGGTCGTCCGGGAGGTCGCTCGCGGTGAGCGACGTCCGCACCGCGCTCATCCCGCAGCCGATGTCGACGCCGACCGCGGCCGGGGAAACCGCGTCGCGCATCGCGATGACGCTGCCCACCGTGGCGCCCTTGCCGTAGTGGACGTCCGGCATCACCGCGACGCCGTGCACCCAAGGCAGGTTGGCGACGTTGCGCAGCTGGCGCATCGCTTGGTCTTCGACCGACGCGGGATCTGCCCACATCCGGATCGGAACCCGCTCGCCGTCCACTGCCGTGTACATGACTTTCCTTTCCCAGAACGAAGTTTGCCCGCTCAGCATCCGGCACCGCAGCGTTCGCGACAACGGGTTTTCCGGCAGCGGGGCAGGGATGAAACGAAATCGGCGCTTCGGTCGATATCGGGCTCGGACGGCCGGTTCGCCCAGGGTGCCGGTCTTGGGGAGGATTCCGTTTTTCCATGAAGAACTCTTCGCGAGCGTTGCTCGCTGTCTTGTTGCTGGCCGGTTTCCCGGTGCTGGTGCTCGCCGTCGCCGGAGCACTCGTCTGGCTTGAGATCGCCGTGTTCCAGCACAATCCGATCAACGCGGGACGGCTTGCCATATTCATCGGGCCGGTGCTGTTCGTGCTGATCACCACGCTGCTGACGTTCGAGCGGACCCGCTCCGGCGGCGTGCCCGGGGTGCCCGTCACGGCTGGGGAACAGCCCGAACTGTGGGCGGCTGTCCGCGAACTCGCCCAGGAAGTGGGCACCCGGCCGCCGGACGAGATCTACCTGGTGCCGGAGGTCAACGCAGCAGTGCACGAGGAGACGCACTGGGCGGGGCTGCGGGTGCGCCGGCGGCGGATGTTCATCGGCGCGCAGCTTTTCGCCGGACTGCGGACCGGTCAGCTCCGGGCCATTCTCGGGCACGAACTCGGCCACTACAGCAATCGCCACACCCGGTTCGCCGGCGCGACTTATCGCGGACGGCAGACGATCGAGCGAGTCGTCGGCGGGCTGTACCGGTCGGGCTGGTCGGCCCAGCTGGTTCGGCCGATCTTCAGCACGTACGCCCTCCTGTATTTCCGGGTTTCGGCGCGCGTGGGCCAGGCACAGGAACTCGCCGCCGACACCGCTTCGGCGCGCGTCGCCGGAACCGCGGCCGCGACCAGTGCGCTGCGCGAGGTCGAAGTGCTTGACCGAACTTGGGAGTTCTTCCTCGATCACTACGCGACGATCGCCTGGTCGGCCGGATATCTGCCGGAGCGGATGGCCGAGGGCTATCAGTCGCTGCTCGCCGACGAAAAACGCGTCGAGCAAATGGCTTCCCTGCGGGAGAATCCGCCCTCGCCGCCGTCCACGAAGTACGACAGCCATCCGCCGACCTCCGAACGGATCGCATTGCTCGAAGCCGCGCCGGGCATCCCCGTGCCACCCGGTGGCGAACGGCCGGCGACGGACCTTCTCCGCAACGGAACGGAGCTGCTGGAAGCGGTACTGGCGACTGGCTTCACGGACGGAGCGGCCTCGAAAAAGAAGCTCGGCTGGGCCAGTCTGGTCGACGTCGGCATGCGCAACGAAAACCAGGTCGAGGCATTGCGGATCCGCCGCAGCCGCAGCCTCGACGAACTGCTGGACCTGCTCGACACCGGACGCCTCGAAGACCTCGCCGATCCCACCGCACCACCGGAGGCCGGAGCGCGGGCGAAGCGCGAGCTCTACCGGCCGCAAGTCCACAAACGACTGTCCATTGTGCTGCACGCGGAGCTGGCCAAAGCGGACGCCGCGCATTGGGAGCTGTCCTGGTCTGGACCAGCGAAGCTGGTGCTGGCCGAACCGTATGCCACCGAACTGGATCCCGCCGTTGAGGCGGCGATCGACGGGGACGCTGCTCCGCTCCGCGCGTTGCTCGCCTCGGTCCGCTACTGAAAGGAAAACCTTGCTGGGATTTATCAAGCTGCACACCGTTCCGCGGTACCGCCGCATGATGAAGGCGGTCGCGAAAGACGCGAAGCAGCGCGGAATGAGCACGTTCGACTTCATGGATACGCTCAGTCAGGCAGACATTGCCCGCTACCTCACGCCGCCGCTCAAGCAGACCGACGCCTCCCGCTTCGGCCTGCCAGCAGACGACGAGATCACCGACGACCAAGTGCTGCCCGAGTTGGTGCGCGCCGCCAGGGACGCCTACCAAGCCGGAGCATGGCAGCCGGGTGCTGACTTGCTGGCCGGAATCGGCACGGATTGGGACCGGCGCAGTACCGCAGTGGGCGTCCTTTCCAAGGCCGCGGCCGACGACGACACCGCGTTGAAAGCCTGGCGCGCCGCCCGTCCCGACGACCCGGACGCCGCCATCGTCCACGCGGACTCGCTCACCAATGTGGCCTGGCAGATCCGGACCGCGCAGCGGGCCAGCCAGGTCAGCGCGGAGCAATTCGCTGGTTTCCATCGCGTCCTCGAACAAGCCGACGAAGCCAACCAGATCGCCGCGAAACTCGCCCCGGACGACCCGACGCCGTGGGAAAAGCGGTGTTCGATCGCGATGGGCCGCCAGTACTCGCACGACGATTTCCGGGAAGTATGGGACGGCGTGCTGGCGCGCGACCCGCTGCACGTCGGCGCGCACGGCCGGGCGCTGCAGTACTGGTGTGCGAAATGGTTCGGCTCGCACGAGCTGATGTGGGAGTTCGCCGAGGAAGGCGCGGCGAAGCACCCCAAGCTGGCCTGGCTGCCGCTGGCGGCGGCCTTTGAACTGTGGGCCGCGGACGTCAAGAACCCTTGGCAGGACAAGCGGGTCGAGAAGGCACTCGACACTCTGCTGCCCTGGCTCGACGGCGACGGGCAGGACACCCGGGACGCGAGGGACAGCCGCGCGTTCGCCGCCCGCGCGCTGGTGGAATTGAACCGCGGCGAGGAAGCCGTCGAGCAGTTCCGACGTCTCGGTGCGCACGCGGACGGCTTTGTGTGGTCCTACAACGCGTTCGGCTCCGTGCACGAGTTCCGGAAGATCCGGAGCCGGGCCTGCCGGCTGGCCAAATAGCGAAGACACGGCGCTGACGAAGGAAAACTGCCCGGCCCCTGAACCAGGGACCGGGCAGTTTTCCAGTAAAGCTCAGCGGTTCTGCGCCACCAGCTCGGCGATCTGCACGGTGTTCAGCGCCGCGCCCTTGCGGAGGTTGTCGGCGGAAACGAACAGCGCCAGCCCGCGACCGTCCGGGACGCCCGGGTCGGTGCGGATGCGCCCGACCAGGCTCGGGTCGATCCCGGCGGCCTGCAGCGGCGTCGGCACGTCGGCCAGCTGCACGCCCGGCGCGGTCGACAGCAGTTCCGTCGCCCGCTCGACCGACAGCGGGCGTTCGAACTCGACGTTCACCGACAGCGAGTGCCCGGTGAACACCGGCACCCGCACACACGTGCCGGAAACCAGGAGATCCGGGAGGCCGAGGATCTTCCGGCTTTCGTTGCGCAGCTTCTGTTCCTCGTCCGTCTCGAACGTGCCGTCGTCCACAATGGACCCGGCCATCGGCAGGACGTTGAACGCGATCGGCGCGACGTACTTGGCCGGGGCCGGGAATTCGACCGCCGAACCGTCGTGCGTGAGCGAGGCCGCGCGCGAGGCGACGGCGTTCACCTGAGCGGCGAGTTCATCGACGCCAGCCAGTCCGCTGCCGGACACCGCCTGGTAGGTGCTCGCGATGATCCGCACCAGACCGGCTTCGTCGTGCAGCGGCTTGAGGACCGGCATCGCGGCCATCGTGGTGCAGTTGGGGTTCGCGATGATCCCCTTGCGCACGTCCTTGATCGCCTCGGGGTTGACCTCGCTGACGATCAGCGGCACGTCCGGGTCGCGCCGGAAGGCCGACGAGTTGTCGACCACGATCGCGCCCGCCTCGGCGAACCGCGGCGCCTGCTCGCGCGAAGTCGCGCCGCCGGCGGAGAACAGCGCGATGTCCAAACCGGACAGATCAGCGGTCGCGGTGTCCTCGACGGTGATTTCCTCGCCGCGCCACGGCAAAGTGCGTCCCGCGGAGCGGGCCGAGGCGAAGTACCGGATCTGCTCGACCGGGAAGTTCCGCTCGTCGAGCAGCTTGCGCATGACAGCGCCGACCTGGCCGGTCGCACCGACCACGCCGACGCGAAGTCCCTGTGCCATCAGCGACCACTCCCCGCGTAGACGACGGCTTCCTCGTCGCCGCCGAGTTCGAACGCCTCGTGGATCGCGCGCACGGCCTCGTCCAGCTGCGCGTCGCGGATCAGCACCGAAATGCGGATCTCCGAGGTGTTGATGATTTCGATGTTGACGCCCGCGTTGGCCAGCGCCTCGCAGAACGTCGCGGTGACGCCCGGGTGCGAGCGCATCCCGGCTCCGACGAGCGACACCTTGCCGACGTGGTCGTCGTACAGGACCGACTCGAAGCCGATCTCCGCCTTGATCTTCTCGAGTTCCTTGACCGCCTTGGCCCCGTTGGCCTTCGACAGCGTGAAGGTGATGTCGGTGCGGCCCGACGACGTGCTGGACACGTTCTGCAGCACCATGTCGATGTCGATCTCGGCGTCGGCGACGACCCGGAAGATCTTGCCCGCGGCGCCAGCGTGGTCCGGCACGCCGGTCACGGTGATCTTCGCTTCCGAGCGGTCGTGTGCCACACCGGTGATCAGCGCTTGTTCCAAGGGGATCTCCTCGATCGATCCGGCCACCGTGGTGCCCGGCTTGTCGCTGTAAGAAGAACGGACTCGGATCGGCACGCCGTAGCGGCGCGCGTACTCGACCGAACGCAGGTGCAGGATCTTCGAACCGCTCGCCGCGAGCTCCAGCATCTCCTCATAAGGGATGGTGTCGAGCTTTTTGGCGTCCGGCACGATCCGTGGGTCGGCCGAATACACACCGTCCACATCGGAATAGATCTCGCAGACGTCCGCGTTCAGCGCGGCGGCGAGCGCCACCGCGGTGGTGTCGGAACCGCCGCGGCCGAGCGTCGTGATGTCCTTGGTGTCCTGTGCCACGCCTTGGAAACCGGCCACCAGCGCGACGTAACCCTGCTCCAGCGCTTCGGTGACGCGGCTCGGGGTGACGTCGATGATGCGCGCGTTGCCGTGCACCGACGTGGTGACCACGCCCGCTTGGGAACCGGTGAACGACCAGGCTTGCGCGCCTTGCGCGGAAATGGCCATCGCGACCAATGAATTCGAGATGCGCTCACCGGCGGTGAGCAGCATGTCCATTTCCCGCTCCGGCGGCGCCGGGTTCACTTGCTGCGCCAGATCGAGCAGCTCATCAGTGGTGTCGCCCATCGCCGAGCACACGACGACCACGTCGTTGCCCGCCTTCTTGGTCGCGACGATCCGTTCTGCCACGCGCTTGATCCGGTCGGCACTTTCCAGCGACGATCCGCCGTACTTCTGGACCACGAGGGCCACGCCCGAACCTCCTTGACGGGCCGGGGCGTACTCCTTGGAGGGCACCGAGGAGCGCCCACGGCCCTTCATTTGGAGAAGAGCCTACCGGCGCGAACGGCGCTCGCCACCCCATCGAGTGGTCCGCCACGGCCCCTCCGGAGCGTTTGGAAGTAAATTTTCCTTAACGCCAGGGGAAAGCTCGAAGCCCTTCCTCCGGAGTGACGGAGAGCACTCCCCGGCCGTACTACCTTCTCGGCATGCGCAAACCAGCCGAGACGAGCGTCCCCGTCGCGCCGGCCATCGCCGAGCGCTGGAGCCCGCGGGCCTACGACGAGACCGCCGAAATCACCGACGCCCAACTGACCGCGTTGCTCGAAGCCGCCAGGTGGGCGCCGTCTTTCGGCAACACCCAGCCGGCGCGCTACCTCGTCGGCCGCCGGGGCGATCCGGTCTTCCCGCGCATCCTCGCGACGCTGAACTCCGGGAACCAGGCGTGGACGTTCCGGGCGAGCGCGCTGCTGATCGGCGTGATGGTCACCACGAACGAGAAGGGCGAGGTGCCCTACACCGACTACGGACTGGGCTTGGCGACCGAAAACCTCGTCCTGCAGGCGGTCGAACTCGGCCTGATCGCCCACCAGATGGCGGGCTTCTCGCCGGAGGCGGTCCGCGCGGAGTTCAGCCTCCCGGACGAGGCGGTGGCCCGGGTCGCGATCGCCGTCGGATCGCCCGCCGACCCTTCCGTGCTCGACGACCCGCGCCGCATCGAACGCGAACTCGCCCCTCGTACGCGACTGCCGCTCGCGGAGTTCGCGTTCGGCGACCGATGGGGCTCACCGGCACTGTGACCGTTTCGTGAGCATTTGAGGGAACCAGCGGCCCGCCCGCGAGGTCTGAGGGATACCAAACCGGTCAGACCACTGAATCGGTGGGATATCCCTCAAGGAGTGACGAGATGCGTACTGGCCTGCCGGTTGTGATGGCGATTTCCGCAACGACGTTGGCGTTTGCCCTGTCCGGGTGTTCCAGTTCGGACGACCAGGCTCCGACCCCGCCGATCGCGACTCCGCCCGCTTCCTCGGCGAGCCCGTCCTCCTCTTCCGCCACGCCCGCCGGCGAATCCGCCTCGGCCGATTACACCAAGCAGGGCACGAAGCTGAAGATCGGCGAGAAGGCCGTGGTGCCGTTCAAATCGCAGAAGAACACCGGCGCGATCGGCGTGACGGTGACCGGCATCGAGAAGGGCGCCGAGGCTGACCTGGCCCCGCTGAAACTCGGCGACCGGGCCAAGGGCATGACGCCGTACTACATCCAGGTCAAGGTCACGAACGAGACCGGCTCGGACTTCTCGTACAGCTCGCTGGGCCTGATGAACGGCCTGCTCGCGGACGGCACCAAGGGCCCGCACGTGAGCGTGATCGGCAAGTTCGAGAAGTGCGACAACGGGAATTCGGGCAAGGCGTTCACGTCGAAGGGCGCGTCTTACGACAGCTGCGTGCTGGCGCTGGCTCCGGCGGGCGCGGAGGTCAAGGGGGCCAGCTACAGCGCGAGCACGTACCGGGATCTGGCTCCGAACACCGACTACGGCAAGGACGCGGTGACCTGGCAGTCCTGAAGCTGAGGCAGGGCGGTCCGGCGGTCAGCGGGCGAATTCAAAGAGACGGCTGTTTCCTTGAATTCGCTCGCGCCGCAGTTCGAGAACCTTGAAATGTCGCGGACCGCGACTGGTCAGACGCCGCCGCCGACGCGGCGAATGATCTTCGCCAGAATGCCGGACACGATCAGCCAGAACACCGCCGCGATGCCGTAGTTCACCAGCACCCGCAGTTTCGCGTCGCTCGGCGTGAACAGGTCCTTGAAGCCGAGCGACAGCCCGTCCGCCCAGCTGCGGACGAACGAGACGATGCCGTTGCCCTGGTTGGCCTCGCCGATGACGAAAATCACGTGCAGCACCAGTATCGCGGCGAACAACAGCCCGGCCCAGCGCACGAGCGACGCGAGGAACGACACCGCCCGCTCGCGAGTGCGCCGCCAGTCCACCGGCGTGCGCTGGGGACGCGCCTTCGCCTCGGTTTCCTGCGCCTGTTCCGCGTGCTCGCCCATGCCGGGCAGTCTGGCACGTCGTCTCGCGGCTCGCTACCCGCTAGTAACAGGTATCAGCCACCCGACGTAACAGTTCGATCGCGGCGGTCGGCTTCCCTTTCGCCGCGGCGGGTGGTTACAGTGACCCCGTGGCGCGTGAACTCCTGCTTCGCTGCCGCGACGGGGCCTGATCTGACCGGCTCCTCGTCGCGGGGCTTTGTGGTGCCGGTCGTCCGCACCGAACCCTTCAGGAGATTTTCCCGCGATGAGCACCGACCCCCGCACCACTAACTCCCGTCTGCGCACGCCCTCTCGTCCCGCGCCAGCCGGACAGCCCTCGTGGAACCCGCAGCGCGGCACGTCCATGCCGGTCCACCGGTACCGCCCCTGGTACGACGTAGTCGAGAACATCGACGTACCCGACCGCACCTGGCCGGACAAGCGCATCGAGCGCGCGCCGCTGTGGTGTGCGGTCGACCTGCGCGACGGCAACCAGGCGCTGATCGACCCGATGTCGCCCGCGCGCAAGCGCAAGTTCTTCGACCTGCTGGTCCGCATGGGCTACAAGGAGATCGAGGTCGGCTTCCCGGCCGCGTCGCAGACCGACTTCGACTTCGTGCGCGAGATCATCGACGAGGGCGCGATTCCCGACGACGTGCACATCCAGGTGCTGACCCAGTGCCGTCCCGAGCTGATCGAGCGCACCTTCCAGGCGCTCGAGGGCGCGCCGCGGGCGATCGTGCACATCTACAACTCGACGTCGATCCTGCAGCGCCGCGTGGTGTTCCGCGAGGAGCGCGAGGGCATCAAGAAGATCGCCACGCAGGCCGCGGAAATGGTCGTCGAGCTGGCGGCTAAGCAGCCGGACACCGACTTCCGCTTCCAGTACTCGCCCGAGTCCTACACCGGCACCGAGCTGTCCTACGCGCTCGAGGTGTGCAACGCGGTCACCGAGATCTGGCAGCCGACACCGCAGAAGCCGGTCATCCTGAACCTGCCGGCGACCGTCGAGATGGCGACGCCGAACGTCTACGCCGACTCGATCGAGTGGATGAGCCGCAACCTGGAGCGCCGCGATTCGGTGATCCTGTCGCTGCACCCGCACAACGACCGCGGCACCGGCATCGCCGCCGCCGAACTGGGCTACCAGGCCGGAGCGGACCGGATCGAGGGCTGCCTGTTCGGCAACGGCGAGCGCACCGGCAACGTCGACCTGGTCGCGCTGGGCATGAACCTCTACAGCCAGGGCATCGACCCGCAGATCGACTTCTCCGACATGGACGAGATCAAGCGGACCGTCGAGTACTGCAACCAGCTGCCGGTCCCGGAACGCTCGCCGTGGGGCGGCGACCTGGTGTTCACCGCCTTCTCCGGCAGCCACCAGGACGCGATCAACAAGGGCCTCGACGCGATGAAGGACGCCGCGGACAAGAAGGGCGTCCCGGTCGACGAGCACCCGTGGGAGGTCCCGTACCTGCCGATCGACCCGAAGGACGTCGGCCGCACCTACGAGGCCGTGATCCGGGTGAACTCGCAGTCCGGCAAGGGCGGCGTCGCCTACATCATGAAGGCCGAGCACCAGCTGGACCTGCCGCGCCGGCTGCAGATGGAGTTCTCGAAGGTCATCCAGGCCTACACCGACACCGAGGGCGGCGAGGTCGACCCGGCCACCATGTGGCGCGCGTTCTCGGCCGAGTACCTGGAGTCGAAGACCCCGCTGGAGCTGATCAAGCAGCGGGTCACCGACAACGGCGGCGGCGAGTACGACCTCGAGGCCACGGTGAAGGTCGAGGGCGACGAGCACGAGATCACCGGCCGCGGCAACGGGCCGATCGCCGCGTTCTTCGACGCACTGTCCACTGTGGGCTACGACCTGCGGCTCCTGGACTACAGCGAGCACACGCTGAGCCCCGGCGACGACTCGCGCGCCGCGTCCTACATCGAATGCGCGATCTCCGACCGCGTGTTCTGGGGCATCGGTGTCGACCCGTCGATCGTCACCGCTTCGCTGCGTGCCGTGGTGAGCGCGGTCAACCGGGCGAACCGCTGACCCAAGTCTGATGCGCCCCAATGTGGCATTGGGTGCGTCACACGCACCCAATGTGGCGTTCGGTGCGTCGCATGCACCCAATGCCACATTGGGGTGGTCGGGACCGGGCGGGAGGTAGGTGTGCGGGCTGAGCGGCTGGTCGCGTTGCTCTTCACGCTGCACCGCAAACGCGCGGGCACCGTCGGGGAGCTGGCGGACGAGCTAGGCGTGACCGAGCGGACGCTGCGGCGGGATCTCGCCGCGTTGCGCGAAGCCGGCGTACCGCTCTGGAGCGAACCAGGGCGGTACGGCGGCATCCGGCTCGTCGACGGCTGGCGTTCGCGGCTCGACGGCCTCACCTCGCGTGAGGCCGTCGCGCTGCTGGCCCTCGACGTGCCGGACGCGCTGGCTGGGCTCGGCCTCGGCACCGCGGTGGCTGCCGCGCACGCGAAAGTGTCCGCGAGCATGCCCGCTCAGCTGCAAGAACAGGCCCGGACGGTCGCCGGGCGGTTTCACCTCGACGCGTCGGCCTGGTTCAGCTCGCCGGACGACACGGCCGCGCTGCCGATGGTCGCGAAGGCGGTGTGGACTCAGCAGCGGCTCGACGTGCGCTATCGGCGGCGCGACAAGGTCACCCGGCGGACGCTCGATCCGCTGGGTCTCGTGTTGAAAGCCGGGGTTTGGTACCTGGTGGCGCGAGTCGACGCTGACTTGCGGACGTATCGCGTCTCCCGGTTGGAAGCGGTCGCGGAAACCGGCGAAACCTTTGTGCGGCCGGAAGAATTCTCGCTCGCTGACTGGTGGCGCGCGTCGTCGGCGGAGTTCGAGAAAATGCCGCTGCCGTTGAAGGTGACGGCTCGGCTCGACCGGTCCGCGGCGGGTGCGTTGCGGCGGGTTTTCGGGCCGGAGCACGTGAACGAGGTGCTGGTGTCGCTCGGTCCGAAGGACGACGACGGGTGGGCCGAGGCCGAGTTCGCCATGGAGGGCAAGGAAGTCGCCGTCGGACAGCTGGTTTCCCTCGGCCCCGGCGTCGAGGTGCTGACCCCGCCGGAGATCCGCGCCGCGGTCGCGGAATTCGGTCAGGCGCTCGCCGACCGCAACCGTCCGTGAGGGGAACCCTGAGGGAATCTGGTTCCCTCAGGGTTCCCCTCACGGACATCAGCGGTAACCGCTGGCGTCAGCGGGTTTTCCGGGTTCCTGGACCTCCTCGATGTACCGCCACGCGTCCGGACGGCTGCCGTCCACGTCGTCGATCTCGTAAACCTTCGCGAGCTGCCCGCTGGAAACGGTCTGTCCGGTCCAGCGGTGTCGATCCGCGTCGGCGGCGAGCGCGACGACCGTGCGGCCGGAGAAGGTCGGCGATTCCGAGATCACGAAGTGCGGCTCGCGGACGGTCGCGTCCCGCCAGTTTTCCTCAGTGACCTCGAAAATCTCCAGCATCGCTTCCGAACGCAGCCATCCCGGCGTGAACGCGATCGCGGTGCAGTCGTGCTTTTTGAGTTCGGCCGCCTCGCCGACGGCCAGGACGTTGATCGCCGCCTTGGCCAGGTAGTACGGCAGCGACGTGCCCTCGCGGTACTTCGCGTTGTACTCGGCGGTGCCGTCGGTCAACTCGATCACGAGCCCGCCCGGGCGGCGGATGACCAGCGGAAACAGATGGTGGCTCGTGATCAGGTGGGCGTCGAGGGACAGCCGCATCATCCGCAGGCTGGCGTCCAGCGAATGCTCCCAGATCGGTTTGCCCCATTCCAGGTAGCGATCGCCGCCCCAGATGCCGTCGACCAGGATGTCGAGCCCGCCGTGCTCGGCGTCGATCCGCTGGGCGAGCGCGGCGACCTCGTCGCTCACCAGATGGTCGACCCGCAGCGCGCTTCCCTTGCCGCCAGCGGCTTCGATCCTCTCCAGGGTGTCCTCAATGGTCTCCGGACGGTCCACTTCGGACCGTCCGGCACGCGTCGTGCGACCGGTGACGTACACGTACGCCCCGGCCCGGCCCAGTTCGACCGCGATCGCCCGGCTCGCCCCGCGCGTGCCGCCCGCCACGAGCGCGACCTTGCCGGCCAGTTCCCCGCTCATTCGGTTTGTCCCCTCTCTCTCGGTGGACCACCAGCGTGCGCGCGAACCCTGACACCCATTGTCAGGGTTCGCGAAAGCTGTGTCGCAGGCTCACCGCCCACCATTCAACGCCGAGTACAGCGCCTTGATCAGCGGCTCATTCTCCGGAGCCGCAGCGGCGGGGAACGGGACGCGACGGCGGGTGTAGCCGTAAGCGATGCCGTTGCGAGGATCGGCGAACGCCTGCTGCCCGCCCGCGCCGCTGTGCCCGAAGCTGCCTTGGCCCAGCTCTGGGTAGCGCTCGCTGGTGGCGTGGAAACCGATGCCGAACGCCTTCTGCTCGCGCAACACCACGTCGTAACCGATGGACTGGATCTGTGCGAACTCTGCGGCGGTTTCCGGCTTCAGCAGCGGCGGTTCGCCGCCTAACGGACTGATCGCCGCCGCGTACATCCGGGCCAGGCCGCGGGCCGAGGCGACGCCGCCGAACGATGCCGAGCCGAGCCGTCGGACTTCCGGGAGGTTCGGCAGTTCCCACACTTCCGGGCCGTCTGGATGGTGCCGGTTGAACGCGATGCCCGGCAGGCTGTTCGCGGCGGGCAACATGACCTGCCGCTCGGGGGTCAGCACCATCGGTTGCGTGCTGACGAATCGCGACTCCAATTCGGCGGGCAGGCCGAGGTAGAAGTCCACTGTGTACGGATCGCGGACGCGGTCGGCGAAGTGTTCCTGAAGGGTGCGGCCGGTTGCCTGGCGAACGACCTCGCCGCTGAGCGCGCCGGCCACCAGGGCGTGGTAGCCGAACGCGGTGCCTGGCCGCCAGAACGGACGCTGCCGGGCCAGTCGTTCGGCGACGATGCGGTCGTCCGCGAGTTCCGCGCGAGAGAAACCTTCGTCGGAACCGACGAGCCCGGCTCGGTGCGCCAGGAGTTGTCGCAGGGTGACGTCTTGTTTGCCTTCGGCGGCGAACTCCGGCCAGTAGTGGCTCACTCGCTGGCCCAGATCAAGCACGCCGTCCTGGACGAGCAGCGCGACGGTCAGGTGTGCTGCTCCCTTCGACGCGGAGTACGCGCCGATCAGGGAATCCCCGTCGATGTCTTCGCCGGTCCAGAGGTCGACCACTTGTTCGCCGCGGTGGTACGCCGCCAGTTGAGCCGATCCGTCGGTCACTGCCGCGAACACGTCTCGCACTTGCTCGAAGCCCGGCCGCACTGTTCCGTGGATTTCGGTCATGCCACCACCGTACCCCGGTTTGTAACCATTGGTCACTAACTCTGTCTCGGTAGAGTCCGGAGCTATGACCCGACCCCGGCCCGGCCGCCCCGCCCAGCTCGATCGCGAGCGGATCGTCGACGCGGCCTTGTCCGCCGGGAATCTCGACACGTTGACCATGCGCGAGCTGGCGGCGCGACTCGGCGTGACGCACGGCGCGCTCTACCGCTGGGTCGCCAACCGGGACGCGTTGTTCGACCTGATCAGCGAGGTGGTGCTGGAGCGAGTCCTGCCGACGGAGGGGCCTCCGCGCCGGGCTTGGCGACCGTGGCTCGCGAAGGTCGCGTGGGCGATGCACGATCAGTTCCTCGCGGTACCCGGTTACGCGACCCGGTTGTCCCGGCCGCATCGGCACAACGCGGATTCGTTCGGACGCCTGCGCTCTCAGGTGGTCGCCGCGTTCACCAACGCCGGCGTGCGGCCGGAGCTGGCCGAGCAAAGCTGGTACATCTTCATCACCTGCACAGTGAGCTGGCTAGCGGTGCGGGAGAACCCGCTCGACCTCGGGCCGGAAGCGCCGCGGTTCGAACTGTTTCTCGACACACTGCTGCGGGGCTTGCCTGCCCGGGAGCCCAGCTAGGTCGTAAGTGCGGCTACTTCCGCACGCATCTCGTCGATCACGGTCGCGACGGCTGGGCGGTTCGCCGCACCCGTCCGGCACACCACTTCCACCAGCCGCGCCGCGCGGATTCCGGCCAGCGGGCGGCAGACCAGTCCGCTGCCGCGCCGAGTGTCCATTGTGTACCGGGGCATCAGCGCGATCCCGTGCCCGGCCGCGACGAGCCGTTCGGTGATGCGGAAATCGTTGATGCGCTGGACGATCTGCGGCCGCACTCCGGTGCGCACGGTCAGCGAGCGGAGGACGTCGTCGACCGGGAAGCCGTGGTCGACCGAGATCCAGCGTTCGTCGGCGAGATCGGCCAGGCCGACGCGGCGGTTGCGGGCGAGGCGGTGGCCGACGGGAAGAGCGACGTCCAGTGGCTCGCGCAGCAACGGGAAGACGTCGAGGCGTTCGGTGTCGAATTCGGCCGCGTGCTCGTCGCGGTGCGCGACGACGACGTCGTAGTCGGCGACCAGACCGGGCACCTGCGACGGGACCATGTCGACGTCGCGGACGTCGACCTCGAGGTTTTCGTGCTGTTCGATGCGGCGCAGCAGACCGGGCAGGAGCATCAGCCCGGCGGATTGGAAGATCGCGATCCGCACGCGCCCGCGCGGGGCGCTGCGGTAGGTGTCCAGCTCCGCTTCGGCCCGGTCCAGCGCGGCCAGCACGTCGTCGGCGCGGGCGACCAGCGCACGGCCGGCGTCGGTGAGCCGAAGCCCGCGGCCAGCCGGTTCGGTGAGCGCGATGCCGACCTCCGCCTGCAACGCGCGCAACTGCTGCGAGATCGCCGACGGCGTGCAGTGCAACGCCCGGGCAGCGGCGGTGACGCTGCCCCGATCGGCGAATTCGCGCAGCGTCCGAAGCCTGCCCAAGTCCATTCGGGCAGTGTATGTGAAGCACTGCTACACAGTCAGTGCAGTTATTCTCGCTGGTGCTTCAAGGTCTGGCTAGGCAGAGTTGAGGCATGGCCATCCGGGACCGTTTGCTCGCTGTGTTCGTCGCCGTCTTGTGGGGCCTCAACTTCATCGCGATCCACGCCACCCTCGGCCAGTTCCCGCCGATGTTCGCCGGTGCGCTGCGGTTCCTGCTGATCGCGATCCCGACGATGTTCCTCGTGCCGTGGCCGCGGGTGAAACTGCGTTACCTGCTCGGCTACGGGCTCGGGTTCGGCACCGGGCAGTTCGCGTTCCTGTTCGTCGCGATGCACCTGGGCATGCCGACCGGGCTGGCGTCGTTGGTGCTGCAGGCGTCCGCGCCGTTTACCGTGCTGCTCGGCGCGGTGCTGCTGCGGGAACGCGTCTCCGGACGGCAGCTGGCCGGGATCCTGCTCGCGGTGGCGGGCATGACGGCGATCGCCTGGCAACAGTCCGCCCACGCCGCGCTGGTCCCGGTCGTGCTGACCTTGCTGGCCGCGCTGAGCTGGGCGATCGGCAACCTGAGCATGCGCCGCGCGGAGCCGGACAACCCGCTGCACCTGACGCTGTGGATGTCAGTGGTGCCGCCGCTGCCGATGCTGGCGTTGTCGAGCATCTTCGAGGGACCGGGTGCCGCCTGGCACTCGCTGGCGACGCTCGGCACCAAGACCGGCCTGATCGGCGTCGTGGGGCTGGCGTACGTGGTCATTTTCGGGACGGTCGTCGGCTCCGGCATCTGGACCACGCTGATGCGCCGCAACCCGGCGGGGGTGGTCGCGCCGTTCTCGCTGCTGGTGCCAGTGGTCGGGTTGACGGCGTCGTTCTTCATCCTCGGCGAGGTGCCGACGGTCCTGACCCTCGTGGCGGCAGCGGTGGTGATCGGCGGGGTGTTGCTGGGGTCGCTGCGGCGGAAGCCCGCGGTGGCGCCGGAGGAATTACTGCCGGTGTGAACACGCCCAGGCAAACAGAAAACCCCCGGCAACGCCGGGGGTTTTCGGTAGCCGAACTCAGGCGACCGCGTCGTCCTTCGTCGCCGACGACTCCGCCGCGGCGTGGCGGGCCATGCGCTTCTTCAGGATCAGCGTCACCACCACGCCGATCACCAGCGCCGCTCCGAGGCCGGCCCACTGGAAGCCCTTCAGCCACTTGTCGGCGACCACGCCAAGGTAGTAGATGAGCGCCGTCGTTCCGCCCGCCCACACGATGCCGCCGAGAGCGTTCGCGACCAGGAACCGCGGGTAGTGCATGTTCAGCGACCCGGCGAGCGGACCGGCCAGAATGCGCAACACCGCGACAAAGCGGCCGAAGAACACCGCCCACATGCCGCGTTTGTGGAACATCTTTTCGGCGCTCGCGATGTGGTCTGGGCCGAAATGTTTAGGGAACTTCCGGCCTGCCCACGCGAACAGCCGTTTGCCGCCCTTCTTGCCGATCAGGTATCCGATGCTGTCGCCGATGATCGCGCCGGCCGACGCCAGCACGCCGATCCACAGCGGGTTCAGCCCGCTGTGCGACGACGCCAGCAGCGCCGCGCTCACCAGCACGATCTCCCCCGGCAGCGGGATGCCCAGGCTTTCGACCATCACCACCAAGCCCACCAACAGGTAGACCGCCAGCGGAGGGATCGCCTCCAGCACGTGGTCGATGTTCACTGCCAACCCCCTTGTGATGTGTGCCTGGTCCCCGCAGAGTACCCACGCGGGGACGATTCTCGCGTCCGCCTGGAGTCGGGGGTGGGGTCCGTCTTCCGGCAGGGTTTTTCAGGGTTTTTCCGACATAACACGCAAAGCGCGCGATTCGAAGTACTCCCGTTCCGGCAGGCTCAGGGTGCGCTGGGCGGCACGGACGTAGCAGTCGCGGGCTCCGTGCGGATCGCCGGAAAGCTCCAGGAGATGGGCGCGGACGACGTCGGCGCGATAGTGGTCCAGGTCGGTCGCGTCCAGTTCGGCCAGCGCGACCGCCGGGCCTTCGACGCGGGCGAGCGCGACCAAGCGGTTCAGCGTGACCATCGGGCCGGGGGCGATCTGCTGAAGAAGGTCGTACAACAGCAAGATCTGCGGCCAGTCGGTGGCGTCGGCAGTCTGGGCTTCGTCGTGCACAGCCGCGATTGCGGCTTGCAGTTGGTACGGGCCGACCGGGGTGGTGGCCAACGCGTGTTCGATGAGTGCGCTGCCTTCGGCGATCGCGGACGCGTCCCAGCACGAGCGGTCTTGTTCGGCCAGCGGCACCGGAACACCGTCACGGCCGGTGCGGGCGGGGCGGCGGGCGTCGGTGAGCAGCATGAGCGCGAGCAGTCCGGCGACCTCACCGTCAGCAGGCAGCAGGGTGTGCAGTTGCCGGGCGAGCCGGATGGCCTCGGCGGTCAGTTCGACACGGTTCACCTCGCTGCCTGAGCTGGCGGTGTGGCCTTCGGTGAACACCAGATACAGCACCTGCAATACCGCGGCGACGCGTTCCGGCAGTTCGTCCTGGGGTGGCAGCGCGAAATCCGCACCGCGCAGTTTTTGCTTCGCCCGGCTGATCCGCTGGCCGATCGTCGGCTCCGGGACCAAGTACGCCCGCGCGATCTCGGCGGTGGTCAGGCCGCCGACAGCACGCAGGGTCAACGCCACCTGCGATGGCCTGGTCAACGAGGGATGGCAGCAGAGCAACAGCAGGGTGAGGGTGTCGTCCTGCTGCGGCACGAGTTCGAAGGACGGCGGCTCCAGCGCGGCCACCGTCTCCTCTCGACGGATGCGGGCGGCTTCGTTGCGCCACATCTCGATCCGCCGCCGCGAGGCAGTCGTGATGAGCCAGGCCTTCGGATTGTCCGGCACACCGTCGTTCGGCCACTGCACGGCGGCGGCGAGCAGGGCCTCCTGCACGGCGTCCTCGCATTTGCCGAAATCGCCGTAGCGGCGCACGAGCGCGGTCAGCACCTGCGGAATGAGGTCGCGCAGGAGGCCGTCGATCACAGCTCGAAGTCCACGTCGCCGGTCAGCCCCATCACGGGCCGCACCTCGATCGTCGCGAACGGCGCTTCCGGGATCCGCGCGGCGATCTCCAGCGCGCGGGCCTCCGAATCGCACTCCAGCAGGTAGAAACCGGCGAGCTGCTCCTTGATCTCGGCGAACGGGCCGTCGGTGGTGCTCACGCCGTCGGTCCGCACGTGAACCTGCTTCGTCAGCTCCGGCGCGGCAAGGCGCTCGGACACGATCCGCTCGCCGGTGCCTTCCAGCTCCTCGTGGAACCGCTGGTAGGCGCGCAGGCCCTCGGCCTTCTGCTCGTCAGTCATCCCCGCCCAGGCCGCGCGCGACGCCGGGTTGCCGTAGATCAGGACCAGATACTTCATCGGAAGCCTCCTCGAAAAGTTTTTCTAACCCTGATGTCGAAGCCGCGCGGACGGCTTCGACGTCCCGGACGAACACACCATCCGGGAAAAGGAGAACACAGGATGTCCGAGAACGAGATCCGCGACCTGCTGGCCGAGCACACCGCCGCGACGCACGCGAAGGACCCGGAGCGGGTCGTCGCCTGCTACGCCGACAAGGCGGTCCGATTCGACCTCGCCCCGCCGCTGGCCACGACCGGTGCTTCCGCGGACTACGTCACGCAGTGGTTCAGCACCTTCGACGGCCCGATTTCCCGCACCCACCACGACGAGGAGATCACCGTGTCCGGCGACCTGGCGGTGGTGGCGGCGCTGACCAAGCTGACCGCGACGCCGCTGGGCGAGACCGAATCGTTCACGCTCTGGTTCCGCAGCACGTTTGCCTTGCAGCGGCAGGAAAACGGCTGGCTGATCACGCACGAGCACAGCTCGACGCCGTTCCACATGGACGGTTCGTTCCGCGCCGCCGTCGACCTCCAGCCCTGAAAGCCGTGAAGGGCTCCTTGAGGGAATCTAATTCCCTCAAGGAGCCCTTCACGGACGCTTCAGAGGATCTCGGCGGCCGAACCGACGTCCGGCGGGCCGAGGTCCGGGTTCAGCGCCGCGGCGTCGACCAGTTCCACCTCGACCTTGTGCGGCTGGATCCGGCCGTCGCGGATGTCCTCCGCGTAGTGGCAGGCCACCCGGTGCCCGGCGCCGATCTCGCGCAGCTGCGGGCGATCGGTGTCGCACAGGCTTTCCTGCTTCCACGGGCACCGCGTGTGGAACCGGCAGCCCGAGGGCGGATTGGCCGGCGACGGAAGGTCGCCGGCGAGCAGGATCTGCTCCCGGCTGTCCTCCACCACCGGGTCCGGCACCGGGATCGCCGACAGCAGCGCCCTCGTGTACGGGTGCAATGGGTTCTGGTACAGCTCCTCCGACGTCGTCTCCTCGACCAGCGCGCCGAGGTACATCACGCCGATCCGGTCGGAGATGTGCCGGACCACCGCGAGGTCGTGCGCGATCACCACGTACGTGAGGCCGAGCTCGTCCTGCAGATCCTCCAGCAGGTTCACCACCTGCGCCTGCACCGAAACGTCCAAGGCGGACACCGGTTCGTCCGCGACGATCAGGTCCGGTTCCACCGACAGCGCCCGCGCGATGCCGATGCGCTGCCGCTGGCCGCCGGAGAACTCGTGCGGGTACTTCCGCAGCGAAGTCTCCGGAAGACCGACCGCGTGCAGCAGTTCGCGCAGCCGCTTCGCGGTGGACTCCTTGTCCTTGTCCAGCCCGTGCGCGCGCATGCCCTCGACGAGGATCGACTCGACCGACTGGCGCGGGTCCAGGCTCGACATCGGGTCCTGGAACACCATCTGCATCCGCCGCCGCGCCTTGCGCAGCTCCTCGCCCTTGAGCTGGGCGACGTCGGTGCCGTCGAAGACGACCTTGCCGTCGGTCGGCTCGTTGAGCCGCAGGATCGCCCGGCCGAGCGTGGACTTGCCGCAGCCGGATTCGCCGACCAGGCCGTAGGTTTCGCCGCGGCGGATCGACAGGTCGACCCCGTCCACCGCGAACACATGGCCCACCGTGCGGTCCACGACGATGCCGCGTTTGATCGGGAAGTGCACCTTGAGGTCGGTGACCTCGAGCAGCACGTCGTCGGTGTTCGCCACCGTCATCGGGTCCCTCCTCCTGCCGCCACGGCGGGTTGCACCGGGTTGTGGCAGCGCAGCAAGCCGTTCCGGTCGGGAACCAGCTCCGGCGAATTCTCCAGGCAGGCCGCCACCGCGTTCGGGCAGCGCGGCGCGAACGCGCACCCGCCGTCCCACGGGATGTTGTCGGCCACCGAACCGCGGATCGGCACCAGCTTCTCGCCGCGGCCCTCGTCGAGCCGGGGGATCGAAGCAAGCAGGCCGTGCGTGTACGGATGCCGCGGCTGCGCGAACAGCGAATGCCGCTCCTGGCGCTCCACGATCCGGCCGCCGTAAAGCACGTTGACCTCGTCGCAGAGCCCGGCGACGACGCCGAGGTCGTGCGTGATCATCACCAGCGCGGTTCCGGTGTCCTGCACCAGTTCCCGCAGCAGGGCGAGGATCTGCGCCTGGATCGTCACGTCGAGCGCGGTGGTCGGCTCGTCCGCGATGAGCAGCCGGGGACGGCACGCCAGCGCGATCGCGATCAGCGCGCGCTGCCGCATCCCGCCGGAAAGCTGGTGCGGGTACTCGGAAAGCCGCCGCGTCGGGTCGGGAATGCCGACCTTGTCGAGCAGTTCCGCCGCTTCGATCCGCGCCTTCTTGCGCGGCATGTCGCGGTGGCGCTCCAGCACCTCGGTGATCTGCAGCCCGATCGGGATGACCGGGTTCAGCGAGGACAGCGGATCCTGGAACACCATGCCGAGATCGCGGCCGCGGCGGTCGCGCATTTCCCGGTCGGACAGGGTCAGCAGGTCGGTGCCCTCGAAGCGCACCGAACCGGTGACGGTGTTGCCGCGCTTGGCGAGCAGCCGCATGATCGCGAGCGAGGTCACCGACTTGCCGCAGCCGGACTCGCCGACCAGCCCGACCGTCTGGCCGGGTTCGACGTCGAAACTCACGCCGTCGACCGCGGTGAACGGACGCTCTCCGCGGCGCTGGAACACGACCTTCAGGTCGCGGACTTCGAGAAGTGCCACGGGGTCACCGCCGGTTCTTCGGGTCGAGGGATTCGCGGAGGGACTCGCCGAGCAGGGTGAACCCGAGCGCCACGATGATGATCGCGATGGCCGGGTAGTACGCCAGCTCTGGCCGGATGTCGAGGTAGTGCTGGGACGCGCTGCCCAGCATCAAACCCCACTCCGCGCGGGTCGGGTCCGGATCGCCGAGACCGAGGAACGACAGCGCCGCGGCTTCCAGGATCGCGGTCGCCAGGGTCAGCGTCGCCTGCACGATCACCGGGCCGAGCGAGTTCGGCAGCATGTGCCGGAACACGATCGTCGTGCGCTTCACGCCGAGCGACGTCGCCGCCAGCACGTGGTCCGCCTCGCGCTGGGCGAGCATCGAACCGCGCAGCAGCCGGGCGAAAATCGGCACGCCGATGATCGACACTGCGATGATCACCGTCCACTGGCTCGGCTTCGCGAACAGCGCCGCGATCGAAATCGCCAGCAGCAGCGAGGGAAACGCCAGCAGCACGTCGACCAGTCGCATGAGGACGGTGTCGACCCAGCCGCCGAACGCGCCCGCGAGCCCGCCGATGAGCGCGCCGATGAGCACGCCGATCACCGTGGCGAGCACGCCGACCAGCAGCGTCTGCTGTGCGCCGATGAGCAGCCGGGACAGGAAGTCGCGGCCGAAATCGTCGACGCCGAGCGGGAAACCGGGCTGTGCGCCCGGAATGATGCCTCGCCCGAGGATGACCTTGTCCTGCAGATACCGGACCTGCGGGTCCTTCGGCGCGAGCAGCGGCGCGAAAATCGCCAGCAGCAGGAACAGCAGGGTGATCACGCCGCCGACGATCGCCACCGGGCTGCGCAGCATCCGGCGCAGCGCCTCGGCCCCGAGGCTGCGTCCGCCCGCCGACGCCGCGGCGAGCTTGTCGATCGGCTCTTTCTTCTTGTTCAGCAGAGTGTTCACCGCACACGCACCCTCGGGTCGATGAGCCCGTAAGAAATATCCACGAGCATGTTCACGAGCACGTAGACCAGTGCCCCGAGAAGCAGCAGCGCCTGCAGCCGCGGGTAGTCCCGCTTGTCGATCCCTTCGGCGAGAAGGAATCCGAGGCCGCGGAAGTTGAACACTCGCTCGGTCAGCACGGCGCCGCCGAGCAGCGCGCCGGTCTGCAGGCCGATCGTGGTGATCACCGGCAGGAGCGCGTTGCGCAGCACGTGCCGCTGGCGGACCACGGGCTGGGTGAGGCCCTTCGAGTTCGCGGTGCGGATGAAGTCCTCGTTGAACACGTCGAGCACCGACGCGCGGGTGATCCGGGTGATCACCGCGAGCGGAATGGTGGCGAGCGCGAGCGCGGGAAGAATGAGGTGCTTGATCGCGTCCCAGACCGCGTCCCATTCGCCGGTCATCATTCCGTCGAGAATGGCGAAATGCGTGACGACCGTGGCGTCGATGCCGGGGGCCTGCCTGCCCTGCGACGGAAGCCCGAGCGGCGTGGAAAGCAGGTCCTGCATCATGTAGCCGAGGAAGAAGATCGGCACCGCGACGCCGACCAGGGTCAGCACGATGATGACGTTGTCGACGATCTGGCCGCGGAACCGGGCGGCGAGGTAGCCGAACGAAATGCCGGCCACCACGGCGATGATCATCGCCGAAATGCCCAGTTCAATGGTGGCGGGAAGGAACGTGCCGATCTCCGACATCACCGGACGGGAGGACACGAGCGAATTGCCGAAATCGCCGGTGATCGCCCGGCCGAGGAATTTGAAGTACTGCACGAAAATCGGCTGGTCGAGGCCGAGCACGTGGTTCAGGTTCGCCAGTTTTTCCGGGGTCGCCTTGTCCCCGAGCAACGCGGACGCGGGCCCGCCGGGGAGTGAGCGCAACCAGGCGAACACCAGGATGGACAGGATAAGGAGCGTCGGGATCGCTTGTAGCAGCCGACGCACGAGAAAACGGAGCACGAGTAGTCCTTTGTGTACAGCCCGGGAACGAGGCCAAGGGCAGGCGCGGTAGCACCTGCCCTTGGCCTGGCTGCTCAGTGGAGCACGTCAGCCGATCGTGACGGTGTCGAAGCGTTCGTCGGTGAGCGGGCTGGCCACCACGCCCTTGACCTTCGGGCCAACCACGATCGCCGGCGTCGGGTAGGCGATCGGGATGGCGGGCAGGTATTCCATGATCTTCTTGTTGGCTTCCTGGTACGCCTTGGTGTGCGCCTCGCCGGCGGGCGCGGCGTCCGCGGCGGAGAGCGCCTGGAACAGGGACTGCTCCTCCAAGCCGAATTCCGGCTTCGGGCGGCCGAAGAAGGTGCCGACGAAGTTGCCCGCGTCGTTGTAGTCACCGGTCCAGCCGAGCAGGTGGATGTCCTGCTTGCTGTTCTGCTGCACGTCGTCCTTGTACCCGCCGTTCCACGACTCCGCGACCGGCTGCACGTTGATGCCGATGGCCTTCAGGTCCTCGGAGATCGCGGTGTAGGTGTCGGCCGGGTTCGGCATGTAGGGCCGGGTGACCTCGGTCGGGTAGTAGAACTTCAGGGACATGCCCTCGGCGCCGGCTTCCTTCAGAAGCTGCTTGGCCTGTTCCTTGTTGTACGGGTACTTGGCGACGTCGTCGGTGTAGCCGTCGATCGCCTTCGGCACGAACTCGGTCGCGACCTCGGAGCCCTCGGCCAGCTTGGAGCGCACGAACTGCTCGCGGTTGATGCCGTAGGCCAGCGCCTTGCGGACGCGCGGGTCCTTGAGCTTCGCGCCGTTCGGGCCCTTCTGGTTGATGCCGAGGTAGAGCACGTTGAACGAGGGGCGGATCAGCACCTGCTCGCCCTCGTTGCGCAGCAGCCCGTAGTCGGCGGGGGCCGGGAAGTCGTACCCGTTGATGTCGCCCGCCTTGAGCGCCTGCTTGCGGGCGTTCTCGTCCGGGATCACCTTGAACACGAGCTTGTCCAGCTTCGCCGGCTGCGGCATCGTGCTGGTTTCGTTGCGCACCAAGGTGATCTGGCCGTTGCCCTGGTCCCAGCCCTCGAACTTGAACGGGCCGGTGCCGGTCGGGTGCTTGTAGCCGTACTCCGGGTACGTGATCGAGGTGCCGGAGCCGGTGATGTTGTCCGCGTTGTACTTCTTCAGCGCGTCGGGGCTCTGGATCGCGAACGACGGCAGCGTGAACGCGGCGGGGAAGGCGCCCTTCGCGCGGTTCAGGTTCAGAACCGCGGTGTGGTCGTCCTTCGCCTCGCAGCTCTTGTAGACCGGCTCGCCCTTGGTGGTGCCCTCGTTGTGCGCGAAGCCCTCGAAGACGTCGCCGTAGTAGATCATCTGGCTCTGGGCGGTGGCGCCCTTCATGTTGTACCAGCGATCGAAGTTGAAACAGACGGCCTTGGCGTCGAACGGGGTGCCGTCGCTGAACTTCACGCCCTGCTTGAGGTCGAAGGTCCAGGTCTTGCCCTCGTTGCTCGACGTCCACTTCGTGGCGAGCGACGGGGCGAGGTTCGCGGTGCCCGGCTTGTTCTGGATCAGCGTGTCCAGCATCTGCCGGGTGATCCGGAAGGTCTCGCCCTCGTCGTTGAAGATCGGGTCGAACATCTTCGGGTTGCCGGTGTTGCCGAAGACCATGGTGCCCCCGGAACCACCGCCTCCGGACTCGTCGCGCTTCGATTCCGCGCACGCGGACAGCGAGACCGCGAGCGCACCCGCGAGCCCGATCAGAGCTGCCCGGCGTGTTCGGGTCAGCCGCAATTGCTGCATCTGGCACCCCTTGGGAATGTTCGGTGTATCGAAATTCACCGTCGGCGGTCAGTTCGGGAAGACCAGTGCGACCGGTGTGTTCGGTGACACTAGCGGGAACTCGGCCTCCGCTTAAGCACGCGAGGTTACGATCGCGCTACGTAAACCCCAAATTGACCGCAACGTGTCGGCAATTGTGCGCTCTGCGTAGCGAAATCTGCCGGTTTGGTACGTTGAGTGGCGGTTTGCTCACCCAGTTGGCCTAAGCGACCGGGTTGTCCGTTCCGGGTGCGGTGGATGTTCCGGAACCCCGCCGGAACCCCTCCGGAGACCGCCGGGGGCTGCCCGTGAAGGGCAGCGAAACAGCCCGAATGTACTCGAAGTTTCCCGGGCTCGCGCATTCCGCGCAATAGCGCTTTCGGCCGCCGCAAACCGATGCCGAGCAGGGATTCCGGTTGTTCAGACCAGCTGATCCGCCGCCTCGCGCGTGCCGTCGACCGCGAACCACCCTCGCTCGAACAACTGCCAGCGGCGCAGTTCGCCGCGCGCCGCCTCGCCGTCCCGGGCGACTGCCCTGGACAACCGTTCAGCCTCGGTGCCGCCCTCGACCCAGCACAGCCGCGTCAACCGGGACCGCACCGCCCGGCGTCCGCTCGACACGCCTTCCAGCACCAGCACCTCGGGCACCTCGACCCGCACCCGCTCGCCCGGCCGCGGGGCGCCGGAGGTCCAGTCCATCCGGCGGTACTCGCCGGAACGGCCCTGCGCCAGCGGCGTCAGCACGCCGTCTTCCAGCTGCGGCCACCACGCGACGGGATCGTCCCAGGTGGCGAAGGCGTCCGTGCTGATCAGCGCGGCACGCGGCCCGAGAGCTTCGACCGCCTCGGCGGCGAGAGTGGACTTCCCGGCCCCGGACGGACCGTCGATGGCGAGCACCCGGACGCCGCCGAGCCGGGGCGGAGCGGCGAGCAGTGCGGAGATCAGAGAACGCGTGCTGGCCTCGCTTCGGTCAGGCCGCCCGCGTTGTCAGGTGCGGACGTGCGTTTCTCCAGTTCGGCGATGCGCGCTTCGAGCTGGCGATGAGCGTCTTCGAGTTCGCAGCGCAGCAACGCGGTCTCCTCGACCGCGGTCCGCACCTCTTCCTCCAGGCGCCCGACCTCGGTCGAGAGCTGCAGCGACACTAGCGCGAGGACCACTCCGGACAGGAAGAAGACGAAGTTCGACGGGGTTTCGACGCCGGTCAGGTGCGCCACGAAATTCGCCACCGCCGGCACCACGGCGAGGACCACGACTCCGATGGCCACCACGAGCCAGATGCCCGCGTACTTCTCGCGCAGCTTCCGCCGTCGCATCATCTCGATGACGACGAACAGCACGAGACACGCGATGACGATGCTCAGTACGCGCCAGCCTGCCATGGGAGCCCTCCCTACGCGGCGTCGGAAGAACCGACGGACGGACGACGGCGGACCAGGGCCAGCAGCAGCGCGAGCCCCGCGCGGCCCAGGTACACAGCGGACTTCACCGGTGAATGGCTCGGCCTGCCGCTCGCCCGTTCCCGCATCAGGACCGGGGTTTCCGCGATCGTGAGCTCCGCCCGGATGGCCATCACGAGCGCCTCGACCGTGTCGCCGAGGTATTCGGCCGGATAGGACGCGGCGAACAGCCGGATCGCGCGCGGCCCCATCGCCTTGAACCCGGACGTGACGTCGCTGAGCTTGTTCCCGGACAGCTTGCTGAACACCAGCGACAGGGCGACCATCGCGCACTTGCGCGGCCCGACCGCCCGGTACGCGCCCTTGCCCGCGAACCGCGAGCCGATCGCGATGTCGGCTCCCCCGTCGAGCAGCCGCAGCAGCGCGCCGACCTCGTCCGGGTCGTGCTGTCCGTCGGCATCGACCTGGACCACGGCTTCGTAGCCGCGCGCGACGGCGTAGCGGAATCCGGTGCGCATCGCGCCGCCCACGCCGAGGTTCACCGAATGCCGAGCCACCCGCGCACCCGCTTCGCGGGCGAGTTCGGCGGTGCGGTCGGCCGAACCGTCGTCGACGACGAGCACGTCCATGCCCGGCAGCGACCGCTTGACCTGGGAGAGCACCGACGAAACGCAGTCCTGCTCGTTGAGGGCCGGAATCACGATGAGCACGCGACGGGTGCTCACCGGTGAGCCGGGCACGAAAGCCACCATCAGCCGCTCACTTCCCGTGCGGAGTGCCAGCTCCGGGCGCGGCGGCGGAACCGTCGGCCCCGGACTGGCCCGCGATCTCGTAGATCGTCACGTCCGAATTTCGGAAGACGACCCGGAACGCCGGGCCTTCGGCGATCCGGGCCACGCCAGCCGACGGGGTCGCGTTGTGCGCGGCCGGGCCGTGGCTCTGGAGCACGTAGCGCACGTGCAGGTCGGCGAGGTCTTCGCGAACCCGCGGGTTTTCACCGATCTGGTCGACCCGGTCGCTCAGGTACGCGGCCCTGGTGTTCGGCGCAGCGCCGTAGAAGTTCCACTCGACCGGCATCACGCCGGACAGCGCGTACATCCACATCGAACCGTCGGCCTTGCTGTTCATCACGTGCTCGCCGGGCATCGTGTGCTGCCCGAGCCAGGCGTACGCGACTTCCTCCCCTTTGGACACCGTGGAACGGTCCGTGTAGTTGGTCGCCAACCGCACCGCGTTGCGTCCGATGTAGCCGCCCCTGCTCAGCCCGCCGAGCACCACAGCCAGCAGCAGCACAGCGACGCCGGTGAGCGCGATCGGCTTCAGCTTCACCCGCGGCTGCGTCTTGCGAACCAGCCAGGCGACAGCCGTGTGCGCGAACTCGCCGAACGCGACCGCACCGGCGAGCGGCACGAGCGCGGCGATCCGCCAGTGGTCGTTGTAGAAGACGCTGGTGACCTTCTGCACGAGGTTCGATTCGAGCGACACGGTGACCATGAACAGACCGCCGAACACGACGTACGCGCCGACCAGCCACAGCATCCGCCGGTGCCGCACCATCAGCACGATCCCGATGAACGCGGGCACGCCGATCCACCACTGCGGAAACTCCGACATCGGGGAGAAGGTGAGCGTCTCGCCGAGGCCGCCGGCGAGCGTCGCCTCCGGCGGCCAGTACGCGCTCGTCACGCCGCTCGCGTTGTACAGCGACGGCAGCACGAGCGGCACGCCGAGAACAATCGCCAGTCCGATCGTCGCGATCAGCGAAGGCGCGCTGCGGCACCATTCGATCTTCTCGTAGCGCAGCAGCACCGCGAGCAAGATCAGCAGGAAGTAGACGGCGAGCACGAACACGAGGCTGGTGTGCAGGCCGCACAGCCCGGCGACGCCGACGCCGAGCGCGACCGGACCCGCGATTCCGTCCGGCTTCAGCAGGTACCGCGCGAGCGCGAGCATCGCCGGGAGCAGCGCGACACCCGCGACGTACGGCCACAATGGACCGCGCCACAACGAGTCGTACGGGAACGCGCTGAACCACGTGGTGACCGCGGCGGCCGCGGCGGTGCCGAGCGCCGGCATGCCCCACACCCGGCACATCGCCGCGACACCGACCGGCACGGTGAAAATCACCGCGAGCGCGGCCAGGTTCAGCGTGGGCATCATGGTGAGCCCGGCCTTGCCGAAGACCAGCGAGAGCAGCGCGTGGTAGGTGTCCGGGTAGAAGTAGTCGGACTGGCCCGGCAGATTCGCGATCGTGCCCACCGTGGACGGCCGGGCGTCGCCGTGTTCGGCGATCCAGCGGACCAGGTTTCCGTGGAACGGCGCGTCCCAGCCCTGCTGGACGGTGTCGATCCCGTTGCTGCCGCGCAGGAAAGCGATCGCGCCCACGGCAAGCCCGGCGGCGACGCCGGCCGCCATCACCACGTGGTCACGCAGCGTGAGCTTCGGCAGTTCCTCGACCGTCCAGTCCGGATGCCGGCGCGCGCGCAGCCGTTGCGCCGCGAACGCCAGCCCGGAACCGGCGATGGAGAGCACCAGGGTCCACAGCGCGACGGCGAGCATCGTCCAGCGGATGCCGAGTCCGCCGAGCACCGGGACGCCGAGCGCGACGACCCCGAAGGTGAGCAACGGCGCGGCGGCCGCGAGAGTCCATCCGCGCAGCCGGACGGCGGCCCCGAAGACGAGCCCGGGCACCCAGAATGCGAGCAGCACCAGAAGAACGTTCATCGAATTCGCGGTCCAAACCTGATCGGCTTTTTACCCTTCGCCGCACACCGATGCCGGCGGCTGCGAAGTCACAATACTGCGGCGCTAAGCCGACGTTTCACGGGAGGCGCGCATTGCCGCTGCCGACGAATTGGCAAGAACAAATGCGAGCACAACCGCAAGACCGGTCATTGGCGCGGCGGCGAGCGCGACAACCGCGCGCGGCACGGTGTCGCCAGGCACCGCGAGCAGGAGAACCGAAGCCGTCGCCGCGACCACCGCCCAGGTGATCAACACGCGCCTGGCCTGGGCGCGCGCGACGAGCACGGCGGTGAGCAACTGCATGGGCACCAGCAGCACCGAGGACCAGACGAGCCCGGCCACCGCCCAGCCGTCGACCTGGTAGCCGGGGCCGTTGACGAACCGCACCGCCCACGGGCCGATCAGCAGGCCGACCAGCGCGCCGAGCGCGGCCAGCGCGAGCGAGGCACCCGTGCCCAGCAGCAGCACCCGGCGCAGCCGGTGCCGTCCGGCCTCGCTGGCGGAAAGCCGGACGACGAACGGCACCGCAAACGATTGCACCGGCCCGATCAAGGTCAACGGCAACCGCGCGATGACCAGCGCGGCGAAGACCGCGCCGAGCCGGTCGCGGTCGCCGCCCGGGGCGAGCAGGCCGACCAGCGCGGGGTAACCGGTGATGACGCTCGCGGTGAGCGCGGCGCCGAGCAGCAGCATGAGCATCCGGCGGACGGTCACCGGCCAGCCGTCGCCTTCGGCGCGAACGTCGAGCAGCCGCCAGCCTTGGCGGACGAACAGCAGCCAGGCGAACGATCCCGCCGCGACCGCCAGCGCGAGCGGGTCCAGCTGATATGCCGTCGCGACGACCAGCAGGCCGAGCACCAGCGCGCGGACCGCCGGCTCGGCGACCACGAGCCAGGCGAACTGCTTCACCTGGTGTTGCCCGATCAGCAGTCCGCGAACGCCGAACTGGCAGGCGAACGCGACGCCGCCGGCCAGCACGACGAGGGCGAGTTCCCAGGCGCCGTGGAAAAGCCGGTCGTTGACCGGCGGGAAGAGCAGCGCTAGTCCGAACGCGACGGCGATCGCGGCGGCGACCGCCACCGCGCGCAGCGCACCCCGGCCAGCGAGACCGCCGGTCAGCGCGGCCACCGCGGACTGGCGGGAAAGCTCCTGCTCCAGCGGGGAAAGCGCGCTGCCGAGGCCCATCAGGAGGCCCCAGAAGGTGACGAACGTGGCGTACTGATCCGGTGGGAGAAGCCGCGCGCAAGCGACGGTGAGGACGTAGCCCAGGATGATCGACGCGACCAGCGAACCGCCGAGTTTTCCCGCGGTGCGGCGGGTGTCGCGGACGACTCCGTTGGCCGTCTCCTCAGCGCCGGTCACGCTCATCGACGCCGCAGCCGCGCCCGTAACGCGAGGTAGAGCCCGCGAAACACCCCTGAGCCGAAGCCGACCGCGAAGACCGGCAGCAGGGTGCTGACCGCGCGCGCCTCGGCGTTGGTCGCCCCGCACTTCTTCACCACCGCGGCGGCCGCGACGCTTCCGGCCACGCCGAGCGCGGCCGTTGTCTTCGGCTTTTTCACCGCCATCCCGACGCCGACGACGCTTACAGCGAGCGCACAAAATAACGCGTTTCTCGCTGGACCGGGTGAATTTAGGTAGGAATCAACATACGTGGTCCCCCGAAAGAATGACTGAGCGTAGAACTTTTTGAACGAGTCACGCCCGTGGTAGATCGCGGAGAACTGCGGGGCCAGGTAAATACGCGAACGTTCGGCGATCCAGCGCAGCATGCGGGTGTCGTCGCTGGCGAGCCGGACGTCGTCGAACAGCGATTCGAACGCGGCGGCCGCGCCCTCCAGCAGGTCGCGGCGCGCGCAGAAGAACGTGGTGCCCTTGGGGTAGACGTCGAACTCTTCGATGTCGAACGACGTCAGCTTCGGGTCCGCGAAGTACCGCCGCCAGCCGACGGCGACGAGGCCGGCCATGAAGCCCGCGTAGGGATTGTGCTCGGAGGCGACGTGGATGTGGCCGTTCCAGACCGCGCGCTCCGGGTGCTCGGCGAGCTGTTCGCGCAGGAAGGAGAGGCTGCCGACGTCGACGATGACCCGGCTGTCCAGCAGCATCAGCCATTCGCCCGACGCCTTCGCCATCCCGGCGCGGCGGGCCTCGAACCGGCCGCCGTTGGACTGACTCAGCACGGTGATCCCATGTTCCTCGCGCAGCCGGGCGAGCCGCTGCGGCGTGCCGTCGGTGCTTCCGTCGTCCACGACGAGCACCTCGACCGGCCACCGCGCCGCCTTCGCGGAGGCGATCAGCGCGCCCACGCTGCGTTCGATCCAGTCCTGCTCGTCGCGGACCGGGATCACTACGCTGAGCGACGGCGGGAGCGGGTTCGCACTCACGCGGCGAGGCTACCCTGCACCCGCCGGACCAGCGTGTTCAGTATCCTGGCCGCCGTCGTCGACCTTCCATCGATTGGGCCCCCGGTGATTTCCTTCATTGTCGGCACCACCGCGGAGCTGATCAAGATCGCCCCGGTCTTCCACCGGATCGCCGATCGCGGAGCGGCCCCGAAGCTCTGGTTCACCGCCCAGCACGTGGACGAGGTCGCCGACGTCCTGTCCGATCTGCGGCTCCCGGAACCGGATCTGTGGTTCGTGCCTCGCTCGCAGGCGCGCAACCTCGAATCCCCCGCGCAAGTACCCGGCTGGGCGGCACAAGTCCTGCGCACCGCGTGGAGCCGCCGCACCGAACTGCGCGCCCAGCTGACCGAGGACGGCCGCCCGCCGCTGGTGCTCGTGCACGGCGACACGTTCACCACGCCGTACGGGGCGCTGATCGGCAAGAAGATCCTTAAGGCACGCGTCGGGCACATCGAGGCGGGCACGCGGTCGGGCAGCATCCTGTCGCCGCTGCCGGAGGAACTGAACCGCAAAATCGCCGGAAAGCTAGTGGACATCCACTTCTCGCCGAGCGAGCGCGAGGTGCACAACCTGCGCAACGCCCGCGGCGTCGTGGTGAACACCGAAGCGAACACGGCGATCGACTCGATGCGCCAGGTCGTCGACCAGCCGCTGGACGTGCCGGGCCTGCCGGAGAAGTTCGGCCTGGCGACCCTGCACCGGTTCGAACTGGTGTCGCGCGCGGACAAATACCGTGAGGTACTGGAAATCCTGCGCGCGCAGAGCCGCGAGATGCCGGTCCTGTACCTGGCCGGAGCGCCGGAGCGGGAGAAGATCCGGGCGCTGGGCTTGGACAACCTGTTCGACGACAAGTTCATCGCACAGCCGAAGATGCGCTACCTGAAGTTCCTGCCGCTAGTCGCGCGAGCGGAGTACGTGGTCACCGATTCCGGTGGGCTGCAAGAGGAATGCGGCTACCTCGGCCTGCCGTGTGCGGTCCACCGGGCGCGCACGGAACGGCACGTCGGGATCGGCGAGAACGTCATCCTGACCGAAATGCGCGCGGACCGGCTGCAGGATTTCCTTGCCGCATACCAGAACCGGCGCGGAGTGTCCTGGATGGACAAGTACCATCCGTCGGATCTCGTGGTGGACTCGTTGGCACAACTGGGTTATTGCTGAAATTTTGGCGCCGACTCCGTCGTCGCGTGCGGGATCGCCTTTAAGTACGCGATCCCGCGTTTGGGGCGAGTCGGGCGGTCAGAGGGCAAAGAAATTACAGTGCTCGTCGCCCGGACAGTGCCCGCCCCAACGTCAACTCGTCCGCGAACTCGAGGTCCCCGCCCATCGGCAGCCCGGACGCCAGCCTCGTCACCGACAGCCCCGGGAAATCGCGCAGCATCCGCACCAGGTACGTCGCCGTCGCTTCGCCCTCGGTGTTCGGGTCCGTCGCGATGATGATCTCCCGGACATCAGCCTCGCCGATGCGCTTCAGCAGCTCGCGCATCCGCAGCTGCTCCGGGCCGATGCCGGACAGCGGGTCCAGCGCGCCGCCCAGTACGTGGTAGCGGCCCTTGAACTCGCGGGTCCGCTCGACCGCCAGCACGTCCTTCGGTTCCTCGACCACGCAGATGACCGTGAGGTCGCGGCGCTCGTCGCGGCAGATGCGGCACGTTTCCTGTTCCGAGACGTTGCCGCAGATCTCGCAGAACTGCACGCCCTCCTTGACCTTGCCCAGCACGTCCTGCAGCCGCGCGATGTCCGCGGGGTCGGCGGCCAGCAGGTGGAACGCGATGCGCTGGGCACTCTTCGGACCGACGCCGGGCAGCCGGCCCAGTTCGTCGATCAGGTCTTGGACGACACCTTCGTACAAGTGTCAGCCGCCGAAGCCGAGGCTGCCGAGGTCCGGCATGCCGCCGCCGAGGCCGCCTGCCAGCGGGCCCAGCTTCTGCTCGGTGAGCTTCTGCGCGCTCGCCGACGCGTCGCGCACCGCGGCGACCACCAGGTCGGCCAGTGTTTCGACGTCGTCCGGGTCGACCACCTTCGGGTCGATGACGAGGCCCTTCAGCTGGCTGTCGCCGGACACCGTCGCGGTGACCAGACCGCCGCCCGCGGTGCCGGTGACCTCGGTGTTGGCGAGTTCCTCCTGGGCCTCCACCAGCTTCTGCTGCATCTGCTGGGCCTGCTGCATGATCTGCGACAGGTCGAAGCCGCCGCCGCCGGGTTGCACCATGATCGCACTCGGTCCTTCCGCGTTTGGGTGTTCTGTACCAGCCTAGCCGCGTACCCGGCGAGTCCGTCCTGGCGGCACGCGTGTGCTGTGGCACCGTGGTCGCGTGCGTGCGAAGACACTCCCGCTGCTGACCGGCCTGATGCTGCTCACAGCGTGTTCCGGCGGCGGCGAGACGCCTCCCTCACCTGCCGCTGCGCCGACGTCGTCGGCCGGTTCAGCGACGCCGAGCCCGTCGTCCAGCCCGTCACCGCCGCCGTCCTCGTCTTCGAGTCCGCCGTCGACGTCCGCGGTGCCTCCGGTCGGCTCGGGCAAGGTCGTGGTCCTCGATCCCGGGCACAACGGCGGCAACGCCGCGCACCCCGGCGAGATCAACCGGAAGGTGCCCGCCGGGCGCGGGCAGACGAAGCCGTGCAACACCACCGGCACGTCGACCAACGCCGGGTACCCAGAGCACGCGTTCACCTTCGCGGTCGCGCGCGAGGTCGGGAACGCGTTGGCGGCCAAGGGAATCAAGGTCGTCTACACCCGGCAGAACGACTCCGGCGTCGGCCCGTGCGTCGACGAGCGCGCACAGATCGGCAACGACGCGAACGCCGACGCGGTGGTGTCGATCCACGCCGACGGCTCGACTTCGCCGACCGCGCACGGCTTCCACGTCGCGTATTCGGCACCGCCGTTGAACGCCGCGCAGGGTGAACCTTCGCTGAAGCTGGCCCGCACGATGCGCGACGGAATCCGCGACGACGGCTTCGCGACGTCCACGTACATCGGTTCGGCGGGTCTTTCGCCGCGGAACGACCTCGCCGGGCTCAACCTGTCGACCCGGCCCGCTGTGCTGGTGGAATGCGGCAACATGCGCAACGCCGACGAGGCTGGTCAGATGTCGTCGGCGGCGGGACGGGCGCACTACGCGCAGGCCATCGCCAAGGCGATCGAGGCGTACCTCGCCGGCGCCTGACGCAGAGAGCCGAAAGGGCTACTGAGCGGACAGAACACCGGACACCGTCTTCTCCCTTGATCGGTCCCGACTTACCGTCGCTGGGGACCTGTCGAGGAGGCGCCGGTGGCAACTTCACTCCGAGGACGACTGATACGGCTGCTGGCCGTGACAGCCATGGCGGGCACGCTGGTGTCGACGGGAGTCGCCGAGGCCGCTCCACCAGCGGTGACCGCCGGGCAAGCGCGGTTCGAAGTCCTGTCGCCGACGCTCATCCGGACCGAGTACGCGGGCGACGCCAAGTTCGTCGACGCTGGCACGTTCAACGCGGTCGGTCGCGGCAGTTTCGCCAAAACCCCTTACACCGCAACAAAACGCGACGGCTGGCTGACCATCCGGACCAGTGCCGTCCAGCTGCGCTACAAGCTCGGCTCGGGCGCGTTTTCCGACGACAACCTGACCGTCCAGCTGCGCGCCGGCGCCCAGGACGTCACCGCGAAGCCCTGGGCGGGCAAGCTGACTCCGGTCTGCACGTTCGGCACGCTCTGCGAGGCCGAACAACTGCGGCTCAACGGGCCAGGCGCGGCCACCGACCACCGCGGCTACACCGGCGACGGCTTCGCGGCGGGCTTCATCAACCCCGGCGACAGCCTGGCCTTCCGGGTCACCGCGCCCGGCGATCAACAGCTGGATCTGCGCTACGCCAACGGAACCGGCGGCGACGGGCAGCACACGACCCGCACACTCAGCGTCCTCGTGGACGGCACTAACGCACGCACCGTCACGCTGCCGACCACCGCTGACTGGGACACCTGGGCCCTCGCGACCGTACCGATCGCCCTGCCCGCAGGACAGCATCAGATCACCGTCAAACGCGACACCGCGGACTCAGGCAACGTCAACATCGACAGCCTCGCCGTGGTCAACACCGGTGCCGCGTACCCACAACCCGTCCCGCCCGCGCCGACGCCGTGTGCGTTCGGTGTCCTCTGCGAGGCCGAGCAAGGCGCGCTGTCCGGTGGCGCACATCCGGCCAGCGACCACGACGGATACTCCGGCAAGGCCTTCCTCGCAGGCATGGAGCGAGCCGGTGCGTCTGATGCCCTGACGATTACCGGCGTCCCCGCCGATGGCACCTACGATCTGCAACTCCGCTACGCCGACGCAATCGCCGTTTCCGGCCAAACCCAGCCAACCTCGTTGACACTCCAAGCAGGCGGCACTTCGACCAACCTGACTCTACCGTCGACTAGCAGCTGGAATTCGTGGCGTACCAAAGCGATACCAGTCAAGCTCAAAGCTGGCACCAACACCGTCACGCTGTCCTGCCCGGACCCGAACTGCCATATCAACCTCGACACTGTCGCCGTCACCGCGGCACATTCGGTATTGCTCGCCCCGCACGCAGCGCTCGGCGGTTACCGACGCGGCCTCGACGGCGTCGACGGAACTGCGGTCTCCGCGCCAGGAATCCTTTACCAGGACGGCTGGTCGCTGCTCGACGACACCGCCTCGGCGCTGTACGACCCACGCACCAAGGTCGTCACTCAGCGGCCCAGCAGCGAGAGTTACCAGGACGGCTACGTCTTCGCCTACGGCCAAGACTACGGCCGTGCGCTGCAAGAACTGGCTCAGCTGACCGGACCGTCGCTGCTGCTGCCCCGCTGGGCGTACGGCGTCTGGTACTCCGAGTATTACGACCGCACGGCCGCCGACTTCCAGCAGACGATCGTGCCCAAGTTCCGTTCGCAGGGCGTGCCGCTCGACATGCTCGTCGTCGACACCGACTTCAAATCGCCGGACCGCTGGAACGGCTGGGAAATCGACCCGGCCCGCTTCCCGGATCCGAAGGCGTTCTTCCAATGGGCGCACGACCAGGGGCTGCACACGTCGCTGAACATCCACCCGAGCATCCGCGCCGACGACCCGCAATTCCCGGCCGCGCAAGCGACCGCGAAGGGCAAACTGCAGCCCAGTTGCGGAAAAGACTGCTACGTCTTCGACTTCGGCGACCCAGACCAGCTGCGCGCCTACTTCGACCTGCACCGTCCGATGGAACAGCAGGGCAACGACGTCTGGTGGCTCGATTGGTGTTGTGACAGCTCGAAATCCAGCCTCGCCGGGGTAACTCCGGACGCGTGGATCAACCAGCAGTACGCACAACACGGCGGCTTCGCGTTCTCCCGCGCGTATGGCTCGCTGCAAGCCGGTGGATACAGCTCGCCGACAGCGGTGCCGACCGGACCGTGGGCGGACAAGCGCACCACGCTGCACTTCACCGGAGACACCATTTCCGATTGGGCCACACTGGCTTTCGAGGTCGGCTACACCCCCGGCGAATCCGCGGCGACCGGCTTGGCTTCGGTAAGCCACGACATCGGCGGCCACACCGGCGGGTTGCAGCAGCCCGGCACCGAACCGGGCAGCACCAAACTGCCAGACGATCTTTACGCGCGCTGGGTGCAGCTAGGCACCTTCCAGCCGATCGACCGGCTGCACTCCAACCACAGCGACCGGCTGCCCTGGCAGTACGGAACGGCCGCAGACGCGTCCGCGACGAAATTCCTGAACCTGCGCGAAAACCTGGTGCCGTACACGTACACGCTCGCGCAGCAGGCCACCGCCACGGGAATGCCGATCGTGCGGCCGCTGTACCTTCAGTATCCGGACCAGCAGGAGGCGTACGCCCAGTCCGGCGGGGAATACTTGTACGGCCCCGACGTCCTCGTGGCTCCGGCGACCAGCCCGGGTGCCACGGCGACCACGAGCGTCTGGTTCCCGCCAGGCAACGACTGGACGGACTACTTCACCGGCAAGACCTACCGCGGCGGCACCACCGCGCAGATCACCACGGGCTGGGACACCATGCCAGTGTTCGTGCGTTCGGGCGGAATCATGGTCACCCGCAGCGGAAACGTGGCCGGTGACGCGCACGATCCGCAGACCGCCGCGACTGTCACGGTTGCTAGTGGCCACAACGGCGCGTTCACCCTTTACGAGGAGCCGTCCACAACTTCCTTGCGCTACACCGAAAACGCCCGCTCGGCGACGCTCTCGATCGGCACCTCACAACGCGCCTGGACTGTGCGGTTCACCAACGCCGCCAAGCCGTCCGCGGTGTACGTGGACGGACGCCGCAGCGCGAACTGGGCCTGGGACGCCGCGACCCGGACCGTGACCGTACGAACGCCACCGACGCCGCACCCGCTCAACGTCGTGAGTGTTCGCGCCGGTTAGAACCGGCACGAGCACTCACGAGACACATGGCCCAGCAAGCGGGCGCGGAACCGAAGCTTGCGGCGGACCTGGGCCTCGTGAGTGGCGGTGCCGGTTCTAACCGGCATAGGCACTCACGAGGCGGTCAGTCCAGCGGGCGCGCGCCGAGGTGATCCGACAGCAGCTTGCGCGCGATCTGCTCCGGGTCCTCCTCCGCGGGCGGCGGAGGAGGCGGCGGGACCGGGCTGGAGTCCTCGGAGTAGATGTCGTCGTCCTCGTCCGTGGGTTCGGGCGGGAGCGGGATGTCCGGTTCGCTCGTGGCGACGCGGGGGCGGCTCGGCGTTTCCGCCGCGGGCTTCGGCGGTGCCGGAGGCGCGGCGGCCGCTGGGGCCTGCGCGGACGCGGACGGACGCGTGAACGACCGCTCCGGAGCCGGTGCCGCCGATTGCTGTCGCGGGGCCTGCCGCGCCGGAGCGGCAGCCGCGGCCGCGCCGTGCACGCAGCGGACCTGCCATTCGCCGCCGAGCACCTCGCTCAGCCCGGCCGCGATCTTGCTCGCGTTGCCCTGATCGCTCAGCCGCCGGGCGAGCGGTTCGGACTTGTGCGTCAGCGTGACCGCCGAGCCGTCCACTTCGGCGACCGTGGCCTGCGTGAGCATGGCTTCGAGCGCGCGACCGCCGGTGAACTTCCGCAGCGACGCCAGCAGTTGCGGCCATTTCTCGCGCACCTTGGCCGCGTCGATCCCGCCCGCCGACGGGGCTTCCTCCGCAGCCGGAGCGGCTGGCGCAGGGGGAGCAGCGGGAGCCTCCGGAGCGGGAGCAGGCGCAGCAGCCGCCGGGGCAGGAGATTCAGCGGGAGCCGGACGGCTGACCTCCGGCCGAGCCGGACGCGGCGGTTCCTCCGCGGCCGGACGGGCCGGAGCGGCGGGAGCTTCCTGAGCCGGACGCTGCGAAGGCCGCTGGAACCGCGCGGGAGCCTCCGCTGGCGCGGCGGAAACAGCCGGAGCAGGTGCGGCACCGCCACCGGCCGGAGCCGGACCGACGCTGGGCGCGGGTGCTCCGGCCGGACGCCGCTCCAGCCGTTCGATCCGAGCCAGCAAGGCTTTCTCCGCCTCGGTGACCGACGGCAGCAGCATCCGCGCGCACAGCAGTTCGAGCACGAGCCGAGGCGACGTCGCGCCGCGCATCTCGAGAAGTCCACTGTGGACAATGTCGGCGTAGCGGGACAACGTGGCCGGGCCGAGCTTCTCGGCCTGCTCGGTCATCCGCTTCAGCTCGTCGTCCGGCGCGGCGACCAGGCCGCGCTCGCCCGCTTCCGGGACCGCGCGCATCAACAGCAGATCGCGCAGCCGGTCAAGCAGGTCGGTGGCGAAACGGCGCGGGTCGTGCCCGGCGTCGGCGAGTTTTTCGACCGTGCCGAACACTTCGGCGGGGTCGTCGTTCGCGAGCCCGTCGACCACCGCGTCGATCAGCGCGGTGTCCGTGACACCCAGCAGCGACACCGCCCGCGGGTACGTGACGCCTTCCGGACCGGCCCCGGCGAGCAGCTGGTCCAGCACCGACTGGGTGTCGCGAGCCGAACCGCCGCCCGCGCGGATCACCAGCGGGTACACCGCGGGTTCGACCGTCGCGCCCTCGGCGGCGACGTTGCGCTCCAGCAGTTCCCGCATCGAACTCGGCGGGATCAGCCGGAACGGGTAGTGGTGCGTGCGCGAGCGGATGGTGGTGAGCACCTTGTCCGGCTCGGTGGTGGCGAAAATGAAGATGAGGTGCTCTGGCGGTTCTTCGACGATCTTCAGCAGGGCGTTGAAGCCCTGCGTGGTGACCATGTGCGCCTCGTCGATGATGAACACGCGGTAGCGCGATTCGGCGGGAGCGTAGAACGCCTTGTCCCGCAGTTCGCGGGCGTCGTCCACCCCGCCGTGGCTGGCCGCGTCGAGTTCGGTGACGTCGACGCTGCCGGGGCCTTCCGGCGCGAGCGCACGGCACGAATTGCATTCGCCGCACGGATCCGGGGTCGGGCCTTTGGCGCAGTTGAGCGAGCGGGCCATGATCCGCGCGCTCGACGTCTTGCCGCAGCCGCGTGGCCCGGAGAACAGGTACGCGTGGTTGATGCGCCCGGCGGCCAGCGCCGTGCGCAGCGGTTCGGTCACATGCTCCTGGCCGACGACCTCGGCGAAGGTCGCCGGACGGTACTTCCGGTACAGCGCGAGAGCCACGTGCCCGAGACTACAGTGAGCACGGTGAGCCCCTCCCGTTCCGGTCGCGGCCGTGCGCCGAGCGGCCCGCGACCGGGCAGTTACCCGGTGCGGTTCGGGACCGCCGAGCTGCTGCGCGACGCCGATCGGCCCAACGCGTGGATGCTTTCGGTGGGCGGAGTGGCGCAGTCCTACGTCGATCTGGACGACCCGACGAACCTCGAGTTCGACTACGTGCGCCGGCTCGGCGATCTGGTCGACTTCCTTCCGCCCGGACCGCTCGACGCGCTGCACGTCGGCGGCGCGGGCTGTTCCCTGCCGCGCTACGTCGCCGCGACGCGACCGGGTTCGCGGCAGCTGGTGTTCGACGCCGACGAACCGCTGATCAACCTGGTCCGCGAACAGCTTGACCTGCGCAGTGTCCCGAAGCTGCGGGTACGGATCGAAGACGGCCGCGCGGGCGTGCGCAGCCGGCACGACGCGACGGCGGATTTGATCGTGATCGACGCCTTCGAACGCGCGACGCTGGCCGGCGGGTTGGCGACCGTCGAGTTCGTCACCGACGTGGCGCGAGTGCTGCGGCCGGGAGCCACGATGCTGGCGAATATCTCCGACGGGCCGGGCCTGCCGTTCGCGCGCCGGTTCATCGCGACGCTGGCGGAGGTGTTTCCGCACGTCGCGCTGCTGGCCGAGCCCAGCGTGCTGCGCGGCCGCCGGTTCGGCAATCTCGTTCTGGCTGCCTCACGGCTCGAACTGCCAACGGCGGAGCTGACGCGACGCGCGGCGTCGTCGCCGTATCCGGCGCGGGTGGTGCACGGCGATGAGCTGCGTCAGCTTCGGGGGAAGGCCGCGCCGGTCTTCGACGCGGAACCGCTGCCCTCGCCGACGCCGCCGGACGACGTGCTCGGCCTGTTCTAAGGCATAAAAAAAGCGGGTTCCCCCCGTACCCGCCAGAGCCCGCTTATCCTTGCTGCCTTCCGGCCCTGGGGAAGTTCACAGGGTGGACGCCACGGGGGGTCCCCGCAGACGACTATAGCGGACTCGGTTGCCGGGCCTCCGACCCCCGCACCACCCCGGCCGCCGCGGCCATCGAGGACGCCGCGGCCTCGGTGAGGTCGAGCACCTCGCGCACCGACGCCGGGTCGCGGGCGTCGAACGGATGCACCGGGACGCCGTCGCGCACGGTCAGCGCCCAGCGCACGTCGTGCAGGGGGCGGGTGAGCAGACCGTCGAAGCAGTTCACCCCGACCACGAACGGCAGCCGCAGCCCTTCGACCGCGTCGAGCACCGGGTAGGCGTCCGCGATCCGCCGCGGGTCGACCACCACGAGCACGGCGTCCGCGCCCCGCACGAGGTCGGGCCAGCGGAACCAGAACCGGGCCTGTCCCGGCGCGCCGAACAGGTAGCGGCGCCGCTCGCCCTCGCCCAGTCTGCCGAAGTCGAGCGCCGCGGTGGTGTCGCCGGCGTCGGTGCGCACCGGCGCGATCTCCGAAACGGCGTGCACCGCCGTCGTTTTCCCGGCTCCGGCCGGGCCAAGCACGAGAATTTTCACGGGTCAGGCGAACGCGGTGTTCTTCAACTCCTCGACGAGAGCGGGGGTGAGGACTTCGGACGCGCGGTTGGCGAACATCGCCATCTCGTAGGCGATCGTGCCGAGGCTGGCCTGTTTGTTGGCCAGCACGCCGAGCGAACAGCCGATGCTGATGGTGCAGACCACCAGGTAGCCGCGTTCCAGTTCGACCACGACCTTGTCCGGATCGCCGAGCGGATGGCTTTCGGACACGCTCTGGGCCAGCGCGAGCATCGCCGAGCAGGTCGCCGCGAGCCGGTCGGCGTCCGCGCGGTCCAGGTCCTGCGACGCGGCGATCAGCAGCCCGTCCGCGGACACCGCGAGCGCGGCGATCGCGCCTGCGGTGTGCAGCGCGAAGCGGTTGACCAGCCAGTTGAAGTTCTGCGCGGCGGCGGGAACGGTCATGATCCTCCTTGATCGGCCTGCTGTGCGGTGACTTGCTGTGCTTTGGCGACGCCGTCGGAAAACGAGTCGAAGGTGGCCCGTTCGGCGGCCGGATCCCGCAATCCGCGGCGCGGCAACGGGGTGCGGACGATCTGCGGCAGTTTGAGCCCGGGAGCCAGCTGCGCGCCGGGGACGCGGCGGAAGACGCCGTCGCGGGATTCGGGCGGCACCACGGTGAACTGGTGGGTCGGCGACGGGTCCGTCGTGTCCGGGCTGTCCTCTGTGGACTCTCCAGACGCTTCAGGCTCCGCCGCGTCGTCGGCCTCGTCGGGGAGGTCCAGCGTGCCGGTGAGCGGGGCGAACTCGGGTTCCGCCTCCGGCCATTCCGGTGCTTCGGAAGTTTCAGCCTCCGACTCGTCCGTTTCGGTCTCCGGCGGGTCGAGGAACCACCGGAATCCGGCAGGCGTCGGCGTGGACAACGCGGCGATCGCGGGCGCGGGCAACAGCACCGGCCGCGGGTCAGGCACCTGCCCCGGCTCGAAAAGCCCCGGTCCGCGCCGGAAATCCACGTCGCGGGTGAACAACGCCTGCGGCACCGAGACCAGTGCGGTCACGCCACCGTCCGAAGTGGACTTCAGCTCGACGCGCAGCGAATGCCGTTTGGCGAGCCGCCCGACCACGGCAAGGCCGAGCTGCTGTCCGGACGCCGCGCCGACCGGTTCGGCGAGCCGTCGGTTCTCCTCGGCCAGCCGGTCCGCGGGCAGCCCGATGCCGTGGTCGGCGATGCGCACCAGCAGATCGCCGGACGGCTGGAATTCCGTCGCGATCTCCACCAGCGACTCCGGCGGCGAGAACGCGGCGGCGTTTTCCAGCAGTTCGGCGAACAGCAGCACCAGGTCGATCCCCAGCGAGGGCGCGAGCAGCGCCTCCACCGGTTCGCCGACCCGGACCCGGGATTCGTCGTCGATTTCCGCGGCGGCCGAGCGCAGCGCGGTGGCCAGTTCGATCGGGCCGCCGACCCGGGTTTCGTCGCGATTTCCCGTCACCACAAGCAGATCGTCGGCGGTGCGGCGCAGCCGGAGCGCGGCGTGCTCCACCCGGTGCAACCCGGCGAGCAGCACCGGATCGTCCGCGCCGCGCGTCAGTTCCTCGAGCACCGTGCGCTGGCCGGCGACCAGGTTCTGCGTGCGCTTGGCTGTGCTGACCAGCAGCTGAACCCCGGCGCGGCGGGCGTTTGCCTGCTCGGTCACCGCGTCCGCCGCGGCGGTGCGGAGCCGGTTGAACGCCTCGGCCAGCTCGGCCAGTTCACCGCCGGTCCCAGCGTCGAGCGCGGGCAGCGACGATTGCGGCGGACCCGATCCCGGCTCGGCGACCTGAACCAATTCAGCGGCGGCGAGGTCGGCGGTGGAGCGCGCCTGCCTGCTCAACCGGCGCAGCGGCCGGACGACGGATCGCGCGGCCAGCACGGACAAAGCGGCAACCAGTCCGAAAAGGACAATCGCGGCACCGCCGACGAGGAACGCCGTCCGGGTCGCGCTGGACGCTTTCGCGGAGGCGGCACCGGCGATCGCGCCCGCGATCCGGGTTTCCGCCGCGCCGCGCTGATCGGCGAGCTGAGTACCGGCAGTGACCACATCGGACACAAACTGCGGGTCTTGCCGCGGCGCGGCGGCCAGCCGGTCGAGCTGCTGGGCCATCGTCCCGGTCTCGACCGCGGCGAGCTGTGCCGCGTCCTGGCTACCGGCCAGCCGGGCGAACTGTTCTCCGTAGACAGCGGCGCGCTGACCTGCGCGATCAACTCCGGCGGACGCGATCAGCGCGGTCGCGCGGGCCGCTCGCTGCTCGTCCGCGCGCAGCAAGGCGTCGAGCGCGCTGAGCTGCCGGGCACCGGTGCCGTCCGAAGTGGCCAGTCCCAGTGCGTCGATCACTCCAGTGGACATGGAATCGTAGCCAGATGCGACGTCAGCTACGGAAATCTTCCTATTGAGTGCGTTCTGCCGCAGTTTCGTCAGTGCGCCACCCGGGGCGATCAGGTTGTCCGCGACGCCGTGCGCAGCACTGTCCACCACCTGCCGCTGCCGGACGAGCGCCGCGTTGGTAGCCGACGGGTCAGCGACAAAAGCGGCCGTGAGCAGGCTTTCTCGCTGCAACTGCCCAACCAGGCCGCCGACCCGCTGCGCCCGGGCCGCAGTGTCCGAAGTGGTCGCGGCCGTCGACGCGGCGGTGACCTGGGCGAGCACGAGCGGGACCGCCGCAGCGGCGACCAGGACCAGCGGGGCCACGACCAGCACGGTCACTCGCGCCCGCACAGTGCGGATCCCGAGGCGGTCAAGCAGCCGCGCGGCGGATTCGTGCGACCGGGCCGAACCGTCGCGCATCCACGTCACCCTTCCGTTCCCGAGGAGTCCCGACGAGACCGAGGCGAGGAGTGCACCGAACGGGGACACCCGCAGGACGCTACTACTCTCGGTAGTACTCGTCGCGGTACGCACATGGTCGGACACCCCACGTCTGCGCAGAGCTTAGCGAGGCCCGCAAGATCTAGACAATGCCCTCTTGTGCCGTGTCGTGCCCTGACACGCTGGGGTTTTCCCGGCAAGCGGCACCCACCGAAGGGCACCGGAGAGGAGAATGACCGATATGCGCACCGCTCCTGCCCCCGCCGACGTCGCCGCCGCCCATCTTCGCCTCCGGCCACACGTCCGGTGGACGCCACTGTTACGCACCGAAATCGACGGCCGTCCGCTGATGCTCAAGCTCGAGCAGCTGCAGCGGTCCGGTTCGTTCAAACTCCGCGGCGCGGTGAACGCCCTGCTCACCGGGCCCAAGCCGAAGCGAGTGGTCACGGCGTCGGGCGGCAATCACGGCCTCGGCGTCGCCACCGCCGCCCAGGCACTCGGCATTCCCGCAGTCGTCTATGTCCCGGAAACCGTGCCCGAAGCGAAGGCCGCCGGCATCGAAGCGGCCGGCGCGAAGCTCATCCGGCACGGCACGACGTACGGCGAAGCCGCGGCCGCCGCCCTGACCGTCGCGGAGGAATCCGGGACCCGCTACCTGCACGCGTACGACGACGCCGACGTGATCGCCGGCCAAGGAACCGCGACGGCGGAAATCGTTTCCGACGCCCCGGAGGTCGATGCCATTGCCGTCGCGGTGGGCGGCGGCGGACTGGCGTCCGGCGCGACGCTGGCCGCTGATGGCCGTCAGGTGTTCGCGGTCGAGCCGGAACACTGCCAAGCACTGCACGCCGCACTCGCCGCGGGCGAGCCGGTGGACGTCACCATCGACTCGGTCGCGGCCTCCGCGCTCGGCGCGACCCGCGTCGGCGAGCTGGCGTTCGGCATCCTCAACTCCCCGGCCGTCACGTCCGTGCTGGTTTCCGACGCCGAAATCCTCGCCGCGCGGGACCTGCTGTGGCGCGACTTCCGGCTCGTCGTCGAAGCTGCCGCCGCGGTGCCGCTGGCCGCTTGGCTGGCCGGGCGCATCCCGGCTGAGCTGCCGTGTTTCGTGTTGTGCGGAGCCAACACCTCGGTCAGTTTCGCGTGAGGACGTAGACCGTCGATTGCTCACGAAGGAGCATTGCCGCCGTCACGCAGTTGCGGGAACTGTGCCACGAATTCAGTACGCCCCGGCCCGCTGGAAACCAGCACCCGTCCGGAATGCGCGGCCACCACCGCCGCGACGATCGCCAGCCCCAGCCCGGTACTCCCGGCGGCACGGGACCGCGAATTGTCCCCTCGGGCGAACCGTTCGAAGACGTCCGGCAGGATTTCCGGCGGAATCCCCGGCCCATCGTCCACAACGGACAAAGTGACCCAGCCGTCCTGAGTAGACAGTGCGGTCGTCACAGTGGTCCCGGCGGGCGTATGCGTGCGGGCGTTGCCGAGGAGGTTCAGCACCACCTGGTGCAGTTGCCCGGAATCGCCCAGCACCGTGATCGGTTCGCCGGGAAGTTCCAGCAGCCATTTGTGTTCCGGACCGGCGACGTGCGAATCGGCGACCGCGTCCGCGACCAGCCGGGACAGATCGACCGGCTCGTGCACCACCGGACGCCCGGAGTCGAGCCGGGCGAGCAGCAGCAGGTCTTCCACCAGCGTCGTCATCCGCGCCGATTCGGATTCCACCCGGCTCATCGCGAACGCGATGTCCGGCGGCACCTGTTCGCCGCTGCGCCGGGTCAGTTCGGCGTAGCCGCGAATCGCCGCGAGCGGGGTGCGCAATTCGTGGCTCGCGTCCGCGACGAACTGCCGCACCCGGCTTTCGCTGGCGTGCCGGACGGCGAGTGCCTCGGCGATGTGGCCCAGCATCCGGTTGATCGCCGAACCGACCTTGCCGACCTCGGTCCTCGGGTCAGTGTCCACTTCGGGCACTCGCTCGGACAGCGCGACCTCGCCGCGGTCCAGCGGCAGTTCGGACACCCGGGAAGCGGTCGCGGCGAGCCGGTCCAGCGGGGCCATCGTGCGCCGGATCGTGACCGCGCCGGCGAATCCGGCGACGAGAATGCCGCCGAGCGCGACACCGCCGAAGATGAATCCCAGCCGCCACAACGTTTCCGTGACCCGGGTCATCGGCAGCCCGATCACCGTGAAGTCGCCGCGCGGCGAATACGTCGCGACCACCCGGTACTTGTGGAGATTCCCGGGAAGCTCGACCGTGCGGCGCTGACCGTTCGGCGGGAGCACGAGCAGGACGCGATCCTGTTCCGGGGTCAGCGGGACGAGCCCCAGCGGACCGATCACCTGCCCATTGACGATTCCGTCGTGGACAGTCAGGCTGAGCGTCCCCTCGGGCTGGCCAAGCACGCGCAGAGGATCCGGCGGCAGTTTGCCGGGGCCGTTGATGGGCGGACGCGGCACGCCGTGGCGGAACCCACGGTCGCTCGCCGCCGCCAGCTGTCCGTCGAGCTGCCCCACGAGAAAGCTGTTCAACGCGAATTCGGTGACCACGCCGACCACCAGGCAGACCAGCGCGAGCAGCGCCGCCAGCTGCATGATCAGCCTGCGGCGCAGGGACCACGGACGACGCCCGGCCCGGACGCCCTGCTCAGCCCGCGGCGGGTTTGAGGACATACCCGGCGCCGCGCATGGTGTGGATCATCGGTTCCCGATCGGCGTCGATCTTCTTGCGGAGATAGGAAATGTACAGCTCGACGATATTGGCCTGGCCGCCGAAATCGTAGCTCCACACCCGGTCGAGGATCTGCGCCTTCGACAGCACCCGGCGCGGATTGCGCATCAGGTAGCGCAGCAATTCGAACTCGGTCGCGGTGAGCGGCACCAGGTCGCCGCCGCGGTGCACCTCGCGGCTGTCCTCGTCCAGGGTCAGGTCGCCGACCACCAGCTGCGACCCGGTCGAACCGGAAACGCCGCCCGCCCGGCGCAGCAGCGCGCGCAGCCGCAGCGCCACCTCTTCCAGGCTGAACGGCTTGGTCACGTAATCGTCGCCGCCCGCGGTGAGCCCGGCGATGCGGTCCTCCACCGCGTCTTTCGCGGTGAGGAAAAGAACCGGCAGATACGGCATCTCCGCGCGCATCCGGCGCAGCACTTCGAGACCGTCGAAATCGGGCAGCATCACGTCGAGCACCACGGCGTCCGGCCGGAAATCGCGGCCGACGCGGACCGCTTCGGCTCCGGTGCCCGCGCTGCGCACCTCCCAGCCCTCCATCCGCAGGGCCATCGACACGAGTTCGGCCAGCGTCGATTCGTCGTCGACGACCAGCACGCGGACCGGGCTGCCGTCCGCGCGGCGCAGTTCGGCCTTACCCCGGCCGGCAGACGCGGCGTTCACACTGCTCATGGTGCCATCTTCGGGCCCCGCCTTCAGGCCGAGCTGTGCCCGGGCTGTGTGTTTCCTGTGCGGTGCTGCCGCACAGGTGTCCCCCACTTCCGCCACAGCTTCCGCACAGCGGCCGCCCCGACGCTCGGAAAGGACAAGCCCGAGCGTTCCGGAGGAGACCATGACGACCGATCCAGCACAGGGTGCGACCTGGGGAGAGCAGCCCGCTCCCGAGCCCGGCGGCAACGGGCCGGGAAAGACCTGGTCGGGCCGGAAGACCGCGATCGCGGCGGGCGTCGCGGTGGTGATCGCGGTGGGCGGCGGACTGGCGATCTGGGCGGGCACCAGCGGCAATGACGCCTCCGCGCAACAGGGTCCCGGTGGATTCGGCGGTCCGGGCGGTTTCGCCGGCCGCGGCGGACCGGGTGGAATGGCAGTGGTGCGGGAAGCGCTGCACGGCGACTTCGTGGTGACGGATCCGGCTGGCGGGTACGTAACCGAACGCATGCAAACCGGGACGATCACCGAACTCAGCGCCACCTCGGTGACTTTGACGAGCAAGGACGGCTACAAGCAGACCTACACGCTGGATTCCTCCACGGTGAAGAACGGTTCGCCGAAGTCCGGCGACAACGTCACCGTCGTCGCGAAGGTCCAGGGCACCACCGCCACCGCGATCTCGTTCGGCCAAGCGCAGCAGTTCGGCAACGGACAACCCCGCCGCCGCGAGTAGTCCGCGAGGGGAACCTTGAGACACTTCCTCAAGGTTCCCTTCCCGCGAACGAGGAGATGGCCGTGAAGCGGTGGATCACGCTGGCGTGCGGTGTGGTGCTGGTGCTCGTGGGCGCGGTGTGGGTGCTGCAGGGCGTCGGCGTGCTGACCGGCAGTTTCATGACCGGCCAGAAGCTGTGGTTCCTGATCGGGCTGGTCGCGTTCCTGGTCGGCGTGGTCCTCGTCGCGGCCACCACGTTGCGGAAACGCGCACGCTGACTCACCGCGTGACGATCTCGAACACCGGGTAGCCCGGCGCGATCTCCAGCAGCTTCTCCTCCGGCGCCTTCGCGTCCACGCCCTCGAAGAACGTGCCGACCTCGAACGCCCAGCGCTTGAGGTACGAACGCAGCACAGCGGGCTTCTCCTCGTCGGCCAGCTCGCGGTAGGTGAACGTCTCGGTGCGCCGTCCGACGGTCAGCTGGCCCTCGCCCGCCGCGCGCAGGTTCCGCACCCACTGGGTCTCGCCGCGCGCGGCCACCAGGTACTGCTTGCCCTCGAACGGCAGCAGGTTCACCGGCACCTCGCGCAGTTCGCCGGACTTGCGGCCGCGGACGCCCAGCACCCGGCTGCCCCACACGCTGAGGCCGCGCTTGGTGAGCCAGCCGACGATGCCGTTGAACGCCGCGGCCGACTTGCCCGGTTCGAGGTAGCGGGTGCTGGTCATGAGGTCCTCCTCGGTTTTCGAGAGCAGTGCTCTCTGTTGTGAACAGTGAACACCCTGGGACTGTCTCACGTCAAGAGCAGTGCTCTCGTTTTTGCACAGCGCTCTTATTCGAGGCACACTGATCGCATGACTGCCGCACCCCGGACCGCCCGCGAACGGGTCCGCGCCGAGCTGACCCGCGAGATCAAGGACGAGGCCCGCCGCCAGCTGGCCGAGGTCGGCGCGCACGGGCTTTCCCTGCGTGCGGTCTCTCGTGAGCTGGGCATGGTCTCGTCGGCGCTGTACCGGTACTTCCCGAGCCGCGATCACCTGCTCACCGCCCTGATCGTCGACGCGTACAACGCCGTCGGCGAAGCAGCCGAGCAGGCCGATCCGCACACCGGCGACCCGCGCACGCGCTGGCGAGCCATCTGGCTCGCGACCCGCGAGTGGGCCCGCGCGAACCCGCACGAGTACGCGCTCATCTACGGCTCACCGATCCCCGGCTATCAAGCCCCGCAGGACACCGTCGGCCCCGCCGGGCGGGTGGCGTTCGCGCTGGTCGCCGTGCTGCGCGACGCTCATCCGCACGAGCCGGCGGTCACCGCGCCGATGTCGGAGCAGCTGCGAGCGCAGGCCGACCAGCTCACCCAGATCCTGGATCTGGACGTCCCCGCCGAGGTCGTCATGCGGGCCATCGCCGCCTGGACCCAGCTGTTCGGCGCGCTCAATTTCGAGCTGTTCGGCCAGTACGTCGGCAGCGTCGACCCGGCCGACGCGTACTTCGAGCACCTCATCGGGCAGATGGCGGACTTCGTCGGCCTGTAGTCCGGGGTAAGTTCGCCGTGGCGCCCAAGCGAAAGGCAGGTTCGACGTGACGGGATGGGCCGGACGGGTCGGCAGGATCCGGGTAATCGGCACCGGGGTGATGGGACGCGGCATCGTCCAGCTCGCCGCGACCGGCGGAGTCACCGTGGAACTCGCGGACGTGCAGCCGGACGCGGTCAGCGCGGCGATCGACCACGTCGGCGCGATGGTCGACCGGATGGTCGCCAAGGACAAGCTGACCGAAGCGGCCGGCCGCGCGGCGAAGGAACGCCTCGTCCCCGTCGACGGCCCACTCGCCGCCGCCGACGGCGTGGACCTGGTGATCGAAGCCGTCCGCGAAGACCTCGAAACCAAGCAGACGCTCTTCGCCGGCCTCGAGAAAGTCTGCGGCCCCGAAACGATTTTCGCGACCAACACCAGTTCGCTGTCCGTCACCGAGATCGCCGCCGGGATCACTGATCCGACGCGCATGATCGGCCTGCACTTCTTCAACCCAGTCCCGCTGATGCGCCTGGTCGAGGTGATCCCCGGCGCGCGCACCGCCGATTGGCTGGCAGGCGAAGCCCTCGAACTCGTCCGCAGCTGGGGCCACGAACCCGTACTGGCGAAGGACGCCCCCGGCTTCCTGGTCAACCACGCAGGCCGCGGCCTGAACACCGAGGCGCTGCAAATCCTTGCCGAGTCACTGGCCGAGCCCGCCGAGATCGACCGCATCGCGCGCGACGTCCTCGGCCTCAAACTCGGCCCGTTCGAACTGCTGGACCTCACCGGCCTGGACGTCTCGCACGCAGTGCTGGAAAGCATCTGGAGCGGCTTCCACTCCGAACCGCGACTGCGCCCGTCGTGGCTGACCCGCCCACGCGTCGCCGCCGGGCTCTTCGGCCGCAAAACCGGCGAAGGCTTCTACCGCTATCCCGACGGAAAACAGGAACTCCCCCCGGAACCAGCGGCCCCACCCGCCCCGACCACCCCGGTCTACGCCGCGGACGAACGACTGGGCCGCATCCTGTCCGCAGCAGGCGTCGACGTCGTCCCGGACGCCTACCCCGACACGGTGTTGCTGGTAACCCTGCGCGGAGAGTCCACTGTGGAGGCTGCGCGGCAACTGGAACTTCCTGCCTCGCGCGTCTGCGGAGTCGACGCACTTGGCTACGAATCGCGCTTCACCCTGTCCGTCCACCCTGGACTGGACCCGCACTTCGGCCGCGCCGCCTGGGGTGCGCTAGCCGCGACCGGAACCCCCGTGACAGTCGTCCGGGACGGTGCCGCCCCCATCGCGCAACGCCTGCTCGCGTCCATCATCAACACCGCTTGCTACATCGCCGACCAGGGCCTGGCCGCCCCCGCAGACATCGACACCGCAGTACGCCTCGGCCTCGGCTACCCCCGCGGCCCTCTGGAGTGGGGCGACCTAGTCGGCCCCGAGAAGGTCCTGCGAATCCTGAACGGTTTGCTGCGCGCCACCGGCGATCCGCGCTATCGCCCCAGCGGATGGCTGACCGAACGGGTGGCGCTGGGCCTGCCGCTGGCTTCCACTGGCACCCGTCCTGCTGATCTGGCCTGAGTTTTTTGTTGGTGGTTGGCAGTAGCTTCGCGACGTGGCTGTCACCATCGATCTCCCCGAAGACGATTCAGCAGAAGACGGCGCCTGGCTCTGCCACCCAGACGGAGCCGGGCCCCGGCTGCACATCGACATCCGGCTGCCCAAGGACGACGACCCGGCCAAACGATGGGAAAGAATCAATGCCGAGGCCGAACGTTTAGTGGCAGCGGGCGGAACGATCCTGGTGGAGTCCGGCGAACACCATGTGGTGATGGCGGATCCGGCGGGGAACGAGTTCTGCGTTGCCGCCTAGGTGCGATCTCTAACCCGAGACTTCCCCTGTGCGCCAACAAGTTTGGACAGGTTCCTCGCACGGCCCTCCGGAGCGCACGCGGGGAACCTTCACGGGCTCAGATTCCTTCAGGACTGCCCTCACCACCACCGCAGTCCGCGAAGATGCCTCTTACAGCCCCAGATTCCCTCAAGGAGCGCTTCGCAGCCACACCCAACCCCCGCATCGAATCGCACCCAACGCCACATTGGTTGCGTCCCACGCACCCAACGCCACATTCGGTGCGTGGGACGCACCCAATGCCACATTGGGGCGCTAGCCCCACTCCCTAAACCCCCGCCGACAAACCCCAAAACACCCAGGCAGCCAGCCCCCGCCCTGCACCCCGATACGAAGCCTTCCCTGCGGTTCGGGGGTGCTTGTCAAGGCATCTTTTCCGCCTTGACAAGCACCCCCGAACCGTCAGCACAATTGGCTTCGGGGTGCCGTCTCGCAAACGAGGCGCAATGTCGCCGCCAGGCGACGAGCCGCCAACCACACACACAACTTCACCACCGATAATCCACCGTCACACCGTTCCGGTAAACCACGTACCCACCCCGGAAATTACTACGCGCACCGCCACTAATCGCAAACTCATCCGAGACTGGCAACCCCAAATACCCTCTCTCCCACCCCAGCGCAGCCCACCGCTTGCGAATCTCCCCCTGCACCATATGCGCCCCAGTACCAGCACTCCAGTAAATCGACCCACCCCCATTAAAGTGGTTATACCGCCCTACTCCATCCGGAGTCCCAGACTCATCGGTAGTCGGATACCCAAGCCCCCGCTCCCAACCCAGCGCAGCCCACTTATCCCGAATAGCCCCACCAATCTGATGCGCCCCACCAGTCGGCGTCCAATAAACCGAACTACCACCCGTGAAGTGGTTATACCGACCCACCCCATCCGGAGTCCCAGACTCATCGGTAGTCGGATACCCAAGCCCCCGCTCCCACCCAAGCGCAGCCCACTTCACCCGAATCTGCCCCTGCACAGAATGCGCCCCAGTAGCAGCCGTCCAATAGACCGACGCAGCCTGACTACCAGGCGTACCCAGCAAATGGTTGTACCGCCCCACCCCGTCCGGCGTCCCGGTCTCGTCAGTAACCGGCGGCCCGTAAACCTGATGCCCGCCGATAGCGAGATACCGGGCCAGAATCTGCCCGCCGATCTCCCGCACCCCAGTAGCCGCGGACCAGTACAACCGCCCATTCGCATAAGCCCGGTACCGCACTGGCCCGTCCACCACCTCAGGTCCCGTCGCCGCTCCGAGCAAACTCCGCAACCCAGGCTCAGCCGCATACCGCTGGTCAATCGCGGTCACATAGTTGGCGGTGAGCGTCATATCCCTGACCCCAACGGTGATCGACCACGAGGAGGTGACCGGACCCCCCTGCCAACCAGCGAACTTCGACACCCCATCACTGCCAACCAACGCCGCGGTCACATCAAACGTCGCACCCTCAGTAACCATCGCACTGCTGACACCACCCTCGCTCGGAATGCTCAACGCCGCCGGCTGCGTCCCCACCAACGTCAACCGATGCTGGCGCGGATAAGCCACATACGTCTTACTAGCCTGCACTCCCGCACCATCGGTGACAGTCGCGGTGAACTCCATCCGAGAGTCAGTGTGCTCGGTAAACGGCACCGTCAACGTCGGCCCAACCGCCCCATCCCCAGGATGCACATGGCACGCCCCAAGATCCGGACAGTGCCGAATCATCGACGTCCAGGTAACAGGAAGCCCGCCATCCTCCACATCAGTCGCCGAAGCAGACAACGAAACCGGCTCACCGACCGCGAAGTCCTTGCCCGGCGCGGATAACGTCAGCACCGGCGAGTGATTCCCTGGCGCGACAGCAACCTTCGCAGTCCCGACACCACCGAGCGGATCCGAGACAGTCAACGTCGCAGTGAACGAAGCACCGGCCCCATACTGATGGCTGGCCTGAACACCAGCACCGGTGCTGCCGTCGCCGAAGTCCCAGGAATAACTGAGCCGATCACCATCAGCATCAACAGAACCGCTGGCATCAAAGGAAACCGTACGAGTATCCGGATCCGTAGCAGACGTCGCCTTAGCCACCGGCGCAGCGTTGTTCGTCGAGTAACTCAACCGCCGCAGGACCCCGGAGTTGAGGTCAGTGAAGACAATATCCCCATTGGGCGCAGCGGAAATCCGAGTAACCCCGCCAACATTCTGGAACGGCGCGGGACTCGCAGGTGCCTGCGCGAGCTTGCCCTGCGCGTCGTACCGCAGCGTCCAGATCTTCTGCCCGGCGTAGTCCCCGAAGAAGTACGCGCCCTGGTAGGCAGCGGGATAAGTAGTGCCCCCATACACAATCCCGCCGGTAACGCTGTTGCCCTGCGCAGGACCGGTCCCATGCTGATAGTCCCACAGCGGCGGAGTGTTCACCGCCACCGCACAACGCGCGTCAGTCGAATAGCCCGGAGTGAGATGGTTTCCCTCGTAACACGGCCAGGCGAGATTCGCGCCAGGCTGCACGACATCCAGCTCTTCCCAGGTGTACCAGCCGACATCGCCGACCACCGGCAGACCACTCTTCGGGTCAAGACTGAACCGGAACGGGTTGCGGAATCCACTCGCGAACACCTTGCTGCGAACGGAATCCGGCGAGGCAGCGGTGTAATACGGGTTGCTCGGAACGCCCTTGCCGTCCGCGGTGAGGTGCAGGATCTTGCCGAACGGCGCATCGAGATCCTGTGCGGCGAAAGCGACCGGATTGGTCTTGCCCGCGTCGCCGTTGTCGCCGACGGAGTACCAAAGGGTTCCGTCCGGCGCGGGATAGACCGTGTCGAGGCCGTGGATGTAGTACGGGCTGCCGGGCAGGTCGAAAATCACCCGCTCGCCGGTCAGCCCGGACGGATGCCCGTCGCCGTCGAGCTGCACGGTGAACTTGGCGGCGCGCATCGTGTACTGGCCGTTGCCGAGCGACACCGAGCGGTTGAGATAGATCTGGTGCGAGGTGGCGTAATCCGGCGCGAGCGCGATGCTCGTGAGCCCCATGTCGCCCTGAGTCTCGACCGGGAAGGTCGCGATCCGCTTCGGCGCACCGCCGCCCGCGGCCGGGACCCAGTTGACGACGCCGGACTTGCCGAGCGCCAGCACGCTGTCGTCGGGCAGCCAGGCGAAGTCGGTGAACTCGTACTGGCCGAGCCCGGTGGGCAGGTCCCGCACGACGAACCCCGGCGGCAGCGCCGGGGTGTCGGCTGCTGCCGCCGGGGCGACGGCGGGAACCGCAGTGACCGCGGCAGGGACGGCGAGAGCCGCGAGAGCGGCCACGAGCAGGGAACGGAGTTTGCGCCAGGCCATTCCAGGCCCCCTCTCTGAGCGTTCGGTAATCGCTCAGAAGGGGGAGGGAGTTGCCTCAATCGGGTGATATTTATTCGACCGTGACACTGTGGGTCAGGCTACGACCTGGACCACGTCGCCGATGTGCAAGGTGTTGAAGAACCGCAGCGACGAGGCCGCCGACAGGTGGATGCAGCCGTGCGAGTACACCTTCAGGCTGCCGGTGTGGAACGCGTCGCCCGGGTAGAAGAAGACCGAGTTCGGCATCGGCGCGTTGTCGAACTGCTTGCTCAGGTGCAGCTTTTCCTTGGACAGCACGTGGAACGTGCCGGTCGGGGTCGCGTGCCCCTTGCGCCCGGGCAGCATCGAGACCGGGCCGTAGATCACCTTGCCGTCCTGCAGCAGCCAGGCGCGGTGCCCGGAAATGTCCACACAGGCGCTGGTGCCCGAAGCGGCAGCGGCCGCCGCGCACGGGACGTCGGCGGTGCTCGGCTCCGGGTCAGCCTTCGGCTTCGGCTTGGGCGAGGGAGCCGGCTTCGGCGTCGGCTTCGCGCTGGTGCTCTCCGGGCTGCTGCTGGTCGCCGGGGCAGAACTGGCCGGCGCGCTGGAGGACGAGGCGGGCACGCTCACCGCCGCAGGCACCGCCGCGCCGCCGGAAGCCGACCCGGCCGTGCCGCCGGAGCACGCCACGAGCCCGAAAGCCGCGGCCAGCGCCGCCATCCCCACCAGAACCCTTTTCACGATCCGGTACCCCCGCGTTCGGTCGGGTCACTCGGCAGGACCCGTATCACCCGAATAGACGACCGTCACCCCTCCGTGGTTGCTCGGCAATGGTCACGATCTGGCGTCTCCACCCCTGGGTTGAACCGCGAATCCACCCGGCACCAGCCCGTACGCCGACGAAAACCGCACCGGTCCGGGCGAGGCTGGAAGCACGCCGGGCAGCCTCCCGGCACCCGCCGCCGGCCGGGCGAAGCCGACCATCTCCACGAAGGAGCACTGTGAACCTCGGCCCGCTCACCATCGTTCTCTACGTCGCCATCGCGGCGCTCGTCCTCTACCGGGTCGTCTACCGGCAGTGGCGCGGCACGCTCCTCAGCCGCAAGCGGTTGCTGACGCTGCCGTTCATCCTGACGGCGATCGGCGTGTTCTCCGCCGCCACCGCGTTGGAAAGCGCGACCACGACCGAGTACGCGCTGCTAGCTGGCGACGTCGTGGTTCTCGGCCTGCTGGGCGTCGTGCGCAGCTCCACTTCGATCCTCAGCGCTCGCGAAGGCACGACGTTCGTGAAGGGCACTCCGCTCACGTTGGTGCTGTGGTTCGCGACCATCGGCGTACGCGTCGGCTTCTCTTTCCTCGGAGCCGCGCTCGGCGTCAGCGACACCGTGACGTCTTCGACGATCATGCTCACGATCGGCGTCAGCATCGGCGTACAGAACGCCTACACCTACCACCGCATCCAGAAGCTCGGCCTGCCGCTCTCGGAGCAGACGCCGACGAGCATCAGCGCTGGCCGCTAAGCCCGACCATGCGCGCGTACATCCGCGAAGGGCTCAGCACCGTCGCCGGGTGCAGGAATCCCGGCAACGGCGGCAAGTCCCGCGCGAAAGGCACGAGATACGCGTACAGCACTTCCGCGCCAGACGGTCGCATCGAAGGATCCTTCGCGAGCGTCGCAGCGAGAAGCGCGTTCAGCTCCCGAGGTACGCCGGGAACGACTGGCGCTGGTTCTTTCACCTGCTTGTCGAACACGGCGTACGCCGTCGGCCCGGTGAAGACCGGACGGCCAGTGAGCATCTCGTGCAGCACGCAACCGAGCGCGTACAGATCGCTTCGCGGCTCCGCGTGTCCCCGCTGGATCTGCTCCGGGGCCATGTACGACGGCGTACCCAGCAGCTGTCCCGCGCGCGTGAAGCGAGCAGTGTCGGCTTCGCGCAACACAGCGAGCCCGAAGTCCATCACCTTCACGCTGCCGTCCGGACAGAGCATCAAGTTGGCAGGCTTGAGGTCACGGTGACAGACCGCGCGAGCGTGCGCAGCCGACAGGACCGCGGCCGCTTGCGCCGTGATCGCCGCCGCCCACGGCACCGGCAGCGGACCGTGTTCGGCGAGCAGATCGTCGAGCGTCACGCCTTCAACGAACTGCATGACCTGGAACAACCGGTCGTCATGGGTACCGAAGTCGTACAGCGTGGGCGCACCGGGATGGTCGAGCGTGGCGAGGATCCGTGCTTCGCGGGCGAAGCGTTCTTCCAGCTCTTCGTCGCCGCCGGGGAGCCGCAGCAGCTTGATCGCGACGTGCCGGCCGAGCCGCCGGTCGAGCCCGCGGTGCACCGCACCCATGCCGCCGCGCCCCAGCGGCAGGTCGTCGACCTCGTAGCGGTCCGCGATGAGCATGGGCCCCCTCACAGCGCTCACCCGCCACCGGGCTTCAGCCGTCCTTCGGCGAGTGCGGCAAAGCCTAGCCGCACCAGGTCGCGGCCGATTTCCGCGGTTTGCCGCAGCGCCCGGTCGAAGTCCGCGAGCGCGCGGAACGCGACGCCGTACGCACGCTGCGTTTCGAGCGGATGCCGCGGCACCTTGAGCCGGCGCGCGTCGATCCGGGTCGACGCGCTGTGCACCGGGAAGTCCGCGGCGCGCAGGCATCCGGCGAGGAACTGCGCGTCGAGCAGCTCCGGATCCACGCGATAACGGGAAAGTGCCGACCCGAGCCGCACCGGCGCTCCACTGTGGACAATCACCGCGCCGGTGACCGAAGCGACCACATCGCCCTCCTGCGCGAAAACCGCCGCCGGATCGGGCGCGGCGTGCCCGGTCGGCGGGCCGCCGAGAAGCACGTCGTCGGTGGTCAGCACGGGTTCGTCACCGTCGGCGGTGCGCGGCGGCGCGTGCGTTATCCGCAGCGCGCCCGCCTTCACCAGCTCGCCGACGGTCGTGTGCGCCGGTTCGCCGGAAGCCGGTTCCAGCTTGGGCAGTTCGATCCCGATCTGGCCGAAAAGCTGCTGTGCGGCAAGGAAAGCCTCGCCCGGGTCGCTGCCCCCGCGGCGGCCGGACGGAGTGAGATCGACGTCGTCGTCGAGCACGTCGATGATGCGCTCGCCAGTGTCCGGGTCGGCCAAGAAGTCCTGCCACACCTGTTCGACGGTGTCCGCGGTGGTGTCGGCGATCAGGACGGTCACCGGCGCGCGCTGCTCCGGCTCCGGTCGCGTGAGCAGCCAAAGATCAGTGCCGGCCGCGAGCGTGCACACCGCGCGCAACGCGCCCGCTCGAAGCAGGTTGGCCCGGATGCGCTTCCCGCTCCGCCGTCCGGCCGCGGCCCCCGGCATCAGAACCGCCACCGCGCCGCCGGGTTTCACGTGCGCCAGGCAGTGCTGCACCCACGCCAGCTCCGACTCGCCACGCGGCGGCAAGCCGTACTCCCACCGCGCGTCGCCGACGAGTTCTTCGTGTCCCCAGCCGCGCTCGTTGAACGGCGGATCGCACAGCACGACGTCAGCCAGCCGGCCGGCGAAAGCGTCCGCGCGCAACGCATCCGAGGCGTGTACCTCAGTGTCCGCGCCGTGCAGCCGCAGCCGGATGCCAGCGATCCGCGCGGTGGCCGGGTCGACGTCCTGTCCCCGCGCCCGGGTCGCTGCGGCGGCCAGCAGCAGCGACCCGAACCCGCACGCGGGGTCGAGCACCGTGGCCCCCTTCGCGCCGGTCAGCCGCACCATCAGGTCGGCGTACGCGGTCGGCGTCGTGGAGAGCCGACGGGCGTGCGCCTCGAAGAAGCGATCGCAGAGCTGTTCGAACGTCTCCGCCGCGCCTTCGTCCAAGGCGAGCTGGGAGATCAACGCCCGCAGTTCCGGATCGTCCGGCCCTTCAGCGGCGTCCGCGAGGTACTCGCCGACCGTCGCGAGCCGCGAGCCGAGGTCGAGATCGTCGCCGAGCGCGCGCAGCCGTTGCCACGCTTCGTCGATCGGTGCCAGCTCGAACGGACGACCGCGCCCGCGCAGCCAGGCCTGCACCTCGGGGAGGGAAAACAACGGGCTGGACGCCGTGCCGCCCACCGGTTTGGGAAAATCGTCATAGCGGCGCCGCCAGTTGCTCACCGCCGCCCGGCGCACGCCCGCCAGGCGCGCGATGTCGGCCGCACTCACCGCCGCGTCGTCTGCCATGCAGAGCACGATAGCCGACGACAGCGGTTTCCATCGTTTTGCTTGTTAACTCAGTCAACCAATGGTTTCATGGGGACATGGCCACCGAGCAGACCCGGTTCGCCCTGCGCTACTCCGCGGGCTCAGACCAAGGGCTACGACGCACCAACAACGAGGACTCCGTGTACGCCAGCGGGCGGCTGCTCGTGGTGGCCGACGGCATCGGTGGCCAGCCGCACGGCGAAGTGGCCAGCTCGACCGCGGTCAGCGTGCTGGCGTCGCTGGACGCGGAACTGCGCACCCTCGACCTCACCGCGCACAACCTGTCGAACCTGCTCTCCGACGGCGTCCGCCGGATCGGCGAACAGCTCGCCCAAGTGGCCGAGGAAACCCCCGCCACGCAAGGCATGGGCACCACGCTCACCACCCTGCTGTTCGACGGCACCCACTTCGCCGCGGCCCACGTCGGCGACTCCCGCGGCTACCTCCTGCGCGACGGCGAACTGCAGCGCATCACGCGCGACCACACCCTGGCACAGGCCCTGGTCGAAGACGGCACCATCAGCGCCGCCGACGCCGACCACCACCCGCGCGGCTCGATGCTGATGAAGGCACTCCTGAGCACCGGCTCGGCCGAACCGGACGTCTGGGAATTCACCCCGCAAGCCGGCGACCGCTACCTGCTCTGCTCCGACGGCCTCACCGCGGGCGCCAGCGAACCGGCCATCCAGAACGTCCTCGCCGACGGCACCCCCGAGGAAGTCGTCCCCCGCCTCATCGCACTGGCCAACGAGGGCGGCGGCCCGGACAACATCACCATCGTGGTCGCCGACGTCGTCCCGGCCTGAGTCCATCCCCGCAGGTCGGACCACCTGCGGAGGGCGATGGGGGCATCCGGTATTCTTCCCCACGGAGGATTGGCCGAGCGGCCTAAGGCGCACGCTTGGAAAGCGTGTTGGGTTCACGCCCTCGCAGGTTCGAATCCTGTATCCTCCGCCGCAGTAACCAGGCGAAACGCCGGGTGCCCCACTTGGGGACACCCGGCGTTTCCCGTTTCACGTCTCAGTCGACGCCGGTCAGGCCGCGGCGGATGCGGTCCTGGGCAGCCTCCCGAGACCACAGAACACAGTGCGATAACGCAGCTCCCTCGCGTGCAACGGCAGGCAGAACGTTCGCGACCTCTCGTAGCAGCCAAGGCGAAAGGGGTCGCGTCCTGTGTTGAGCGTCTTGCTGGCCATGCTCAGCGACTCAGCGATACCCATTGCCGGATTTGGCGCTGTCATCAGCTACCTGCTGACCTACATCGGACGTCGGCGCACCGAACGTCCCGATGAAGAACAACTAGCCCTCCCGCCTCGTCCCACGTTGACCGACCGGATCAACCAGCTCCGCGACAACCTGGCGTCGTCGGCTTCGCTCATCGACGAGATCAACGCAGAGCTGAAGCTCCAAACCACTGCCCTCGAACGCGTCCGCGCCGAGGCGGAAGAAAACCAGCGGCTCGTCGAACTGAACAAAGCTCAGGCTGACGCTGTTCGAGAAGTGATGGCGAAAGCTGTCCACGCCGCGCAGCAGCAGGCCGCGCGCAAAGGCTCCAAGCAGCAGTGGTGGTTCTTCGGTGCGGGTCTGGCGTTCTCGATTCCGCTCGGGGTCGGCGTCAACTACCTGTACGACCTGATCGCGCACTGATGCTCCCTGCCGTCACGCGCGCGATCAGCAAGGCCGCGCCGAGAGTCAGCGCCGCACACACCCCCGCTGCCACTCGGGTCTCCGTTCCGAAGGCCGCGAACGCCGCCTCGCGCAACGCGTCGCCGGGCGGGAGCTTCGCCGCGGACTCCAGGGTTTTCCCGGAATCGGACGGCTCGGACGACATCGCCGCGCGATACACCGCCGCGCCGATGCTTCCCAGCAGCGCGATTCCCATCGCACCACCGAACTCCGCTGACGTCTCCGCCATCGCCGAAGCCATTCCGGCACGCTGCGGGGGCGCGGCGGACAGGATCACGTCTGTCACCACCGCCGCGACTCCGGCGATGCCGAGCGACACCACAGTGAGCGCCGCGATGAAGTACCCGACTCCGGGCGGTGGCAGCGTCAGCAGACCGAATCCCGCCGCGGCGACCAGCAGGCCGATCGCCATTACCCGCGGTTTGCCGATCCGGGCGGCCAGCGTGGCGGCGATCGCGATCCCGACGGGCATCACGGCGAACGTCGGCAGCGACCACAGCGCCGACTCCAGCGGGCTCATTCCCAGCACGACCTGGAGGTACTGCCAGGTGAACAGGTTGAACCCGACCAGCGCGAACGTCGCCAGCAGGTCGATCAGCAACGGCACCGCGAACGCGCGCGACCGCACCAGCGCCAGGTCGATCAGCGGGTGCGCGACGGTGCGCTGGCGGCGTACGAAGGCCACGCCGATCGCGAGGCCCGCGACGCAGCTCGCGACTGGCAGCCAGCCGAACCCGTGCGCGGCGATCTGCTTGACGCCGTAGACGATTCCGAGCACGGACCCGATCGACAGCACCGCGCCGAGCAGGTCGAACCGCCCGGCCGCGGGCGTCCGGTGTTCCGGCAGCACCAGCGGGCCGAGTGCGAGCAGGAGAACCATCACCGGCACGTTGATCAGGAACACCGAGCCCCAGCGGAAGTGCTGGAGCAACAGGCCGCCGATGATCGGGCCCAGCACGGCGCCGCCCGCGAACCCCGCCGTCCACAGGCCGACCGCGGTCGCGCGCTGCCGGGCGTCGTGGAACATCGTGCGGATCAACGCGAGGGTGGACGGTGCGAGCGTCGCACCGGCGATGCCGAGCAGCATCCGGGCGACGATGAGCATGGCCGGAGTGGAGGCGAAGGCGGCTAGGACGGACGCGCCGCCGAACGCCGCTGCGCCTGCGAGCAGCAGCCGCCTGCGGCCGATCCGGTCGCCGAGCGTGCCCATGGTGATGAGCAGGCCGGCCAGCAGGAAGCCGTACGAGTCCATGATCCACAGCAGCTGCGAACCGCTCGGCTCCAGATCGGCGGTCAACGACGGCATGGCAACGAACATCACCGACATGTCCATCGAGGCCAGCACGCACGGAAGCAGCAGGACGGCCAACCCGGCCCATTCCCGTAGCCCGGCTTTAGCGGGGGTGGTTTCTTCGAGCATGCGTACAAAGTACGCATGCTCGCCGCCGATACTCAAAGCCTTTTAGCCAGCACCTTTGTCGCGTCGTTTCTCGACGGGCTAGACTTTCCGCACGGCCCGATGAGGTGTGACGAAAAGAGGTGTCTCGCGTGAACTGCGCGTCCTGCGGGAAGCCGTTCGCCGCTCCGGAGCGGGGCCGGCCGCGGCAATACTGCTCCCGCGCCTGCCAAGCGAAGGCGTACCGGGCGCGCAAGGCGGAGTCCGAAGAGGACCGCAGCCAGCTGACCGTCGAGCGCGTTGTGCAGGCGGGGATCGCGGTCGCGGACGCCGAAGGGCTCGAAGCGTTGTCGATGCGCCGCGTGGCGGCCGAACTCGGTGCGGGGACCATGGCGCTTTACCGGCATGTCGCGTCCAAAGACGACTTGGTGGCGCTGATGGTCGAAGCGGCGCTCACCGAAATCCCGCCGCCGGAAACCCCGCCGCGCGACTGGCGCGAAGGACTGGAGCGCGCCGCCTACCGCGACTGGGACCTCTACCACCGGCACCCGTGGATTCTGGCGAAAGTCCTGGTGACAACCCGAACTCACGACAGCCCGGCCCTCTCCGCGGACAGCGAGCACGCCTTCGCCGCCTTCGACGGTCTCGACCTCGACCCGGCGGACGCGTTCCGGTACATGTTCCTGTTCGCCTCGTACGTGCAAGGCGTGGCGCTCACCTACGTCAGCGACGTGGAGGCGGAACGCCGCGGCGCACCGAAGCACCGCCCGAGCTTTGACGCGTACCCTCGGCTCGGCAAGGCGATGCGGGCCATGGCCGACCCGTGGGATCTAGACGAACTGTTCGCGTCCGGGCTTTCCGGTGTCCTGGACGGGATCGCGGCCGATCTGGCGCGCCGGGGAGTGCTCTGACGGCGGGCCGTCCCACCCCTCGGACGCTGGCAGAATTCGTTCATGGACCACAGCGCAGCTCAAGAGTTCGCCGACCACTGGGCAAAGGCTTGGAACGCCCACGACCTCGACGCCCTGATGACCCACTTCGCCGACGACGTGACCTTCCGGTCCCCGGTCGCGGTCCAGGTGATCGGCGGCGACGGCGTGATCCGCGGCAAGGAGGCGCTGCGCGCGTACTGGGCCGAAGGCCTGCGCCGCATTCCCGACCTCCGCTTCGAGGTCCTCGGCGTCTACGTCGGACTCGGCGCGCTGGTCATCAACTACCGCAACCAGAAGGGCGGGCTGGTCAACGAGGTCCTGGTCTTCGACGGCCCGCTCGTCGTCGAGGGGTACGGCACCTACCTCGGCGACGACCCGAATCCGGCCGGGGCTCGCTGAACCGGGGGGCGGACTGTCGCTGTCCGCAACCGCGACAGGGGCTGGGATCGGCCGAACGGTCCTACCCGCTAGGCTTCGCCGCAGACTTGTTCGTACCCGTCCGGAGAGGTTCCCCGGTGTCACGAATACCGTTTTGACCGAGGCGTTGGCCGTCGCGCGCGCACCGAGAACCCGCAGGTCAGAAGGCTGAAACACGGGTTCGAGGCCCCGCGTGCGCACCACGGAAGCCAACGCAAGACAGGCCCCGGACTGCCGACCGCGTCCGGGGCTTTGTCGATTCTCCCGTTCTCACTTACTTACCGAAGACACCTGATCACGCTAAGTTTGTATGTGGTCGTTTCAGCCCATGACGCACCGAGGAGCCCGCCCCCATGGCCGGAGTGGAAGAGATCCGCGCTGGTATCGCGCTCGCGAACGAGAAAGCGTCCGCGAGCATCGCCGCGCTGCAGCAGGCAGCGCAGGCACTCGAAGAAGCACAGCTGTCGCTGTCCCAAGCCACCCAGGGCAGCAGCCAGCACGAGGTGAACCAGGCGCACGGCCTGCTCGCCGAGGCACTGCAAGGGATCACCGGCATGCAGAGCACCATCCAGGCCGGCATCTCGTCGGCCGATTCCTACTCGGCGCGGCTTTAACGCCGATGTCGGGGCTCGCCGAAATCCACCAGTTGCTCACCGCCGCGCGAGCGGGGGTCGGCGACGGACGGGCGCACGCCGAGCGGGCGAGGACCCTGCTCGGCGACGCCCGGCGCGCACTCGTCGACGCACAGGCCAAGGCAGATCCGTGGCTGCCTGGGCAATTGGCGCAGGCCGACGAGGCGCTCGAGCATCTCCTCACCCGTTTAGCCGCCGCCGACGATTTAGTGGGCGGATACCAGTCACGCCTGTAGGGATGAGATGGCCAGCAAGGCAGCCGAGCAACGCAACCGTGTGCAAACCGCCCTCGACCGGGTCCGGCACCAGATCGGGCTCGTGCTCGGGGCCGCGACCGGCGCGCGCGAAATGGCCGAGGCCGAGGTGGCGCGGCTGACGCTGGAACAGGAAATCGTCCGGGTCGGCATGGACCACGCCAGCCCGGCGCAGCAGACGGAATGGGCCCGGCATCCGGCGGCGCACGAGGTGTTCGCCGCGCTGGGCGGGACCCGCACCGCCTTCTACACCGACTGGAGCGCCGGTCCCGGCGAGTTGCGCGACCTCGTCGCCGCGCACGCGCCGGGCCCGGCCGGACGGCCGCCGAGCGAATGGCTCGGCCGGGTCGGCACGAATCCCGGCGTCACCGCGCCCGGGCTGTGGCGGGTCGGTTCGGCCACCACGGCAGGCCGCGACATCTCGCGCACGTTCGACGTCGCCGTGCCGCTGCTGGACGAATCGCACCTGGCCATCACGTCCGCGCCGAAAACGCGGCCGGTGGTGGACGGGATCGTGCAGGGCCTGCTGATGCGCGTGCTGTCGGCGTTCGAGCCCGGCGCGGTGAAAATCCACCTGTGGGACGTCGGGCAGCTCACCGCGATCCTGCCGGACCTGTACCCGCTCAGCCGCACGAGCGCGCTGTCGCTGTACGACCCGACGCGGCTGGAGGATCTGCTCGACGAACTCGCCGGGCACATCCGCCGGATCCACGCCACCGGCATGCAAGCGGGCCATACCTCGTTGCGGGAACTGCGAAAAGCCACCAACCAGCGGCTGGAGCCGTACCGGATCGCGGTGCTGTACGGCAACGGCGAAACCCTCGACGCGGAACGCGCGCGCGACCTCAAACGCGTGGCCAGCGGTGCGCTCGCGGCTGGGATCTGCCTGATCCTGGTGGACGTGCCCACCGCGGTGAGCGCGTCGATCGAAACCCTCAGTCTCCTGGACGAACGCCGCGCGGTCAGCAGCATGACCGGCACCGACCTGGTCGTGGATCTGGATCCGCCTCTGCCGTCCGGCCAGGTGATCCGCGCGGCGAACCGCATCGCCGAAGCGCTGATCGCTCGCCAGGGCGGCCCGCGGTCGTTCGCCGATCTGCTGCCCGCCGAGATCGGGCAGGAGAGTTCCGCGCGGGAATTGCGCGCACCGATCGGGTTCCACGAGGGCGAAGCCGTCGAAGTGGTGATCGGCGACGCGAGCCCGCACGCGCTCATCGGCGGCCCGAGCGGTTCCGGGAAAACGAACTTCCTGTACGCGTTGCTGGGCAGCCTCGCCGCGCGCTACACCCCGGACGAGCTGGCGTTGTACCTGCTGGACTTCAAGGAAGGCGTCTCGTTCGCCGGTCTCGCGCCCGGCCGCAAGGACTCCAGCTGGCTGCCGCACGCGAAACTGGTCGGCGTCAACGTCAACACCGACCGCGAATTCGGGTTGGCACTGCTGCGTTTCCTCGCCGACGAACTGCGCCGCCGCTCCGCCGCGGCGAAGGAGCACGAGGTCACGAACCTGGCCGACCTGCGTGAACAGGACCCGGGCGGACACTGGCCGCGGATCGTCGCGGTGATCGACGAGTTCCAGTACCTCTTCGCCGGGCGCGACCAGGTGACCGCGCAGGCCACGCAACTGCTCGAAGACATCGCCCGACGGGGACGTTCGCAGGGTATTCACCTCGTGCTGGCAAGCCAGGACGTCGCGGGCATCGAAGCCTTCTGGGGCAAACCGGCGGTGTTCGAACAGTGCACGCTGCGCATCGCGATGCCGAAAGCCCGCCGGGTCCTCGCGGAGACGAACAACGCGGCGGTGTCCGCACCCAAGTGGCACGCCGTGATCAACCACGATTCCGGTGTCGCACACGGCAATCAGCTCGCGCACGTCCCGGACGCGAGCACCCGCAACGTTTTCGTGAACCTGCAGCAGAAACTGTGGGAACTCTATGCCGGCCGGTTCACCCGGCCGCGCCTGTTCGACGGTGCGCATTCGCCGGTGCTGGAACAGTTCCCGGCGTATGTGGAACTCAAGCCGAGTCAGCAGCCGCGGGCGATCCTCGGCCAGTCGATCGACGTCACCGAGGCTGCTTGCGGTGTCGAACTGCCTCGGGTGCCCGGCCGAAACGTCGCGGTGCTCGGCGGGGCGACCGCGGAGGCGTTGTCCATTATGGACTCCGCAGCCCGTTCGCTTTCCCGGCAACTGGAAATCGGACAGGTCGAGTTCCTGCTGCATTGCCCCATCGTGGCCAGTTCTCCGGCCGTGCTGGACTTGAAGAGCCGCTTGGAAGCCGAGGGCCATCTCGCGACGCTCACCGAAGACCTTTCAGCCGAGTTGGCCTCGATCGCCGAATCGCTTTCCACCACCACACCACGCATCCTGCTGCTGTACGGAGTGGACGCCGCGCTGCCGTCACTGGAAGCGAAAGCCGTCGGCCAGCTGAAGAGCGGCCTCGACCATCTGCGCACCCTGCTCAAAAACGGCCCCTCGCACGGCGTGCACACCATCGGCTGGTGGCGAAGCGTCGCCCGGCTCAAGGACACGCTCGGCTTCGGCGGCACGGATGACATCGGCACCTGGGCCGCACTGGACGTCCAGGGCAACGACCTGTCACCGTTCGCCGCGGGCCAGGTCGTGCACTGGTCGCCGCGCCCAGGCCGCGCGTTGTTCTTCGACCGCACCACACACGGCGCGCCGGAAGTCATCATCCCGTTCCAGCGCCCCGAAACCGAGCCGACCGCGGGAGGTACGCCATGACCGAGGGAACCACCAGCCCCGCTATGCGGTACAAGGAAATCGTCGGCCTGGCCCGAGGTTCGGCGGACAGCCTGCGCGCGTGGGAACTGGCGCGAGCGGACGAAATCGAACGCCAGCTGGCGGACGCGCACGCCGCGGTGGCCGCCGCGCAGGATCGCGAGGAGAAAACTCGCGAGCGCGCGAACCGGTGGTGGAAGATGGCGCTGCACAATGTGTCGCGGCTGAGTTTTGTTGAGGTGCTGGACGATCCGCAGCCGGTGACTACGGCTCGGCCGCAGTATTTGGACCGGTATTTGGAGGAGGTCAAGCCTAGTTATCAGGAGCTGGTCCAGGCTGTGCTGGGGCTTGGCTGGCGGGCGAAACGCTGAGCAAAGCCGGGAGCTACTCCGTCGGCAAAAGCCGTGAGGGGAACCCCGAAGGAATCAGATTCCCTCAGGGTTCCCCTCACGGACAACTAACTACGCCGTCCGATGCAACACCCGATCAAACCCGTCCAGCAGATCATTCGCGAAGTCCGCGAACGGATTCCCCGCCGAAGGCCGGAACCGCACCACCTGCGGATCGTGGTCGCTCGCCTGGTCAGCGAACTCCGCATTGACATGCACCACGTCGTAATCCACGCCACGCGGAGCAGCCGACGTCAGGATGTGGTCAAGCACCTGCGACTGCCCCTCGTACACGTAGCTGTACCGCTCAGCCGGCGGCAGCGTCGAGATCAGGTCCTTCAACAACCCACCCGAGGTCAGCTTCGCCAGCGCAGGCGAGAACTGGTAATCGTTCAGGTCACCGGCCACCACGACGTTCGCCCGCGGGTCCGCGTTAAGCAGCTGCGCCACAAACCCCTGCAACACAGTCGCCTGCTTCTGCCGCTGCACCTCGGAACTGCGCGTCGGCGGCTGGTAGCGGCCATGTGTCGGCTGGTCGCCGCCCTTCGAGTTGAAGTGGTTGGCGAGCACGAATACCGTGCGGCCGCGGAAGACGAACTCGCCGGCGAGCGGCTTCCGGCTGTCCTCCCACGCGGCGTTGCCTGGGTCGACCCGGCCCGGCGACTGCGTCAGGTGCGCCTTGCCGTGGTCGGAAACCACGCCCACCGAAGAAGTCGGACTGCCGCCTGGTCGATCCACAAAGGACACCCGCGACGGGTTGAACAGGAAGCCGACCCGGATGTTTCCGCCGGGCTGTCCGCCGTCCTCGTCGTTCACCGGGTTGATCTGCCGCGACTCATATCGCGGGCCGCCCGCGGCGACGATCGCGTCGGTGAATTTCTTCAGCGTCTCGTCGGCATCGACCGTGCCGTCGTCGGTCTTGCCAGTGTTGTCCTGAATTTCTTCCAGGGTAACGATATCCGGCGTCGCGAGGTTGTCGACGATGCCGTGCGCGAGCTGCGCGTACTTGGTGTCCGAATCGGACGGTGCGAGGTTCTCGACGTTGTACGTCGCCACCGAAAGTTCGCCCGGACGCTGCTTGCGCGTGGTTTCCTTCTGCAGCTTGTTGTCCTTGGCGGCACCCAGCTTCGACGCGAGCAACGTGTACCCGCCGAAGTTGCTGTACTCCACCGGTCCGGAGGTGACACCAGTGAGCACGTCGCCGGTGTTGACCTTCGGAGTCTCCTGCTGCGAAGACGGAATGATCGACTGAACCTTCAACACGCCAGTGTTGATCTTGTCGTAGCCGAGGTACACCGTCCCGCCTCGCGGCGTCGGGTTCTGCTGCGGCTTCGTGGTCACGTAAAGCTCGCCGTACTTGTTGCTCGGGCCGACGACGCGCGCGTCAGAAACCTGGACGATCTCGCTTTCGTGCGATTCCCAGAAGTCCAGCGAGTACTTCGACGGCTCAAGCGGCAACGATTCGATGCTGCCGCCCGCGTTCGGGGCCAGCACGTCCGGCACCTGGTCGGCCGTCAGCACGGTGGGAGCAGGCAACGGATTGCCCGAGGAGCCGACTGTCCACTGTGCACTGGTCAGCTCGGTCAGCGACTGGTAGTTCGAGGTCGCGGGCGCGTCCGGGTAGTACTCCTTGACTTTGCCCTGCGCGGTGACCGCGTCGCCGACGGCCACCGCCGGGGTGGTCGATCCGGTGAACACGAACAGGCCCTCGCTGGTGCGCGGGTCGCTGTCCGGATGCGGGTCGGTGATCCAGAACCCACGCGCCGAGCCGAAGCCGCGCACCGCCGTGACGATGCCGGTGACGTCTTCGACCTGCTTGTCCTTGAACGGCGAAATCCGCGTGGTGCCCTGGATGTCGTGGATCTTCGCCGGAACCCCCGGCTCACCGGGCTGAGTGCCGGTGGTCTCGCCCTTGGTGTTGGTGGGCGTCGGGTCGCCGACGGAGAAGTCCGTGCTGTTGTTGTCGGTGTCGGCGAGGGTCGCCGCGCGTGCGACCGAGGTCGTGTTGGACGGCGCGGCGGCCGGATCTCCTTCACGGACAACGGCATCGCCGAAGCCGACGAGATCCTTCACCCGGCTGTCGGCCGCGCAATCAGTGGCGGTCTTGCAGGTCAGCGGCGCACTGTCGGACACCAGCGCGACGGTGCCAGCGGTCGCGGACATCGCGATGGCCCCGGTCGCGTCGGGCGTCGGCAGCGCGACCGTGCCGCCGTTGCCCTTCCCTTCCGCGACGAGGTAACGGCCATTCGGCGCAACGGACCCAGTAAGCGGCGTGACCTGCCACTTGCTCGACGCGCTCGCCGAAGCGGGCAGGTACTGGACGCTGTAACCGTCGAGCGCGACCGGCGCGCCGCCGTGGTTGGCCAGTTCGATGAAGTCGTTAGTCAGCGTGGCGCCGGAATTGCCGCCACCGCCGTAGACCTCGGCGATCAGGGCGTTCGCACTCGGTGCCGCCGAAGCGGGCGCGGCCAGTCCGCCAAGCACGAGAGCAGCGGCGGAGACGGAAACCGCGCCTCTGGTCAGTCTTGCCCCACCGGCGCTGCGGCCCCCGGCGGGACGACGGGATATGGTCACCCTGAGTCCCCTCTGCATGTCAACGGTCGAGGCATCGTCCCCCGAACAAGCGAAGCGGAGGAAGACGAAAGGGCAACGATTCGTAACGAGCTGGAGGGATTTCCTCCTTTGGACGGGTTGACGCAATGATCACGCTCGTACTCGGCGGAGACGTCAACCTGCAGGGCCGCGCGAACCCGGAAACGGCGTTCCACCCGCTGGCCTCGCTGCTCAACGGCGCCGACGTGCGGTTCGTGAATCTCGAAGGACCGCTGTCCGGCTCGACCGGCATGGACATCCCGCACAAGCCGAACTGGCGGCACTCCCCGCCGGAGATGGTCGCCACGCTGACCGCCGCCGAGATCGACGTGGTGTCGGTGGCCAACGACGTCACCTACCCGCCCGCTGCGGCGATGGCGGGCCTGTCCGTGCTGGACCGCGCCGGAATCGCGCATTGCGGCGCGGGCGCGAACCTCGCCGAAGCGCACGCCCCGGCGATCCTCGAACGACCCGGCGGCCGGATCGCCTTCCTCGCCTACACCTCGCTGTGCTGGCCGGTGGGCCAGGAAGCGACGGACGATTCGCCTGGCGTCGCCACGGCGGGCGCTTACACGTCGTACCAACCTGATCCGCGCGTCCTGGACGTCCCCGGCCGCCCGCCGATCGTGCACACCACGCCGGTGCGCCGCGATCTGGAGCTGCTGCTCGCCGACATCCGCCGCGCCCGCGCCGAGGCCGACCACGTCGTGGTGTCGATGCACTGGGGCGTTCCCGGCGAGGAACTGGCCGAGTACCAGGTGACCTACGCGCACGCCATCATCGACGCCGGTGCCGACCTGGTCGTCGGCCACGGATCGCACACCGTGCAGCCAGTCGAGGTGTATCGCGGCCGCCCGATCCTCTACAGCCTGGGCAACCTCGTCTTCGACTGGCCGGCCATGCGCGACCGGCACCGCGACGGCCTGCTCGCCGGCTGCGTCGTCGGCGAGCAGATGCGGGTCGAATTGGTGCCGATCCGCCGCGACGAAGACAACGAATGCGTACCGTTGACGGGAGCCGAAGCCGACGAAGCGCTGCGGCGGTTCGTCGAGCTGTCCGCGCGCCGCGGCACCAACGTGACGGTCAGTGATGGCTTCGCGACCGTCGAAGGACTTCGCGGCTGACCCGCCGATCCGGCCTTCACCCGGACGGCGCATCTGCCTTAAATGCAGCTCAAGCCCGGGGTCGACAGGTACTGGGCGGGAGTACCTTACCGATGAGCACGGAAACTGTGGCCCAGAACACTTTCGGGCTGCACCGGCGCTCACGGGTAGCACCCCGCGGGGGAGGCGACACGGTCACGTGGGGGTTGACCGTCGTCGAGTGCGCGGGTGCCACCACCCGGGAAAACAGCCGCGGGCGCGGGAATTTCCGCTTCGCCCGCGACCGCGGCTCCACGGATTTGCCCCGGGGAAGCCTCGCGAGTGGCGAGGCGCCGCCTTTAACCGCGCGGGGGAGCGCGGAAAGGGGAGGAAGGCGGCCTGCCTCGCCACTCGTGAGCACTAGCGTGTCGTGAGTGGCGATGCCGGTTCTAACCGGCATTGCCACTCACGAGGCCCGCCACCACCCGCGCGCAGATCTCTCCGCGGGTGAGCGGCAGATAGTGGCCAGCCCCCGGCACGACCCGCAGCTCTCCGTCCTGGCAGGCAGCCAAAAACCGACGCTCGCCAAGGCGGAAGTGATCGCGGCGGCCGTTGAGCAGTATTACCCTCCCGGGGTACCGGGTAAGCTCAGAGAGCGGATCCATCCCGGCAGCCGCTTCCATTACTGCGGGGATGACCTCGGAAGCGATTCCCGCAGCGACGACCGGCTCGGCGACCTCCGCCGGAAGAACCCGGCGGAGCAGCCACGCACTGAAGGAAGCACCGTCGTCAGCAGCAGTCGCCAGCCCGCGACGCGCGAACCGGAATCCGCCGCGCAGCACCGCGCCGGGCACGAGCGAACATCCGGCCGCCACCAGGGAAGCGACCCGATCCGGATAGCGGGCAGCTGTCGCGATCGAGACGTAGCCGCCGAGCGAATGCCCGACCAGAACCGCACGGCCGCCGACCTCGTCGATGGCCTCGGTGACCGCGTCGACCGCACTGTCGAGAGTGAACCTTTCCCCGCGCCGCGTCCCGTGTCCAGGCAGGTCCGGCGCGGCGACCCGGCCGCGCGCCAGGCGTTTCTGCTGCTGCCAGCACGCCCCGGACAACCGGATGCCGTGGACGAAAACCACCGGCAGTACGTCGCTCATGTCCCCACCTTCACCCCAAATGCAACGGACCGTTGCATTCCGCAGGTGTACCACGACATCGACAGCAAATGCAACGCACCGCTGCAAACCTGGCTAGGATCGGGCCATGGACCGCACCGCCTCCCGCCCGCGCAAGGCGGACGCCATCTTCTCCGCGACCCTCGCGCTGCTGGCCGAACGCGGTTACGACGCACTGACGATCGAAGCGGTCGCGGCGCAGGCAGGGGTGCACAAAACGACCATCTACCGCACGTGGGCGACCAAGGACGAGGTCCTCGCCGACGCCCTCGTGCAAGCCCCGGAGCTGTCCTTCGCGATCCCCGACACCGGTTCCCTGCGCGGCGATCTCCTCGAACTGGCGAAGCAGATCTACCGCCTGCTGTCCGATCCTTCGACCCGGCGCGTCATCACAGCCGTCGTCTCCGCGCTGCCGGACCGCCCCGCCACCGCCGAAGCCGCCGGACGGTTTTTCGCCGATCGCCTCAGCCGTGAACAGGCCGTCTTCGACCGTGCCCACGACCGAGGCGAACTCGCCGACACCGCGGATTCAGAGCTGGTCATGGATCTGCTCGGCGGGAACCTTTGGTTTCACGCCCTCATCCGAGCGAAATCCGCCGACGACGCCTATCTCGAACGACTTGTCGACACCGTCCTCACCGGGGTGTCGTGAGTGGCGATGCCGGTTCTAACCGGCATAAACACTCACGAGGTCAGTACGGCCGGTCCCCGACGATCGCGACGCGCTCGGCGATCCGGACGTGCGGGTGGTAGTCGTTCACCGCGTAGTGCTGGGTCGCCCGGTTGTCCCAGAACGCCACCGAATCCGGCTCCCAGCGGAAGCGCACCTGGAATTCCGGCGTGTGCGCCTGCAGGAACAAATACCGCAGCAGCCGGTCGCTTTCGGCGCGGTCGAGGCCGACGAGGTGCGTGGTGAACGCCTGGTTCACGAACAACGTCCGCCGTCCGGTCTCCGGATGGGTCCGCACCACCGGGTGTTCGACCGGCGGATACGCGTCCTGCCACTGGGCCAGCAGGTCCGGGTCGGTGAACCGGTCGAAACCGGGGACGAAGTCGTGCACCGCGGTGAGGCCGTCGATCCGCTCGCGGACCTCGGCGGGCAGGTTGTCGTAGGCGGCGGCCATGTCCGCCCACATCGTGTCGCCGCCGATCGGCGGGACCTCGACCAGCCGCAGCACCGAGCCGAGCGCCGGATTCGGCCGCCAGGTGACGTCGGTGTGCCAGATGTTTTCGTATCCGGGCATCCCGGCGGTGCGGGTGAATCGCACGACCTGATCGGAATCGCCCTGCGGGATGAACGGGTTGGTTTCCAGCTCGCCCCAGTTCGCGGCGAACGCGCGCTGCTGCTGCGAGGTGATGTGCTGGTCCCGGAAGAACAGCACCTTCCACTCCAGCAGCGCGCGGTTCAGCTCGGCGCGCAGTCGCGGCGACACCGGCGCGCCGAGGTCCACTCGGGAGATTTCCGCCCCGATCACCCGTCCGAGCGGGCGAAGGGTGAAAAGTTCGTAGGGGCGTTCTTCAACGCCGTCCGGAAGGCTGCGCAGCACGCGCGGGCCTTCGAGGATCCCGTCGTCCGGCGTGACGGACGAGCGCAGGCGGGCAGGCAGGTCTACAGACATAGCGGTGCTCCCGGAAGAATAGGTGAATTCGGCTGCGACAGCGGAAAATCGCCTATGCGGGAGGAGAGCCGAGACGACCGCGACGCCTCAGGAGGGCGGCGACGCCCTCGCCGTCCGACCGCGCCGGGGCACGGCCGGCTAGCGGCACTTCCCGGTTCTCTGGCATGAGTCCAATTCTGGCGGGGTATGGAGCGGCCAGTCAAGGATCCCCACGATGTGGAATCGTCGCACGCCCGGCCGAGTGACCCGGGCGACCTCGATGGGGTTAGATCTCCCCCAGAGGGTGGCGGGCCGCGGTTCGCGCCCTCCCGGAAGCGGAGGTCCCGATGGCAGGTTCGACGAGCGAGCGGCTCAACGCCGCCGCGGACGCGCTCGATCGAGCGGCTGCCGACGCGGACCGTGCGGCTGGCCGGTTCTCCGAAGCCCGTCTCGAGTCGACGCCGTGGGGTATTTCCGCGCCAGCACGGGAAATCGCCGCCCGGTGGGAGGCCGCGCTCGCCGCGCGGGACGTCGACGCGCGCATGCTCGGCGACGCGACGTCCGATCTCGCCGGTCAGTTGCGGATGGCCGCCCGCGGCCACCACCAGCGCCCGACGATCGCGACGGCGCTGCTGAGTTGATGCCGTTCCTCCACCCGGCGCTGGAAAACGCGGCCGCCGGGCTGGCTTCGCTGAGTGCCGCGGCCGCCGCGATCGGCGCCCCGGACCCGGTCACCGCACTGCGTCAGATCGACTGTTCCCCGCAGACGATCCGCGAATCGGCACGCACGCTCTCCAGCGGCCGTGACGTGTTGGTGATGGCGCGGCTGGAGTTCGAACGCGGGGCGCACAGCGCGGAACGCAAATGGGGCGGCGAACCGGCCGCGCGGTTCCGGGGCAGCGCCGACGAACTGGACGCGCACTACCGGCAGGCCGCCGAAGCCGCCGCGCGCACCGCGTCGGTCGGCTTGGATCTCGCGGATTTGCTTGACCGGCTGGCAGATCAGACCGCGGCTCGGGTCATGCAGATCGCCGAAGGAGTGTCCCCGGCGGCCGTCGCGCTGCTGGCGGGCGACCGGTCCGCGGAGCCAGCGGTGCGGGAGGCGTGCCGGACCATCGCGGACGCGGTCGCGCACGGCGTCGCGACCATAGGAGAGGCAACGACTTTCCTCGACGCTTTCGGAACCCCGGTGCTGCAGGACGAGAACTAACGCGTCGCGGTGACGAATCCGCCGCGCGTGTTGTCCAGCGGCTCGCGGCCGTACCGGACGGAAAGTTCCGCGACCGTAACGGTTTCCGGCCGCCAGCCGTGCGCCGCGAGCCACTCCGGGGCGTCCCCGCCGAGCCCGCCGCGCCAAAGGGCGGTGACTTCGGCACCCGACTTGCGCGCCAGCTCCAGCAACCCGTCCTGCTCGCCGTCGGGCCGATGCTCGAACGAAATCCGGCTGCCCGGCGCGGACAACCCGGTGACGTCCGTGAGCAGCCGCTCCGCCTCGTCCCGGCTGAGGTAGACGAGCAGTCCCTCGGCAAGCCAGACAGTCGGCCGTCCCGGTTCGAAGCCCGCCTTTTTCACCGCAGCAGCCCAGTCCTCACGCAAATCCACCGGGACCGCCGTGCGCTCACACCGAGGCCGCGCCCCTTGCTCGGACAGCACGGATTCCTTGAACGCGAGCACATCCGGCAGGTCGACCTCGAACACTCGCGCCCCGTCCGGCCAGTCGAGCCGGTAGGCGCGAGCATCAAGCCCCGCCGCCAGAAGCACCGTCTGCGTCCCACCAGCAACGAAGTCATCGAAGAACCGGGTACGAACGGCGACCTGCTGCGCGAACACCATCCCGAGCCGGCGGTCCCGCTCCTGCCCCTCGAAGATCGCCCGCCCAGCATGGAAGAACGCGCCCGCATACGGATCCTCGAACAGCCGATCCGGCCGCCCGCTCTCCAACGCGCGAAGCCCAGCAACCCCCACCGCGGTCTTGCCAACCGGCGGCAACTCTCCATTCATAAACCCACGCTACTTCGCAACCCGCCGCCATCACGGCCCAACGCAACCCACCCCCTCGGGGGGTCCGGGGGGCGAAGCCCCTCCGGGCGGGGTCTGGGGGTTGCACCCCTAGAAACAAAGCGAGCGGGCTGCGTCGACGCTTTCCGTCGACATGGCCCGCCCACCTGCGAGCGGGCCTGCGGGGATGTCTTTCAAACCCAAGGCCAGAAATTCAGCGACTACTGAATCTAATCTCACTACCCGGTGAGTGACACGGTTCACACGCCGTCGCATCCGATCGTCGCGCAGGCCTACCCCGAGACCGCCTCGATCAACAGGACGACAGCACCAGCCACCGCAACACCCTTCTGCCAGCCTTGTGGCAACAGACCGAGCGAGCCGAGCGCTATAGCCAAAGTGAACCACTTGCGCCACTCGCCACCTGAGAAATGCATCTCGGACCCCCCTCATCAAATCAACCAGGCACTTTCGACGTGCTATGTATCATCGTCTGCCTAGCTCCCAGGGCTGTCCAGGAGCTCAGGCGGGCCGAACTGGTGTAATCTCCAGAGATGGCCGACACCACAGAAGGTGTAACGATCACTGGCCTGGTCGAAGCAGCCTGGGCAGCGGGCCACCCAGCAGCAAAACGCCTGGTCCGAGACTGGACGGAGCGCGGTCTACTGGACAGTCCGAAGCGGCGCCCCGCCGGCAAGGGCCACGGTTCAAGGCCAGCTCTGTACGCCGCTAACCAGCGCGACCTGTTCTTAACACTTCTAGGCAAGCGAGCCGAAGCGAAGACGATCGCCAGCCTGGCGCGCCTTCCAGTCTTCGTCTGGATGCACTGGGGCGAAGAGTACGTGCCGCTATGCCAGGCTCGCCGGGCATTCACCACCTGGCTTGGCGATCCCAGGATGAGCATGCAACGAGCAAGGGCAAGCGCCCGAGCCGTCTTGATTCAGCTCGACCACCCGGGGGCAACGCGGACAGCCCGAGACAACCTGCTTGCCACGCTCGCTGACATCGCCTACACAGGCGGCGGCGACCTAGAGGGGCTCGATCTCGCGGTGCGGGCCGTCTTCGAGCCGACCGGCCCCCGACGGAGGGAGGCGGGCCACCCAACGGCACCGCTTCGTACTGACTCGGTTGTCACACTGATCAACGCCAGGCTCTCCACGATCGAAGCAACCGCCGCTGGCCGAGTCACAGACGAACAGTTTCTTGAAGCTCGCCAGCAACACCTCATTGCCAGTCAACACTACGAGCAAGATCAAGCACTGATGGCGGCAGACGGGCCTCCTGGAATGTACGAGCCACTAAATTGGCAACGCAAGCTTAATGACTGCTGCAACCACCTGCTCACGATCATCGGGCTCAAGATAATTTCGAATGAACCAATCTTGAAATAATGCCATCGCCCACGGTAAGGAACCTACGCTGAGAACAACTCGTAGTCAACGTCCGTCGTCAGCCAGTCTAGCCGATGAACTCATGCAGTGTTATCAACGTCATTCACGAAGGCGATACGGCTGAACCGATAACTATCGACCGATTGGGTATGGACCACGTCAGTGTAGCATATTAAGATGTAACCTGAGAGCGAGCGCGACTTCTTCAAGATGATCAGGGATGCCGGATAATTATTGGGGAGAGCAACGCAGAGCTCTTAACGCAGCGCTAGTCGAGAGCCTGCGGCGTGGTCCAGTTGAGAACAGAGATGCACTCGACGACGCCTTTGATCTACTGCATCTTCCGCAGAGCAACTTTTTAGCATACGCCAGATCGGGCACTTTATATACTCGTCAGACGACGACATATCGCTCGTTCTGCGAGCGTTTCGGTCCGTTCTACGGCAGCTAGAAATCGATCCTCCTCGCTGCCGTTTTGGAACTACATAACACTACGACGATACTGGGTAAATACCGACATTGATCGCGGTTTCGATCGCCGATGAGCACATATCGAATCGATCTTCGAACCGGTTAAGGCAATACTCGAAGAACAGCGGCGAGCGGAACGACATGAGAATCCGGCATCCACGAGGCCGACCGACGCCCAACCTCACCGACCAACGTAGATCCAGCCTATAAACTAGACTACAGCGTTGCCACAACTTGCTATACTCGGACGCGTGACGAACGGTAGAGGTCGAGGACAGCGCGGCACTGTTTTTCCCATCGTCGAAGCCTACGGCTTCCCCTATGACAGCAATACTCGAGCCGCGCAGCTCGCATGGGCAGCCGAGGCCTGCCCCTTTTCGGGCACTGCGTGCGAAAAGAAGCGCCAGTACGGGTACGGGTACTGCTCTGTTACCTACGCGGCTAGCTGGGACGAAGGCAATCAGCGTACCTACGCCGTCTGTGACCACCGCCTCGACGGGGAACCTGTGAACTGGGCGGTTCAGGATCATTTTGGGACGCGAGAAGCTATACTTGTCCCAGAAGTGACAGTGACAGCACAACCGAAACTCAACATTGACTACGTCGCGTTCAGCGAAGACGCCGATGCCGAAAATGGTGTAGATCTCATCGCCATCGAGACTCAGGCGATTGATTTGCGCGGAGGCGGCGTTGGGCCAGCGTGGGACGCCTGGGAAAATAACGACACCGATAATTGGCGCCAATATTTCACAGCTGAAGCCCAGAGCAAGAATCGACGAGACACTGTCGACTATGGCGTCAACACAGGAAATGTGTATAAGCGACTCGCGACACAAGTAGCCGAAAAGGGTGCATACCTTCGGCAGGTCAATGTTCCATTGTATGTCGTCATGCAGGGCACTATTTTGAACCAGCTGCGAAATCGAGTGAAATTCGAACCTACAACAGGCGACCCGTGGGATATCACGTTCGCCGGCTTCGACTACGACGGCACAATAACACCAGAAGGCCAACATCGCCTCGACTTGTCGACCGTCGTACGCACTTCCTATGAGTCGTACATTGAGGCTATGTTTACCAGCAACACTAGTACCGTACTTCGAGACGATTTCATTCAGCGCGTCAAGAAAAAGGTTAGAGTTGACCCAGAACAGGTCCAACTCTTTCCCGAGATATAGATCAAAATAAGTATGACGAGACCGTATCATCTAGGATGTCGTCATCCTGCGAAGCAAAAGCTCGTCGAGGGTCTCTGACATTTGCACGAGCAGACTTTGAGAAATTAGCTGTTATCTCGAAGCCAACTGCTCGCCTTCCAGTGTTTACGGCAACAGCGAGTGAGCGGCCAGTGCCACAGAAAGGATCTAGCACCAGCCCTCCAGGCGGACATGAGCTCAAGATCCGCGGCTCGATAAGGTCGATCGGAAACGTAGCCGAATGGCCGTCTGACCCGGATTTTACATTAACTCGAACAACATCGCGGGCACCTGGCTCCACGGCGTCAATATTGTAATAGTACTTTGCTCGCCCCTCTTTCGGCCTTTTTACGAAGTGGAAGAAGTGCTCGTGTGCTAGCCGAAGTCGATCCTTTTCCGGACGCGGAGGCACATTGCGCTTCTCCCAAATGACGTCGTTGCGAAGAATCCAACGATGCTCCTGCATAGAAATAGCAAATCGTGCCGGAATAAGCAACAACTGCTTCTCTTGCCGGAAGCCCCCCATCGGTGTCTTTCGCCGACCCCGCGGGTTGCCGCCCAAACCCTGCCGACCATTGAAGCGAATACTTGACCACCTGGCGAAATAGGTGTCACCGATATTGACCCAGACGCTACCGCCAGGCTTTAGCGCAGGCGCACCTCGCTGAAATATCTCGGTTAAATTACTGACGTACCATTCGGGAAGCGGCTCCATGCCAAGACAGCCACCGTGCAAACGGTACCAGTCATACGGCGGCGGAGTCTCTTTGCTCTCCCCTTCCGCGACCCACTCCTGGAGAATCTCCTCGTTATGCTCTAACCCATACGTGCGGAGTCCCCAATAGGGTGGAGAGGTAATCATCAGATCAACTGACTCCGGCGGAAGCTTTCCCATAAGATCGTAAGCGTCGCCTTCATGGACCTCTGCGACTCTCTCACGCAGGGGTGGGCTTATCTTCTCATTTTCACCCATGACTCACCCTTTACGCGCGAAATCCCGACAGAGAACAAGTATGAGTGTATCCCACGGCCTCCCCTTCCTTTGCGCGACACGCCGCGCCGCTCATCTCACCCCCTCCGACTTGCAGAAACAACATCCTAGCGAGGCCTTCGTTACGCAGAGTAGTAACAAGTCATCCTAGATCCGCTGTGGAGCCAGAGCTCGTCGAGAAAGCAGCCCGCAGCATGTACCACGCAAGGGGAAGACCAAAGACAGCTAACCGCGAATCTGAGACAGAAAGCTCGCGTAACCGACCTGCCGTTCGGAGCGACTTACCTGTATCGCCGCAACTGGGGAGGTGCATGATGCAACGTCAGGTCACATGGCGGGGCGCTCGCCGTCACGTATGCCGTCGTCGCTGGCATGCAGGTCTACTTGGCCATCTCGATGACGGCCGTCTGGGCCTGGATGCTGGGAGCCGTCCTCACGCTCGCTACGGTTGGCTCCGGCTTCGCGGTGTGGCGATATCGCCACCTTCCAGCCGATGTAGGGCTCCCTCAAATTGCGTCTCCGGCGATCGTTGCGGCGGGCGAAACGCGTAACACGGTCGACTTCCGAAGCGACCTCAGGTCCAGGCACTGAGGCTGCGGGAAGGGGTGCCGTGCGGGTCAATGCCAGCGGACTACCCCTTTCCAGCGACTACGCGTCCCAGCACGAGCTGCTGGACCTCCATTTCCTTGGCAACGGCCGGACAGCCGCGGTCGACGCGCTCACGCGGTACTTCAATGAGGGCACCGCCCGGCCTCGCTACACGGGCCGCTGGTTCGAACGGTTCGCCGGCGGCGGCGACCGGCCGGGCATCGCCGACACGGTCACCGAAGCCGACGTACTGGCGCTCAACTTCCTGAGCATCACGGGCCTAGCGAACGTCGCCATCGACACGACGATCACCTACACGGCCGAGATCACCGAATTGCTCGAGCAGATTCCGGCCAACCTCGCGATGCACGAGGCACCATGGACGACGTACGCACCCGGTTCGCCGGCCAGCAGGTTGTGGTGGCTGTTCAAGCGCTGCGGCGGCAAGGACCCGGTGGGTCACGGCCAACAAGCTGCTGACTCGGAAGCGCCCCCATCTGCTGCCGGTCTACGACAGCCAGGTCAAAGCCGTACTCGAGGCTCCTGGGAGCGTCTGGGCCTGCCTGTGGACCTGGTTCCAGGCCGACTCACGACGAGCCGACGCCGTCGCCAAGCTGCGCGACCAGGCCGGCGGCATCAAGGACATCAGTCTGCTGCGCTGCCTCGACGTGATCTTGTGGATGCGAGCCACGGGCAATACCGGCACAGAAACCGTCGACGAAGGAGCTCCCGCATGACCACAGTGACCATACCTGGCAACACCGACCAGGCAGCCGTCTTCATCGACTTCGAAAACCTGGCGATCGGTGCTGCGAACAGCCTGCCCGACCAGGACAACCCTGTCCCCTACGCTGCCCTTGAGCTGGTCTGCCGGGACTACGGCAACGCCTCCATCCGCCGCGCCTACGCTGACTGGGCGAAACCACAATTCGGGAAGTACCAGCAAGACCTGGCTATGAACGGCGTCGACCTCATCCAACTGCACCGCTTCGGCATCCAGCAGAAGAACGCTGCCGACATCCGACTCGCCGTCGACGCCATGGAAACTCTGATTACCCATCCGGACATCGGGACCTACCTGCTCGTCGCCGGCGGCAGCGACTACTCCCCACTCGTGCAACGACTACGTGAGTTCGGCAAGCACGTTGTCGGTGTTGGCCGGCTCATTTCGGTAGTCGATCTCATCGACGACTCCCCGCAGGGGCGGTTCAACTACACCATCCAGGCTGGCCTGGCCCAGCTCTATTCAGACAACCTGGCCCAGGAGGTCATCAAGGGCTTCAGCGAGAAAACTCGAGCTGGCGGAACGCCATACCGGGCGCCGGTCGGCTACCTCAACAAGCGCCGGTTCGAGGGCGTTGCTGATATACGCTGGGTCGAAGTCGACCCGGTCCGCGGACCGCTCGTGAGCTGGGCGTTCGAGGAGTACGCCGGTGGCGAGTGGTCAGTCATCAGGTTGCTCGATGCCCTGGACGCGAAGGGCATGACGAACAGCAACGGACGGCTGCTGAGCAATAACGGGCTCTACACGATCCTGACCACCCGTACTACACCGGCATCGTGCCGTTCCAGGGCGCTTACTACGAAGGAACGCACGAGCCGCTGACCGACCTGCAGACGTGGCTCCGCGTCAAGGACATGCTCAAGGCTCATAACTTCGCCGGGGAGAAGTCCACGGTGCATGCCCCACTACCTCAAGAGCTCGATCTACAGCAGCAGCTACAGCTCCCGGCTGCTCTTCAGCCGCAACCACGGCCGCAGCGGCACCTACGACTACTTCATGTGCCTCGGGTGGTACCGCAAGCGTAACGACTGCAAGCGCAAGGCTGTACCGGTCGCTGCTGTCGAAGTGGGTGTCGAGGACGTCTACCGGCGCTTCCAGCTCAAAGCAGAGCAGACGGAATGGATTCGAGCCGGTGTGAGCGCTGAGTTCGTCCGGCTCCAGGCGGTGGCCGACATCGAGAAACGGCGCGCTCGTCGCCGCATCCAGGACGCCGAAGAGCAGCGTCAAAACTCCTGTCGGCGCTGTACCGCGATGCCATCCCCGAAGATTCTGCTCAAGCGGGAGATGCAGCGCCTGACGATCGAGCTCGGCAACGCCCACGCACAGCTGGCCGAGAACGAGACCAGCCTCGAAGACCTGAACGATCAACTCGACCGCGCTCTCTACGTCGCCAGCCACTGCACAAAGCTTTACGCCGCAGCGAAGCCCGCGCTCCGTCGGCAGCTGAATCAGGGCTTCTTCGAGAAGCTCTACGTCGACGAGAACGCCTCCGTCGCGCGAGCCGAGGTCAGCGAGCCGTTCGCCAGCCTGCGCGTGCTCTCGCTTGCGGTCAGCCTTGAGACATCCAAGGCGGGTTCCGCCGAGACGGATGATCGCGAGGACGAATCGAACGATGTCACCGTGTTCTTGTCGGCGGGTGCCCTGGGCCGGTCAAACGACCCGACAGACGACCAAACCCCCGGCCGAGTGATTTCAACCGGGGGTTTGAACGTTGCCCCTATGGCGGTGGCGGTGGGATTTGAACCCACGGACGGGATTAACCGTCACACGATTTCGAGTCGTGCTCCTTCGGCCGCTCGGACACGCCACCGCCGAGAACAATACCGGACCCCCTCCGCGGCTTGCGGCGGGGGTTACTCGCCCCCGGGCCGACGGTCGGCGAAGTACGCCTCGAGCAGCGCGGCGCAGTCTCTTTCGAGCACGCCGCCGTGGACTTCCGGCCGGTGGTTGAGGCGGCGGTCGCGTACGACGTCCCACAGCGACGACACCGCGCCCGTCTTGGGCTCCCAGGCCCCGAACACCAGCCGGGCGACGCGGGCGAGCACGAGCGCGCCCGCGCACATAGTGCATGGCTCCAGCGTGACCGCGAGCGTGCAGCCTTCGAGCCGCCAGCCGTCGCCGAACTCGCGTGCCGCCGCTCGCAGTGCGAGGACTTCAGCGTGTGCGGTGGGGTCGGCCAGCTCGACGCGTGCGTTGCGGGCCGCGGCCAGCGGTCGCCCGTCGGGGTCGAAGACGACCGCGCCGATGGGCACGTCGGCACCAGGGGCGCGGGCCGCGTCCAGCGCGGCCCGCACGGCCTCGGTGTCGTCCGGCCGTCTCAGAGCTGGTCCAGCAGTTTCGAGAACTCGGCCTCGAAGCCGCACCGCTGGGCGATCATCTGGAGCTGTTCGTCCGGGTAGAGGTCGACCTCGCCGACGATCACCTCCAGCTCGCCGCCGGGCAGGCCGAGGTCGGCCAGTATTTCGAGATCGCCCTCGGGCCAGACCGCGTCGTCGTCCTCGTCGGGAGGGTCGACGCGCAGCACGTCGAGGACGTCGGCCGCGATGTCGTAGTCGAGCGCCGCCGCGGCGTCCGACAGCAGCAGCGACGGTCCCCTCGGGCTCGGCCGGACGATCACGAAGAACTCGTCGTCGACGGCCAGCAGGCCGAACGCCGCTCCGGTCGACCGGAGCTTGCCCAGCTCGGTGATCGCCGCATCCAGTTCTGTGAGCGCCGAGGAATCGAGCGCACTGCACCGCCACCGACCGTCTTCACGGACCACAGCTATCGCGAAGCCCGTGACCGGCTCTTGCACCGCCATGCGCACACCGTATTCCGCCTAGCTGGCGAGCGCACGCACGGTGCGCCCGAAGCGTGCGAGGTGCCACTATCGAGCCATGACCGGACCCACCGACCTCCCCACCCTGCCCGGCAATCGGCACGCCGGGCTGCTCGAGGCCGCACGGCAGCTGCAAGACCGCACTGTCGAGCTTCGCCGCGCTGTGCACCGGCACCCTGAACAGGGCTTGCAGCTGCCGCGCACCCAGGCGGCGATCCGCGCCGCGCTGGCCGATCTGCCGATCGAACTCACCGACGGCCGCTCCACGACGTCGCTCACCGGCGTACTGCGCGGAGCCCGTCCCGGACCGGCCGTGCTGCTGCGGGCGGACATGGACGCGTTGCCGCTCACCGAGGACACCGGCTTGGAATTCTCGTCCGAGATCGACGGTTCGATGCACGCCTGCGGACACGACACGCACGTCGCGATGCTCGCCTCCGCCGCGCGGCTGCTGTCGGCGCGCGTCGACGACCTGGCGGGCTCGGTGGTGTTCATGTTCCAGCCGGGCGAGGAGGGTCTCCACGGCGCTCGGCACATGATTCACGAGGGAGTGCTGGACGCGGCCGGAACGCGCGTCACGCGAGCCTTCGGCCTGCACACGATCGCCAACAGCCCGAGCGGCGTCCTGCAGGTACGTGGCGGGCCGATGATGGCGTCGGCCGACACCTTCAGCGTCGAGGTCACCGGCCGCGGCGGGCACGGCTCGGCCCCGCAGGACGCCATCGACCCGGTCCCGGCCGCGGCCGCGATGGTCGGCGCGCTGCAGACGATGGTCACGCGCCGCATCAGCGTCTTCGACCCGGCGGTGGTCTCGGTGACCCGCATCGAAGCCGGAACGACGACGAACATCATCCCCGAGCGGGCGGTGCTCGAGGGGACCATTCGCACCCTGTCGGAGTCGACGCGCTCCTTCGTCCGCGAGGAACTGCCGAAGGTGTGCGAGGCGGTCGGAGCCGCCCATGGCTGTCGCGTATCGGCCGGAGTGGACCCGGGCTACCCGACGACGGTCAACGATTCGTCGGTGGCCGCCGAGGTGTTGTCGCTGGGTGCTGAGGTGCTGGGTGCGGACAACGTCGAGGAGCTGGCCACGCCGATCATGGGCGCGGAGGACTTCTCGTATGTGCTGCAACGCGTTCCTGGCGCGTTCGCGTTCATCGGCGCCCGGGAGCCGGGAGCCGACCCGGCGACCACCGAGGACAACCACTCGAACCGGGTGAGGTTCCACGAACCGGCGATGGCCGCCGGGGTGGCCATGTACGCGGCGTTCGCGTTGGACGCTCTGCGCTGAATTTCGGGTCGGCACGCCTCTCACCAGGGCGTGCCGACTCACTTCGGCCTCAATCTAGGACGCTTATCCCAAAGATCAGGACGTTTGTCCTGCCTAGCCTCGTGTTACGCTCCGTCCGACGAGACATCATATATCAGATCGGATCTGCTCGTGGCGTTCGAGAAACAGCGACAGCGGCTCGCCGGCGTGGTGGCGATCCCGGTGACCCCGTTCACCGCGGCCGGAGAAGTGGACGCCGAGACGTACGAGCGGCTAGTCGAACGGCTCGTGATGAGCGGCGTCGAGGTCGTCACGCCGAACGGCAACACCGGCGAGTTCTACGCGCTCGACGAGCAAGAAACGCGACAGTGTCTCGAAGTGACCGCGAAGGCCGCGCGGGAGGCGAGCGTCCTCGCGGGCGTCGGCCATGACGTGCGTACAGCCGTGAAGGCGGCGAAGCACGCGAGCGCTTCCGGCGCGGACATGGTGATGATCCATCAGCCCGTGCACCCGTACGTATCGCGCGCGGGCTGGATCGACTACCACCGCGCCATCGCGAACGAAGTGCCCGACCTTGGGGTTGTCCTGTACGTCCGCAACCCCGCCATCGAGGGTTCGGACCTCGCGCAGCTCGCCGACGCCGCGCCGAACGTGATCGGCGTGAAGTACGCGGTGCCGGACCCGGTGCGCTTCCGCACCGTCGCGCGCGACGCGGGGTACGAGCGCTTCGTGTGGATCGCCGGTCTCGCCGAGCTGTCCGCCCCCGGGTACTTCGCAGTCGGCGCGACGGGCTTCACCTCCGGCTTGGTGAACGTCGCCCCGCAGATCTCGCTGGACCTGTTCCGCCGCCTGCGCAACCACGATTTCGCTGGCGCGATGGAGATCTGGGACCGCATCCGCCCGTTCGAGCAGATGCGCGCCGCGGACGGCAACGCCAACAACGTCAGCGTGGTCAAGGACGCGCTCTCCCAGCTCGGCCTGTGCCGCCCCGACGTGCGGCCGCCGAGCAGGCTGCTGACCACCGCCGAACGGGACCGGCTGTTCGAAATCCTGTCCTCCTGGGGGCTTTCCTAGCGCGTCAGGCGAGCGCCGGCGGGAGGTCGAAAGCCGAGAACACTTCCGGGCCGAAGGTCGTCACCTCCGCGACACGGCTGCCGTCCAAGCGCAGAGTCACCAACCCGAAGGCTCGGAGCTCTCCAGCTGTGCGGACGTACGTGGCGAGCGCCGGAAGACCGTTCGCACGTGTCTCGACGACGCGGAACTCGGCGGCGTTGCCACCACGCAACGCCGGCGCCCAGCCTTCGAGCACGGCGGCCCGTCCCGCGTACCACGTCGGCTCCGATCCCATGTGCCCACCAGCTCCGGGAGCGTGGCTGCAACGCACGTCTTCGCGCAACAGTTCAGCGAAGGCCGCTTCGTCATGCTCAACGAGCGCCTTCACGTACTTCGCGACGACAGCGCGCTCCTCGTCGCTCACGGACGCCGACGCCCACTCCGTACGTCGCGTAGGCAAGTGCTTCCGAAGTTCGGCACGCGCACGCAACACATTGCTGTTCGTCGATGCAGGCGTCGTACCGAGTGCTGAAGCTGTTTCCTTCGCAGACCATCCGAGTACGTCGCGAAGCACCAACGCGGCACGCTGTCGCGGCGAAAGATGCTGAATGGCTGCGAGGAACGCCAACTCCACCGTCTCCAGCGCGACGACGACAGCGTCCGGCTGAAGCGCGCTGTCGGGCGCGGGCTGCAACCACGGCACCGCGACATCGGGACGCGGCGCGAGGTCGGAGTCGTGCGCAACCGGCAGATCGAGCGTCGAAACCTCGCGCGGGTGTGCATCGAGGTAGTCCAGACACGCGTTGGTCGCGATCCGGTACAGCCACGCGCGCAGGCTCGCGCGGCCCGCGTACGTCGAACGGCCGCGCCACGCGCGCAGCAGAGTCTCCTGGACCAGGTCTTCCGCCTCGTCGAACGAGCCCAGCATCCGGTAGCAGTGCACCCGCAGCTCGTGCCGGTACGCCTCGGTCTCGCTCGCGAAGTCTGTCATCTGTTCCACCATGTCCGATAAGACGACCGGACACCGGAAAACTCAGCAAAGCCCAGCTCAACCGGGGTGTGGCGGACGTTACTCGCGCGTTAAGAACGCATCAGCACGGCCGCGCGGACCGTCAGAGGCCCGTTTCCGGGACGTTCCGATCCGATGTCGGCGCAGTGTGCTGACGGGGTACGCCGCGATCGACATCGACCGGAGGTAACCGTGACGCTCAGCGAGCTGCTCCCGAGTCTCGGCTGTGAGGCCGCCGACCACCTAGAACCGGGACTGTGGCCGCAAGGCACGAAGCTCGGCGAAGGCGGCGAGCTGCTCTTCGCCGGCGCACCGGTCAGCCACCTGGCCGCACGCTTCGGTACGCCCGCCTACCTCCTCGACGAGGAACAGGTGCGCGAAACGGCGCGCGCGTACCGCCGTGCACTGCCGGAGGCCGACGTTGCCTTCGCGAGCAAGGCGCTCTGTACGCGGGCAGTGTTGCGTTGGGTCGCTGAAGAAGGACTGTCGCTCGACACGTGCTCCGCTGGAGAGATCGCCGTCGCGCGTGCTGTCGGTTTTCCCGGGGAGCGCATCCTGTTGCACGGCAACGCGAAGACCCCTGAAGACCTGAAAGCCGCGCTGCAGTACGGCGTCGGCCGCATTGTCCTCGATTCTCTCGACGAAGTAGAGCAACTCGGCGCCCTCGCACACGGTGCACAACGCGTCCTCATCCGCGTCACGCCCGACGTCAGCGGCGACACGCACGCTGCGATCACGACAGGCACCGAAGGACAGAAGTTCGGCTTCTCGCTTCGTCCCGACGTACGCGACAACGTCGACCGCGCTGTCGCAGCAGTGCTTTCACAGCCGAGTCTGCAATTGACCGGACTGCACTGCCACATCGGCTCGCAAGTGTCCCGTGTGGACCGTTACGAGGAAGCCGCGCGACGGATGGTCGAAGTGCTTGTCCGTATCCGCGACCAATATGGAATCACTTTGCGCGACTTGGATCTCGGCGGCGGCCACGCAGTGCCCTACGCAGACCGTGAAGCGTCGTTCGACCTCAATGGGTACGCACGACGCCTTCGCGTAGCACTGGGCTACGAGTGCTCGTCACACGACTTCCCCTTGCCGCGCCTGACTATTGAGCCCGGCCGCGCGATCGTCGGACCGGCAGGGATCACCGTGTACCGCGTGTGCGCGGTGAAACGCGGCGCGCGCACCTTCGTCGCTGTCGACGGCGGCATGAGCGACAACCCGCGCCCTGCGCTGTACGGCGCGCGCTACACCGCGCGTCTCGTCGGCCGTCGCACGAAGGCCGCGCGTACGCCGATGACGGTGGTCGGACGACACTGCGAGTCGGGCGACATACTGGCGGACGTCTGCCTGCCCGACGACATCCACGTCGGCGATCTGCTGGCCGTACCGTGCACCGGCGCGTACCACCACTCGCTGGCGTCGAACTACAATCTCGTCGGCCGCCCACCGCTCGTCGGCGTCCGCGACGGACACGCGACGCTCCTCGTACGCCGCGAGACCGAAGAGGACTTGCTTCGCCGCTGCTAGCTTTCGATGGTCTGGCCGCCGCGGGCAACGGTGCCGCGCGTCAGACGTCGTCCGGCGAAGAAGTCACGGCAGGCGCGTTGCACGGCGAACATCAACGGGAAGCCCACGAGGATCGCCACGACACCGATCACGGCGACGCCGCCGATACCGAACACAGTGGTCTCTCCGGCGTCAGGCTTCGCGTACGCGATCGCCGCGAGCACCAGTACCGCCAAGAAGAACACGCCGCCGACGAACGGCAATAAGCCGCGAAGCAAGAAGTTACGCGCGCTCGACAACAGCGTCCGGCGAAACACCCACACGCAAGCCAGCGCCGTCACCGTGAACTCGATCGCGATCGTGAGCCCGACCGCGTCAACCGAATCCGCGAGCACATTGCGGCTCCACAACGCCAACAGGACGTACAAGGCCAGCGACACCAACCCAAACGCCCAGGTGGTCACCGACGGCGTCTGGTACTTCGGATGCACCCGGCCGAACACCTTGGGCAGCGCGCCGTGGGTGGCCATCGACAACGTCGTGCGCGCGGCCGGCATGATCGTCGCCTGGCTCGTGGCCGCACCGCTGGTCAGCACCGACACGATCAGCAGCACGCCCATGACCTTGCCGAACCCGGACGTCCCGAACACCGCACCGGCCAACCCGGCGAGCACGTCCTCGGCGTTCGCCTCGTTGGCCAGCCCGATCCCGTGCTCGCCGACGCCCGCGAAAGCCAGCGAAGCCACGGTCACCAGCAGGTAGTTGAGCACCAGCAGCACAGTGGACAGGATCGCCGCCCGTCCCGGCGCGTGCCGCGGATCAGCCGATTCCTCGTTCACCGAAAGCGAACTCTCCCAGCCCCAGTAGATGAAGACCGCGAGCAGCACCGCCGACACCGCCGTCCCGACGCTGACCCCGCTCGGCCACAGCCAGTCCCACCGCGGCGTGGTCGCCTGCGGGCCCGCAGTGCCGCTGTAGACGCGGGTGAGCGCTACGACGGAAAAGATCACCAGGACGGCGAGTTCGATGCCGAGGAGGATCCACTGCGCCCGCGCGGACACCTCGATGCCGCGGTAGCACAGCCAGCAGAGCGCGAGCAGCCACGCGCACCCGATCGCAGTCGTCACCGCGCGGTTGCCGGCCAGGTCGTCTAGACCAAACAGCAGCAGCGTGTACCGGCCGGTCACCGCGGACTGGCTGCTCATCACCAGCAGCTGCGCCACCAGGACGACCCAGCCGGTCATCCAGCCGACACGGCTGCCGAACGCGCGGGTGGCCCAGGCGAAGTTCGTGCCGCAATCGGGCTCGACCGCGTTGAGTTCCCGGAAGGCACAAGCGACGAACAAAACCGGCACGAACGACAGCAGCACAAACGCGGCGGCCTTGAACCCCGTGCCGGCGAGCACGATGAACCCGAGCGTCGCGGCGATCGAATAGGCCGGGGCGGTCGACGACATCCCGATCACGGTCGAGGACACCATCCCCAGCGCGTTCGAGCGGAGCCCCTTCGCAGGCACCACAGGCGCGGCGACGGCTTCGGTCATTGGAATATTCCTCCTTAAGTTCGGCGGTCCGCGACCGTACCCGGTGTTTGCCCGAGCCAGAACAGCGGCGTACGGGGTGCGCATGTCCGCCATCTGGAGAAGAAAACGGGAAAGGGTCTCCTGCTCTCCGGCTCCTGCCGATACGCTGCGCGTCTGACGAATCACATGCCGAAACACAGGGAGGGACGGCATGGGTGACGAAAACCGTACGAAAATCGAGGAACCCCGTGCTCCGAGAGCGCTAGACGGCACCGACCGGACGCTCATCACGCTGTTACAGGAAGACGGCAGGGCGTCGTTCACGGCTTTGGCCAAGGCGGTCGGTCTTTCGGAGGGCGCGGTGCGGCAGCGAGTACAACGGCTGCTGCGAGAGGAAATGGTGCAGATAGTCGCCGTGACCTCGCCGGAACACGTCGACCTGACCCGAAGGGCCATGGTCGGCATCACGGTGGACGGAGACGCCCGCGAAGTGGCCCAGCAACTGGCCAAGGTCGCCGACGTCCACCAGGTAGCACTCTGCTCAGGCCGCTTCGACCTGCTGGCAGAGCTGCTGTGCCGCGACGACGATCACCTCCTGTCCGTCCTCGGCGACGAGGTACGGCCAATCGCGGGGGTCGTCTCGACGGAGCTGTTCGTGTACCTGAAGCTCGCGAAACAGGATTACTCGTGGGGCAGGCTCACCGCCTGATCCGCGGGTCGGGTTCGCGGCTGGGTTCACGATCGGGTTCGTGGGCCGGATTCACGGGCTGGGTTCGTGGGCTGGAGTTCACGGGCCGGGGGTTCATGGGCTGGCGTGCTCAGGCTGGGTTCTCGGTGGGGTTCTCGGTCTGAGGAACGCGGCTGGGTTTCGGCGCGACGCGGCCAGGGCGGTTGCCTGGCTGGGTTCTTGAGCTGGGCTGTTCGGTTTCGGGTCCTGACTGTGCGCCCGGACCGGCACCCGGTCGGCTGGCGTTCGCGGGCTGGATCGGGCTGGCTCGCGGGCTGACTCGGCTGGCAACCGGTCTGGACCACCTGGTTCGCGGGCACGGTCCTGGGCGGGCACGGTCCTGGGCGGGCACGGTCCTGGGACTGCAGCCCTCGGGCCGGTGTTCTCAGGCTGGCGTTCCCGGTCTGGGTTGGCTGGTCGACGGCCGGAGCAAGCTGGCTCCGCGGGCATGACTCTCGGGTTGTCGTCCCGGGGTGGTGTCCTCGGGCTGGGTCAGCTGGTTCTCGGACCGGATCACGCGGGCGCGGCCCTCGGGCTGCCGTTCCCAGCTGGTGCGCCCGGGTCAGGTCGACCGGATTCGGGGCTGAACCGGGCGGGTTCGGGGCCAGACCGGGCGGAGTTCGGTCAGGCTTCGCGGACCGGTTCCGGCGCTCCGGTTCCAGCATCACCGCAGGTCCCGGTTTCGGAAGTCCGGCAACGACGCCGGACCCGGCACCGGCACTGGCTCCGCTGCCAGTGCTTGTTCCGGTGCCCACGCTGGCTCCGGTGCCCACGCTGGCTCCAGCGTCCACACTGGCTCCGACGCTCGCGCTGGTTCCGACGGCAGGGTTCCGACTGCAGGGTTCCGACGGCAGGGTTCCGACGGCAGGGTTCCGACGGCAGGGTTCCGACGGCAGGGTTCCGACCCAGCCGGCCGCTCTGGCACCAGACTCCGGCCGCACCACCAGTTCCGGCACTGACGCAATCCCCACTGCTGGTCCAGCAACGGCGCTGGCCAGCACGGGATCCCCACCGTCCACCGGCCCCGGCAACGACGCCGGGACGGCACTCCGGCCCAGGCGACGGTCCAGCGTCACCGCTGGCCCGCTTCCGGTCGCCCACCGACGTTCCTTTGCCCCAGTCCCCGGCACGGGAACGCTCACCGATTCCGCCGCGGCCCCGGCAAGCAAGCCTGAGTCTCGCTCACCGGCACAGTGCCAGCCAGGAAAAAATGATCGGCTCCAGCACTCGCGCCCCCTGATCGAATTCGCCGCCAGCGACCCCGATGCTGCTCCCGGATGACTATTACCGCCCTTCCCCGATTAGCCCGACTGGCCGAAGCCATCAGTTTCGCTAATACGCCCGAACGGCCGTACTAGTCGAATTTGCCCACCGCGCAATCGGAATAGCGCACCCCGGATTCCGCGTCGGCCTTCCGCCAACAACCCGGCCCCGATCCACAGCCCTAGCACCCCCGCCTTACGCGAACCGCGATCACCAACCGCAATTGCCGAGCAGCCAATCGGCGCCGCTTATCAGCCCAGCAGAAATTCCCTCGGAGCCAGCGCCCGGTCGACCACGCGGGCCTCGCCGATCTCGCCGTAGAAGCTGCGTTCCACCTTGCCCCGGTACGACGAGGCGCCGACCAGCCAGCTGCCGCCCGGATTGGCCAGGCCGATCGCGGGAGTCTTGGGATTGCGCAGCAGCGGGCAGCCGTCGACGTACAGCGTGCTGCGCCGTCCGTCGTTGACGACCGCGACGTGCCACCACTTCGCCAACGGCAGCTCGTGCCCCCAGTTGGTCGAGATCCCGTTCTGGTTCAACGGGAACACCGCCCACTGCAGTTCCGCGCCGTCCGAGACGCTGAACGTCGCCGCCGATTCGTTGGGGTCGTCGCCGGACTTCCCGGCCGCGCCGCCGTTGCCGAGGCGCGCGAAGATGCCGCACCAGCCGTGGGTGCCGTCGCGGAAGTCTTCGGGCAGGCGGACGAACGCTTCGACGGTGTAGCCGCGCTGGAAGGTCAGGCCGTTCATCGGTGCGCTGTCGACGGTCTGGAGGTACGCGCCGCGACCAGGATTGCGCGCGCCATCGAATCGAAGGCTCGCCCGCGACGGCTGACGCGGCGAGAAGTCCGCCGAATATGTCAACGCGGCGGGCCCGCTGCCTGGCACGGTCATGCGGCGCAGATCGTTGCCGCGGCCAGAGAGATCTTTGATCAGCGCGTTGTCCGGAACGGGAGCGCCCGCGCGCCCGCCCTCGAACCGCCAGTACGCGACGGTGCCCGGCACGAGTTGCGGCTTCACCGGGCGGGCCGGCGGCACCGGAACGGGCGCGAAACCGGCGAACCGCTGGTCGAAGTCGATGTCGATGCTGAAGTAGTCGACGTCGGTGCTGCGCTCGGCTTCGATGCGCTCAAGTTCGGTGAGGTCGCGGCGGCCGTCGAGCCACGGCGAGAAGGTGCGAACGTCGATCACGCCGCGGGCGACGTCGAACTGGTACAGCCGGATCATGCCGCTGCCGCCGTAGTAGCGGTCCTGGTAGTTCGTGAGGTGCAGGTGCACGTCGTGGCCAGCGGCGTTGCGCTTCACCAGGCGGCTCGGCGGCCAGTAGTGACCGTTGAGGGTCAGGAAGATCTGGTCGTTTTCGTTGACGAACTCGTCCCAGACGTGGTTGCCGAAGTCCGACAGGAACGCCTTGCCCTGCTCGTCGGAGTTGACCAGCTCGTGGATCGTGAGGATGGCGGGCATCTGCGGGTGCTGGGCGAGAACCTGCTTCGCCCACGCGAACCCGCCCGCCGACGGACGCCAGTCCATCGCGAGCACCAGCCATTCCCGGCCGGCGGCGCGGAATACGTGGTAGGTGTTGTAGCCGTCCTTTGAGGAGCCGCGGAACGTCGGGGAGTTCCGCTGCCGCTGCGGCCCGAACGCGTCGAGGTACGGCGTCCGGCCGCGCTGGTCGTCGGTGGAACCGTCGATGTCGTGGTTGCCCGCGAGCGTGCTGTACGGGAACCGGAACCGGTCGAGCATCTGGAACGACCGGCTGATGCCAGCGAACTCCCGCGCCTGGCCGTTTTGCGTGAGGTCGCCGAGGTGCGCCAGGAAGACAACGTTGTCGTCGTGTGCGTGGCGCAGCACGTACGACAACGACGCGTCCACCGGCGTCGAATCGCCCCGGTCCTCGTCGAACAGGTACTGGGTGTCCGGCATGACCGCGATCGTGAACCGCGGGCTGTCACCGTCCGGCCGCCGAGCGACACTGGGATCAGCCGCGGCGATCCCGTTCAGACCAGGAAGCGCGGACACCGCCGCACCGGCGCCGAGGATCCCGGCACCGCGCAGGAAGTTCCGCCGTGAAGAGTCAGTCACGAGCAGGAAGCTACGGGCCGCCCCCGACCGCGGCGGCAACAATTGCCGACGGCTCGATGAACAGCTCCGCGTCCCCGGCGTTTCTGTCTTGAACAGGACAGCGGTGCCGACATCGCTCAGTGACCGCCGCGTCGCCTTCGGTCGCCAACCAGCATGCCCGGCACCGCGAACCACATCAGCCCGAACACCAACACGGCCATCCCACCGACGAGCCCCATCGCAACCGGTCCGAAAGAGACCTTCGCGATCAGCGCGACGGTCACCGTGATCGCCGCGGCCAGACACCCAAAGCCAACGAGCACGACCCGGTTGCCGACCCGCAGGATCTCCTCCCGCCGCCCAGCCCGGAACAGAATGCGATGCCACGCCGCAGGAGCGATCAGCAACGCCGTCGCCGCGACGGTGAGCAGGACCGCGACCAGGTGCAGCGTCTTCTCGAACCCGCTGGCGTCGTGGAACCGGCCCGTGAAGACCACCGACAGCAGGAAGCCGAAGAGGATCTGCACACCCGCCTGCGCTACCCGCAACTCCTGCAACAGCTCGCCGACGTTCCGCTGCAGCATCTGGTTCCGCGTCTCGCCCGTGTGCTCGACGTCGTCGGTAACCTCCGCTGAGCCGTTGACCTCGACTGGGCTGTTGACTTCGGCCTGGGTCACGTCAGGCGAGCCGGTTGGCTGTGCCGAGCTGCTGGCTCGCGCTGGCCTGCTGCCTCGCGGCGAATCGCTGGCCTGTTCCGACCTGCCACCAGACGATCCATCCGCAGTCGATCCGTCACCGTCGGCCTGCCCGCCGACGTCCGCCAGTCCACCGCTCTCCGGCGGCCCGCCAGCCCCGACCGGCCCGCTGACACCTGCCGATCCGTGGGCTTCCTCGCGACGGCCGTCAAACCCCATGGCGCTGTTCGGGTCATCAGGCATGTCAGGCTCCACCGGTGCTCGCCGAAGCATCGCCGGGCAAGTCCGACGCTGCCACGCTGCCAAGTACCCACCACGTCAGCGCCCGAAAACTCACCCGGGCCGGTCGGGCGACCTGCACGTCCGCCGCCACCGCCGCCCAAGCCGCATCCAGCCCGCTCGCGCTTGTACGCCGAGCGTGCCCCGGAACGCATCAGCACTCCGCAACCCGCTCCACGTCCGGCACCAGCAGCAAACACTGCTCACGCGCTGTATCCGGACGGGCCTCGCACCCGCAGCTCGACTTCGGCCCGCGCAAGCCCAACGCACAGCTCGCTGCGGCACGCACCCAGACCTGACCCGAGCCCACCTCGGCCCGCATCCCAGACCTGGCCCGAACCCCCGCGGCCCGCGCCTAAACCTGACCCGTGCCACTCGACTCACGCCCAGACCTAAGCCGAGCCCACCTCGACTCGCCTCAGACCTGAACCTACGGCCCGTCTCAGCCCGCCGCCCGGTCCCAAGCCACGGCCTCCCGTGGCCCGCACCCGGACCCAACCCGAGCCCACCTCGGCCCTCGGCTCGCCTGGCGCACGTCGGAATCTGGCTGATCCCGAAGCCGTCACCATCCGGCCGCCAACGCACCTCACGGCCGCGCAGAAGACCGTCCCGAGATCCGGGCGACCTCCACACGTTCGAGTGGAGAACATGGCACCGCACGCGCCGACTGGTTAGAGAAGTTTCATGCGTTTCCTCCCTAAGGTCCTTTCCGCGGCCCTCGCCGCCGGTCTCTCCGTCACGAGCCTCCCGGCTACCTCCGCCGCAGCGGCACCGATTACGGCCTCACCACTGCACGTCACCGCCGCCCACGGCACATTCGCGGCGTACGCGCCAGGCGGTCAAGCCGTCACCTATCGCCCGGATCTCGTGCCGGTCGGTGCCAGGGCGCACGTCTCCGCCCTGTCCGCCAGTCGCGTCGGCACCACCACCGTGCTGGTAATCAGCGGCCTCCCGCCGCAGCACGAATACGGTGCACACGCGCATGTGAACTCCTGCGGCGCCACCGGTGACGCCGCGGGCGGGCACTTCCAGCACGTGCCGGACCCGGTGAAGCCGTCAGTGGATCCGGCCTACGCCAACCCGAGCAACGAGATCTGGCTCGACTTCACCACCAACCGCTCAGGCATCGGTCATGCAACCTCCGTTGTGGACTGGACGTTCGAGGGACGGCGGGCGAAGTCCGTGGTGATCCACGAAACCCACACCCACACCAACCCCGGGCACGCCGGAACCGCGGGTGGACGGCTGGCCTGCCTGGACGTCGGCTTCTAACCCGGATCCGGCTCTCAGAATCCCCAGGATTTCTCCGGCACGATCCGGATCCGAACGGAGTAGTCGGCATCGAAGGCAGCCGGATCGGCGAACCCGATGCCTGCGTAATGCCGTTGATACTTCGCCAGGTAACCAGGCGCTTCAGAGGCTTTGGCCTCGTCGACGTGCGCACGTCCGTTGACGACGAGGATGCTCCCGCCGTGTTCGTCGCTGTTCAGGTGGAAACTCACCTCCGGGTTGGCGGCGAGGTGCCGAAGTTTGGCTGTGCCGGGCCGGCTGAAGACGACGATGTCTTCGCCGTCAAGCACGAACCAGACCGGCCGCGGCGCGGGGCGTCCGCTCGACGTCACGGTGGTGAGCCATGCGACGGACTCTCCTGCGCGTTCAATGAGTTTCGGGTCGTGGGTGTAGGTCATGATCGGATACCTCCTCGGTAGGTTTCCCAGGTAACCACGAACCACCGACAGTTCTGCTCCGCCGGTCCGCGCCACAGCCCCCGGAAGCCCTCTCGAACCCCTGCCAGCGAAACAAATTTTCGTTGCCGCAAAAGGAAAAACCCCGAACCGGGATAATTCTCGATTCCCCGGATCGGGGGACTTCGCCAAGTTCAGCGTGACGCGACGACTCGCGCGTACCGCGCCCCCGCCACAAGCAGGATCACGCCAGCGCCGAGGAACGCGCCCACGCGCGCCAAACCGTCCAGTGCGGCAAGGTCGAACAACACGAGCTTCGCCACCGCGGCGGCGACCAGCACCAGCCCGGTGATCCGCAACGCGACCACCTCGATCCCCCGCAGGAGAAGGACGAACGCCGCCACCGTCCAGGAAACCGTGACTAGCGTGTGGCCAACCAGGAAGCCGACGCGGCCAGGGGCAATGAGCATGGACGCGGCGAGCACCAGTCCAGCAGCGCCGTAGAGCGCGCACAATCCCGCGGGCAGCCATGGGGCGAGGCTCGCTGATTTCACGACGTTGAGCCGAATTGCCGCCCACGGCAACGTGATCGACGCAGCGAGGAGCAACGCGGCGGAAGCCAGCGCGGTAAGGAGAAGGTCGCGCGGATGCCAATGCGGCAGGATCAGCAGTGCCGGGGTCACGTCCAAGCCGAGCGCGAACAGTCCGCCGATCACCGCGAAGGCGAGAGAACCGCCGAGTGCGAACCGGTTTCGAGCGAACTTCGCCGCGAACGCGAGCACTACCGCTTCGCCGAGCAGGACAGCTCCGCCGTCGAACTGCGTGACGGTCGCCTGCATCCCAGCGACGAGACCAGCGATTCCCGCGACAGTACCGGAATTCCCCCGCACGATGATCCAGGTCGCGATGAGCACAACCGATGCGCCGCCTGCCAGAAGCACGGATTCCGGCTTGTGCAGCACCAGCGCAGCCGCCAGAACCGGCAGCGGGGAAACAGCGAGAACGGACAGCGAGTAGGGCTCATTACCGTTGCGCCGCAACATGATCAAGGCTGCCGCCGCGCTTACCACGCTAGCAGCAATCGCTGCCCACACCGGCAAGGTGCGCAGTCCGATACCGATCAGAGCTGTTGTCAAGGGCGGAATGGCTGCAGTAAACGAAAGTGGCCACCATGACCGCCGAAGCTGGACAGGGAGGGTCGCGATCTGGATCATGAGAAGGAACGTCACGAGTTCATAGGTGAAGCCCCCAGTGATCAGGGGCGCGCACACTCCGCATCCTCCCACCACGGCATGAGCCAAGAGAGAGGAATCCCATTTGACCGCAAGCAAAAGGCCGCCCACCGCGATCGCCAAGCCGACCGCGAGCCCGGCGGGAACCGGCAGGAAATCGTACAAGGAGGTGGCAGCAACGGTGTCGAGGTAGAGCGTCGCGATCCCAGTCGCGGCAAGGGCGAACGCTCCGGTGCGCGCAGCCGGTTTGCGGTGCAGCCAAGCACCCGCGCCGACAAGGATCCCGCCGATCGCAGCGCCGACCGCCACTCGCGGCAACGGTCCGAGCCAGCCGCGTTGGATGGCCAGAATCAGCAGCAGGACGACCCCGAGCAGCGTCACCGCGCCGCCGACCCACGCCAGCACTCGCGAACCGGCGCCTTCGCGACCGAGTCGCTCCCGGAGCGTCGGAGACGGGGTGTAGGGCAGTGGCGCGTAGGGCAGCTGGCCGTATGGCGGCTGAGCGAAGGACGACTGGTCGTATGGCCAGCTCCGGGCAGTTGCCTGCGGGTGTTCGTGGGCTGACGGTCCGGGGGCGAACTGGTCGGCGGGTTGTCCGTGGCCCGGCTGGGCTGCGGCGGACTGTCCGGCTGCGACATCGTCAGCTGAGAGCTGCCCGGTGCCGGGATCCGGCGCTGAATGGGTCGTGCTGGCCATGGGGTGGGCGGAATACGGGGCTGCGTAAGGGTTGTACGGGTAGTAGCCCGGGTGGGGGTGGAACGCTGTCCCGTGCGCGGCCGAGTAGGCGGGGTGCAGGTACGGACCCTGTGCGGCTGAGTAGCCCGGGGCGGGCGCGTGGCCCGGAGCGGGCGCGTGGCCCGGAGCGGACGGGTAGCCCTGAGCAGGGTGGCCAGGTTCGGCGGCCTGGTCAGGCGCGGCAGCTTGGCCCGGAGCAGCGGAAGAGCCTGCCACGTCGGCGGAGCCCTGCGCGGCCGAGTAGTCGGAGCCGACGGGCTGGGTGACACCCGGTGCCTGGCCTGCCTGCGACGTCTCCCCGGTCGACGCTGTCGACGCTGCCGACTCGGCGGGGCTGCCCGCAGGGCCCGGCGTCGGCTGGGAGTCTGCCGCTGCGTCGGGAGCGGATGTCTCGTCGGGCTGGGCAGTGGCCGGTTCGGGCTGGAGGCGCACCGTGCGGAGTTCGGCGCCTACGTGGGTCAGGCGGCGGCCGAGGTCGTCCAGTTCGCCGGCCAGGCGGTGGAGCGTTGCAGCTTCCGTGGTCATACCGGACAGCGTCGGCCAAAAGACACGGTGATCGGATCCGTAGCACTACTCAAGGCTGGACACGAGATGGTCTCGCGGGTGCCCGATCTGTCGGATTCGCGTGCCGTGCGTGACGGGTGGTAAGGGGAGCGTGACTGCCGTGTTTAGCAAAACGCCTGAAGAACAGCCGCCAGGTCGAGCCCCGTCGTGCTCGCTCCGAGGGCAGGACCAACGTGGCGTTCCGGCGGCTCTGCCGACGTGGGCTGCACACCTCAAACGCCGGGCGGAGGTCTTCGTCACTGGGGTTGGGTGAGCAGGGCCCAGTCGTCGCCGAGGACGTCGGCCACCTCCCGCGGCGGCACGGATCGCCACCAGTGGCTTGCCGTGTTCTTGGGCGACACGTTCTCCGGGTGGATCACTCCGACGTAGAAGGACGAATCGGCGTGTGCGCGGACGCGGAGGTTCGGGGTCTGCCAGAGCCAGTGCGTGCCTTCAGCGACCATCAGGTCGGGGAACGGGTGAGTCACCGCGAACTCGCGCCGGTAGACGAAGGTGCTCTCGAGCACCCACGGTCGCAGTTCCGCCGAGTATTCGTAGCGCCAGCATCGGGCGGACGGCAGTTCGACGTAGTTCAGTGCCCGTAGGCCGACGACATCGACGTCGCTTCGCACGAACTCGGTGATCTGTCTCGTCAGCCGATCCGCGGACATCCAGTCGTCGTCGTCCCAGTGCGCGATGATCTCGCCCCGCGCCAGTGCGCAGCCGAGATTGCGCTTGGCTCCGATGGTGCGGCGCTCCGGCAAGCGGAAGTACCGGATGTGCGGATCGTCCGGGATGAGGTCCGCGACCGGATCCGTGCCGTCGTCTAGGACGAGCAGTTCTCGGTCTGGGTAGTCCTGGCGTTGGAAGTGACGGATGGCTTGGGGGAGGAAACGCCGCCGGTTGTAGGTCGGCGTTATGCAGGAGACCTTGGGGAGGTTCACGGTGACGGCACCGGGTTCGTGATCGGCGGACCGGCGGTGGGCAATGGCACTGTATTGCCCTGGCCAGTGTTGGCTACGAAAATCGAGATGACAATCGAAGTAGCCAGGAAGTGGAAGGCCAAACCGGCCAGTACTCGCTGGCATTGGGCGGCGGAAAGGGAGGGTGAGGCGAGACTTGCGCGAATATCCGCGTGCGTCGGGTTGCGGGTGGCGAGTATTCCGTACAACCTCGCGGCCGCGGTTGGCGGCACAAGGCCGAAGTTGACGCTCAGCCACGACTGGAACTCAGTGATCGAATGCCCGTACCTGGGTGCCACGTGATACCTGACCGCGTTGTCCTCGGCACCGGTGTAGATGAAATCCTTGGTCCGCTTCTCCGGGCCGGTCCGCATGGCTGTGTTCGCGGCGGGCACGATGGGGGCGAGGTTGCGGGGGTCGTCACCGGGTCCGCCTAGGATATTCGCGACCAGGTGGCCTCTCTGCAGACCGTTTAGCAGGTCGATGCCGGGAATGTAGATGCCCGAAGACCGCGAACCGCGGCCTGCGGAATCCCGGCTGAGCGGGTTTCCCTGTGCGCTTGTGGCCCGCAGGTACAGTCCGGTCGGATCAGCCGCGAAGACGTGCTGATATCCCGTCGTGCGGAGGCCGCGATGATGCAGATTGTAATCCTCGGAAAGCTTGTTGAGCGCGTCCCGAAGAGCGACCAAACCGTTGACGAGGACAAGGTCCTGCGCATTCCGGTCGCCGCGTGCGGCTGCGGCGAGGAAGTCATCGATATAGCGCTTCCGGTCCGCTTCGATCTTGTTCAGTGCCTGTTCTAGAAGAGGCGATTTAGCCCGGTCTTCAGGGCGAGGGGAATGTTTCAGATTGTAGACGTCGAGATCGCGTACTTCTCGCAGCTTCTCGTCGAGTCCCTCGAACGGGCCGCTGGCCATCAGAAAACGAACTCGTCCGCCTTCGACGTGTGCCCGCAGCGTGTGCGGCTCGCCCCACATTCGAATCGGGCGATCGACATCGCGAACCGGCGCGCCGGGGGCGGTCGCCGCGCCGGTTTCGGCGGAGCGGCGTCCGAGCAGGCCGCGCACCCGGTCCGCGATCCACATGCCGACGCGCTCGACGGCGTTCGTGATGGTCGCCCGGATCCGCTGGATCACGGTGCGCACCGGTTCGGCGATGTTGCCCAGTCCCGCGAACCTGGCCAGGAAACCGAGGATCACCGGCAGTGCGTTGGCCATCGTGCGCTCGACGTAGTCGGACGCGGTGGCGACGTTGCCGCGGGCGATCGACTCGATCGAGTCGACGACCGAGCCGAGCAGCCTGCCGATCTGCTGCGCGCGTTCGACGAAGAACATCACCGTGTTGTACGTGGTGATGACTGCCTGGATGATCGCGCCGACCGGGTTGAACATCGTGACCAGCTTGGTGATCGCGGCGCCGACGACTGAGCGGGCGACCCAGTCTCGAATGCCTTGTATGACAGTGTCGGCCAGGCCGCCAGCGAACTCTCTGATCTTTTCCCACGCCGCCGAAAGCCCTCGGGTCACCACCGTGCGCAGGAAGTCGAACGCCCCTTCGACGTACCGTACCGCCGGCTCGCCGATGAGCCGGACCAGCACCGACCGCAATGCCGAATAGGTGAGGCCGAGCACCTGCGTGATCACGTCGAGAATCCCGGCGAAATCCCACTTGGCGGGCAGCGTCACCGCCCCGCGCAGCGCGCCGACCAGCCATTCGAAAATGCCGGTCCGCAGGTGCGCCAGTATGTTCGCACCGAATTGACGGAAGCCGCCCAGCACCGCGCGCAGCAGGTTTCCGAGGAACCGCACCGGATCCGCGACGATCAGGTCGAACGCGCCGCCGATCCGCCGGAAGATCGCCAGCACCTGCCGGCCCGCGCTACCGGCCAGCGCCAGTGCGCCCTCGAAGACGAACTCCAGCACCTTCTTGCCTGCCGCCACGGCGAAATCGCGGATCCTGGCCAGCGGCGCGGAGAACACCCCGCGCAGCTTCTCCCACGCTGAGCCGGGATTGACCAGATCGGTCACCGACAGGGCGTCCCACGCGCGCTGGAACAGGCCGCGGATGTACTCCCAGGTCAGTCCGAGCTTGTCGATCTCGGCGCTGAACCATTCGTACGCGCGCTGGACGGCACCCGACTGCTGAAGGTTGTCGAACATCGTCGTGCCGCCGGGCACGAACCCGAGCACACCGCGGATCAGGTTGGCAGCGGTGCGCGCGACCGGCACCCGGGTGATCGGATCGCGCCCGAGAATGACTCCGAGCAGGTCGTAGCCAGGGATCGAGTGCGCCCGTTCCTTCACGAAGTTGAGCGCGGTGTCCAGCGCTCCCGTGCCGAGACTGGCGGCCGCGTCGATCGCGCGGGAGTACCACGGGCGTTCCTCACGCTGGACCGACGCCGAACCGGTGCGGCCGGTGACGGTGACCGTCTCGCCGCGCACGATCGCCGCGGACGCTTGGTGTGCCTCGGTTTCGAGGTGCCCGTGCGGCCCGTCGAACAGCTGTACGGCGGGTCCGCCCGACTGCTGGATGCTGTGGCTGACCTCATGCGCGAGCAACCCGAGGTCGTTCGGTCGCTGCCCCGCGCCGAGGAAGACGTCGGTCCCCCAGGTAAACGCCCGTACGCCGAGCGCGGCGGCCGCTGTCGCCGCGCGCGTGTCGGTGTGCACGCGGACCGGGCTCACGTCGACGCCGAACCCGCGCGTCAGCGGACCGGCCACGCCTAGCCCCAGCGGGCTGCCCGGTCCAGGCGAACTCACCGCGGCACGAACCGGTGGTGCCACGTGGCTCGGCACCGCAGTGCTCGGCGAGGACAACTTGGCTAGGCTCGGGCGTTCCGGTTCGCGGGGCGCGGGGCTAGGCACGGAGCACCGCCTTGGTTCGCAGCGGGCATAGGCCGCCGGACTTCTGGTACTCCCGGCGCACGGCGGCCTCCACCACCTCCGTGCAAACAACGCCGTCTTCGATCTCGTCCATCGCCAGCAGCGAGGCATGCAGCACGGCGTTGCGGATCTGACCGCCGGTGAGCACGCATCGCGCGGCCACCTCGTGCAGGAAATCCGGGCTGACCTGGTGCTCGCGCGGCAGGTGCAGGTTCCAGATCCCCCAGCGTTCGGCGGGCCCAGGAGCGCTGAAGTCGATCACGACGTCGAGGCGGCGTTCGAAAGCGTCGTCGATGCTCTGCTCGGCGTTCGTGGTGACGACCAGGATCCCGTCGAAGGATTCCAGGCGCTGCAACAGGTAATTGGTCTCCAGGTTGGCGTACCGGTCGTTGGAACTGTGCACGTCGGTGCGTTGCGTCAACAGGGCGTCGCCTTCGTCGAGCAGCAGAACGACGTCCAGTTCCTCGGCCCGGCTCAGCACCCGGTCGAGGTTCTTCTCGGTCTCGCCGAGGTATTTGTTGACCACTGTGGACAGATCGAGCCGGTAGATTTCCTTGCCCAGTGCCGAAGCCAGCAGCCGCGCGGCGAGCGACTTGCCGGTGCCGCTCGGCCCGGTGAACAGCGCCCGCACGCCGACGCCCGACCCGGCCCCGAATGCCTCAGGCAGCGAGCCTGGGAGCCGTTCACGGTGGCGGCACCGGCGTTCGAGCAGCCGGAGCTCGTCACCGGTCCTCGTCCCGACCACCAGGTCGTCCCAACCGCCGCCCGTCGGAAGGCGGTCCGCGAGGGTCTCGAGCAGTTCGGCGTGGACGGCACGGTCCGCAGCCGCGACATCGGCCGCAGTGACCGTCTCGCGACCCCCGGCCGCTGCCTCGGCGATCGCCAGCCTGGCGACCCGCCGGATGGTGCCCCCGGTCATCCGGTACCGCTGCGCCAGCACCGAAACGTCGGCTGCGGGCTGCCCTTTCAACGCGGCCGACCAGTGCCGCGACCGGTCGTCCGGGTCCGGCATCTCGGAGACCAGGGTGACGCCGTGGTCGCCGGCGAGGGTGTCAATGCCGCCGTGCGCGGGCAGGCGGACGCCGATCGGCCCCTGGTAGAGCGGAAGCCTTGGCAGGCGGGCGGTTTCCCCGGCCGAAGGCTCCATCGTGAGCACCGGCATCGCGTGCAGCAGAACGGCCAACGCGCCGGCGGTGGTCCAGCTCGGATCGTCCGGGTCGGTGAGCGCGGACAGGTCGAGTACCCCGCGGCCGAGTTCCCCGGCGACCGCCCGCAGGATCGTGCGTCGCCCGCTCGACCGGGGCCCGCGCACCAGCGCCAGCCGAGCGCCGCCGGTCTCGAGCAGCCGAGGCAGGGGGGCCAGGCGCTCGCGCAGTGCGGGAGTGAGGATCAGCGACCCCGCGTCCGGCAGCTGATCCGGTGGCTCGTACTTCGCCCATGGCGCGAGCTGAGCTGGCAGGTATCCACGGACGACCTCCCACACCAGCGGATGCGGCCGGAAGACCGGGTCTTCGCCCTCGGCAAGACCGGCACTGAGCATCGCGGCCAGCCCGCGACGCACCCTCAGCCGCGCGTCGGCGTCCGCGCACCAGCCGATGAGCAGGCCGGTCGTCGGACGATCGCGGCCGCTGACCGCCTCGAACAGCGCCCCGAACCGCGGATCTTCATCGGGCAGGCCGAGCACGAACAGCTGGGTGAGAGCGAGCTGGTCGAGTCCGGCGGCCTCCCGCACGGCGACGAGCGGCAGTCGGACCGGCGCGGCCGCTTCCCACGCGGCCAGCCGCGCGTTCCACTCGGCGAGGGCGGCGGAAGAGCCGAGCCCCTCCAGTTCCGTCTTGCCCAGTTCGTCGAGGTAGCCAGATAGGAAGTGGTCCCGCGGAATGTCGGCCGTACCGAACATCCGGTCCCGCAACAGGAGTACGGCCGCGTAGAAGTACAGCCGGAAGTGTTCCCGCGCCTCGTAGGGCCGATCGGCGAACGGGTCCAGCCCGCGTCGTACCGTCACTGTCGCCTCCGCTCAGTCGAACTGAAAGGTCACCGTGCGGGCCGCCGCCGGGAGCCAGCCGGGATCGCGGTCCAGTCCCGCGAGTCGCACCTCGATCGGCAATGCGGCGAGCGCGAACCGCACGTCCACGTGAGCCGGGCCGACGACGATTCTCGCGGGCAGCCGCAGCAGCAGATCCCCAGAAGTCTCTTGTGGACAGTCGAGGGCGAGTGCCAAGCGCGCCCGTGCGTAATCGGCGAGCGCGGCCACCCACCGTCGCAGTGGTTCCGTGGGCGGTGCTGGCAGCGGGTGCTGCCGCAACTCGACTGACGGAAACTCCTGGCGGATCCGGTCGGCGGGCAGCGCCGGGGAGGTCGTGTCTAGTACGTCGAATCCGGCCGGGTGCCGGACGCGCAACCGTCCCCGCGCGGACGACCACAGCCACGGTTCGCCGGGAGGGAAGGGGTCGAGCCATTCCGGGGGTACCCGCCACTCGGTCGGCGGAGTGAAGTCGGATGGCTCGTCACCGGCGAGCGCGTCCAGCAGCGCCCACCCTGGGTCCTCCGGGTATGGCTCGGAGAGCAGTTCCCTGCCGAGACGCGCGACCAGCTCGAACGGATGCAGAGTGATGCCGCTCTTCGTCGGAGTCGTGAAGTCGCCGTAGAGCCCTAGATGCAGCGCGAGATTCAGCAGGAAGAACAGGCCGCCAAGCTCCGTGTCAACGGGCTGGTCAGGCAACGGCGAGCAGGACTCCGTCAGCCGCTCGGAGGCGACGGATTCCTGTCGCATGTGGACATAATCGGGCGACACTTGTCCAGCTGCCGCTTCCACCGGAGCGAAAGCTTCGCGTACGGACGGCCTTTCCGGTTCGGTCGGAGCGTCAATCGGCGCGGGAAGATCTTGCCGCAACTCCTCGACAATGTGCTCGACAGCCAATTCGGCAGGCAGGGCCAACGACTCGCTGTTTCGATGTTTCCCCGCGTACCCACTGTCCACGATAGACTCTCCACGCACCGAGACGACAGAGGTCTCAGGCAAGGGAATTTCGGCAGCTCGTGCTCGGACATGCCAAGCCCGGACAGCCGAGAGGAATCCCGGACGGACCGCCGTGGCCGGAACTCTGGCCAGAGCGAGACCGGCGCACAGCAAGAGTCGTTGCCCCACAGTGAGTCCAGGTGCGACGACCTCAGGAAACCGGCTCACCTGAGGAAATTCGGTCGCAGTCCGACCACTATCGACGGCGGTGTCCTGCGGAACCCCATACTCGGCGAAGAGCGAGTCGGCCACCCGTACCGCGACAGCCTCCGGCAGCGACCTGGCAAAGGCGACCGCCTGGCCGCGCGCGGCGAGCGTCCCGAGAGCAGGCGGCACCGCACGAGGAGAATCGCACCAGCAAGCCTCAACTAAGTCCACAGTGGACGAAGTCCTTTCCATCAACCGCCACCACCAATGGTTCCCGAGCGCACCGGACAGCCAGTCCGCCGCCATCGCGGCGAGCAGTTCGGCGTGGTCGGCGAAGAGCACCGCGTTGGCAGCGGCCGGAACCGCTTCCCGCCAAGGCCGCGCGGCGTGGCTCAGCTCGTCGTCCAGCTCCGCGATGACCGCCCGCTGCCAGCCGGGCGGCACCCCGTCCGGTTCGCCGAGCCGCACCGTGCCCGGCCGCGGATCGGCGAGGCGGCGGACCACCAGCACCGCGGACGGCCCGAGCCCGGCGGGCCGCCACCGCACCCGGTCCAGCCCGGCGGGCGCCGAGGCGAACGGGGAACCCGGCCGCCTCGGCGCTCTGATCCGCAGCCTGCCGACCACGGTTCCCGGATCACGCACCGTGGTGCGGGTTCCGGAGCGAGCCGGTGATGTTGTCCCACAGGTCCATCAGGAACTCCCACAGCTCCCACCACCACGGCCGTGGCTCGCTCCAGGAGACGACCTTTGTCGACACCGTCGCCTTGCCGCCGTCCGGAACCGAAAGCCGGTAGAAGTTCGGGCTGATCCGGACCAGGCCCTCACCGCGCAACTGGTGGTCCCAGCCGAAGGAATCGCCGTCCTTGTGGAAGACATAGCCAAAGGAACCCTGCGGTGCCAGCTGTCCGATGGTTTTCCCGTTCTCCTGGTGGGTTTCCCCGGTCTCGTGGAAGACATGGACCCGGTAGGTCGGCTGGTAGTCCGCCGAAGCCGCGGCCCTTTCGCTGCCGCCGTTGGACGGCGGTGTCTCGTCCTTCGGCATGTTCACCGTCTGGACGTAGAGATAGACGTTCCGCTTCGGACGGCCGAGGGGTGGCAGGCCCTTGATGTTGATCTCGGCTGACTGGCTGAACCGGGAGAAGGCCGACTCCCGGTCGTCGCTCCGGCTCGAAGCGGCGGCCAGCAAACCTCCTGGCGGCGGGCCTGCCGCGTTCAGGCCGACGAACTGCATGTTCCGGTACACACTGCTGTTGATGAAGTCGACGGTGCCTGGGCTGGACAGTTCGACGAGCATGCACTGGTGTGGATGGGCCTGGTAGTTCGGATCGGTCGTCTTCCAGGGGAAGGTGATGGTCCCGTTGGTCGCGGTCGTGCCGGTGATGGCGCCGTTGGGAGCCTTCGTGCCCGCCGGAATGGGCAGCACACTCGACCATTCCGTTTTGCCGTCTTGATCCTTGAGCGGATCCCAGGAACCCAGCGAGGGGTCGGTTTTGTTCGAACCCCAGTTCGCGAGCCGGAAGGTCGCCGAGATAGCTCCCGCGGGGATTTCCGCGGTCGTCCGGTTGTCCGGGTTCGCCGCGAAGTTGTTGAAGTCGTTGAACTTGATCTCGTTCCCCAGCGGTGCCGTCGAACCAGGGGTGTCGCCTGGCGGCCGGATACCGATCTCGTCGAACCGCAAGGCGACGCCCTGTGCCGCGGCGTCGGGGGCGCCGAGTTTGAAACTCCCCCAGGTGGACTGGTCGGGGAAGGTCAAGCCGGCGGGGCCGGGCTTCGCCGCCGATGAGGTCCGCGGCCAGAGGTGGTCGGCGTCCTTGGGCTTGCCGCCGCTGTCCAGCATCCGGACGCGGGCGTCGTACCACATCGAGAATTCGGTGCCGAGGTTGAGCCCGGAGGCTATCCCCGCTTGGTCGAGATTCCCGGTTTCCACCAGCGGAAGCCTCAGGCTGATCGCCCACTGGTGCTGGTCGGAGTCGACCCAGACGCGGCCGGCGCCGCCGGTGTCGCCGCTCACGGTGCCGAGCCAGCCGGGGGCGTCCGTCGCTCCGCCTGCCGTGGTTCCGGTCGGGAAATACACCTGCGGCGCGGTTCCGAACCGCCCCGCGACCACCGGCTGGCCCGTCGGCGGCGCGGCGTCGAACGGTCTGATCTGGAAGACCACCGCACCCTGACCGGGCTTGGTGAACCCGACGAACAACTCGTCCAGACCAGGGTTGAGCTGCGGGTCGACCTTGACCCACCAGGACAGGTACAGGAAGGTCTGCGGCGCGTAAGGCGAAGTGTCCCGGTTCTGAATGTGGTAAACGCCGCGGAACACCGCCTGCTCGCCCGCGCCCCCGACGATGTCGGGATAGGTCAAGCCCACCGACCCCTGCCATCGAGGATCACTGAGCGAGGTGTCGACGCGCGGCGTCTCCCCCGGTGTCGGCGGCGGGGTGGGCGCGCCGGTCCACCAGACAGGTGGGCCGGACTCGAAGGGCACGCCCTGCGCCCACGGAATGAATGTCGTCATTGATGGACTCCTTGTCGGTATTCGCGGGCTGAAAGGACAAGTTCGCGACCGTCACGCCGGTTTGAGGTGGAACACCAGCCTGCGGTCCTGGGTGGCGCCTTCTCGCTGCACCACGATGGTCAGATCGCCGGCGACCGCCGCCCCGGTCCGGCCCACGAACACGGAGAACACGCTGTGCGCCTTCTGGTCCCCGCCGATGTCGGACGCCGAAATGACGATCTTGTTCCCGCTGAGGTTGGTGGACGCCTGCCATCCGTCCACACTGGACGGTGAAACGTGGTAGGTGCCTACCTTGCGGAACGCCGCGCTGATAGCCAGCTCGACGAAATCGCCCGAGGCGGCGGTGACCGTGGTTCCGGAGAGAGCCGACGGCGGGGTCGCGCCGTCGACCGCCAGCTCGATGTCGGGGTCGGGGACCGGAGCCGTCTGGCCGATCGTGAACGACTGCGACCCTCCGTCCGCGACGATGCCCGCCCCCTCGGCACGGGCCGCCACCGAGAACGCCGTGCCCGCCGCGGTGCCCGCGGGGATCTGCATCCGGATCGAGAACGCGAGCTGCTTGCCTGCCAGCACGGTGAACTGACGCGACGGATTCGGCTGCCCCGTCGCGTCCGCGACCTGCATCGACCAGGTCGGCACCGACAGCGTCGGGATCACGGTGAGGGTCGCGGGCAGGTTCGCCCTCGAGTTGAGCCGGTAGTTCAGCACGAAATCCTGCCCGGCCACCGGGGTCGCCGGTTGCGGGCCGTCGTAGAGCAGGTCGATGTCGCCTTGCAGGATCGGCGGTTTCGGCAGCACGGTGATCGTGCGGGTGGTGGTGGCCTTGGCGTTGCTGACCTGCAGCAGCACCGCCCGGCCGCCGACCGGCAGGCCCGGGATCTCCGGCACCGTGAAGATCAGTTCGGTGTCGCTGGTTCCCGGTTTGTAGGCACTGACCGCCGTGGTGTCGAAGCGAACGGGACTGAGCCCGGTGGAGAATCCGAGGTTGGTGCCCCGGATCCGCATTTCGTCGCCCACCCGGGGCAGCTCCGGGGTGATGGCGGTGATGCGCGGCGCGTTGGGATCCTTCCCGTCCTCAAGCGCGATCACCCTTTCGTTGAGGTTGGCCAGCAGGTCGAGCATGAGGTTGATGTCCTCGGCCCGGATGAGGTCGCCGGGCCGGACGCGGGCGACGCTGTCGGTCATCGTGGTCTCCTTCCCATCAGCCCACTCGCGCGTAGTTCGCGTAGTTCCAGTAGGCGAGCTCGTACCGGGCGTCGGCGCGATACGGGATGTGGCCGCTGGTGAAAATGAGGTACGCCTGCGGGGCGGCCGCCGTCGGCGTCGTCGGGGGGAGAAGGTTGTCGCGTACTTCGTAGAGCCAGATCGTCTCCGCACGGGCCAGTTCGATCGGCGGGAAGGCGTAGGACTGCCGGAACAGTTCGCTGACGTGCGCGGCCTCGAGGACGGCGGGGCCGCGCACCGGCTGGGTGCCGAAGAACGTGCGGAAGTCGTATCCGCGCTTGCCTCCGCTGGCCAACGGGAGGAGACCGGCCGGCGGGAGGTAGCGGAAGTGGTCGGTCGCCACGGTGGTTTCCGGCGCGACCTGCCCGCGCAGCTGATCCAGGTGGTCCTGGAACTGCAGGAACACGGCCTCGCCTTCGGCCGGGCGCCGGTCACCGGTCGCCTCCGGCCACGCGGACGGGCTCCGATGCGTGACGCGGCGGCGGGCCGACCACAGGTCGATGAACCGGATGCCCGGCCCCGGGGTCCAGAACACACAGCCCAGCGGGACTTCGCTGTCTCGCAGCTCCGTCCTCCGCAGGTCGTCGAGCAGTCCGTACCCGGCCGCCGGGGAGCCGAACGGGTCGAGTTCGAGCCGGTTCCGGCGGGGATCGGCGGTGCCGAAAAGCAGGTGTGCTAAGCGGTTGCGCAGATGTTGGACATCGGCGAGCAGCGCGGGGTCGAGGTTGAGGTTGATGGCGCGGAACTCGACGCCGTCCGCGCTGGCGTCGGTGTTGCACGCGGCGGTTTCGTTGCCGAGACCGCTCACCCGCGCACGGCCGACCGCGGACCACGCCGGGGCGATCGTGAGCAGGTAGACCCCGGACACGATCAGCGGCGCACCGGGGCCGAGTCCCGAGCACGACGCGAAATCGCCGTTGTCACAAGGCATCGACGTCCGGGCGGCGGTGCCCGGATCGGCCCGGCGGGCAAGGGTGACGCGGGTGTCGCGCTGGAGTTCCAGCGCCCGGCCCCGGCGATTCACCGCGACGCCTGCCGACACCGCGACCACCGGGTCGGCCGGGTTCCCCCCGGACGGCACGCTCACCTCCAGGCCGCGGACTACCCCGTCGCCGACGGCGAGCCCCAGCCGGTCGCGCAGCCGCAGATTCGCGTCCTGTTCCCGGCGCAGGTCCTCGGCGGCCAGCAGCCTGCCGTTGAAGAAGTTGACCGTGCGCACGTCATTCGCGATCGGTTCGTCCACCGCATACGGGCCGCCGTTGCCGCTCATGCGTCGCCTCCGAACCGGATCACCTGGAGCTGGAAGCCCTCGATCTCGGTTTTCCCGCCGCCTGCCCGCAGAACCCGCACCGCGAGCCCCGGCCCGTCCGCGACCGCCTCGACCACGTGGGTCCCGGCGGCGGGCGCGACCACCGCCGTTCCGGTGACCACGTACTGCGCTGCCGGGTCGTAGCCGTCGAAGGTCAGGTCGAACACTCCTGGCACGTCCACTCGCGGCGCGGCGGCGAGCGTGCCGAACGAGGACCGCGCGACGCCCTCGGCGTCAAACTGTCCACATGCGACGATGCCGGGTTCCTTCGGCTCCGGCGCGGAAGCCGGTTCGGCGGCCAGCGCCGGAGTCACTCCCGATCCGCTCCCGGTGACCGTGAATTCCTGCAGGAGCCGCGAATTCACCAGATACGGCCGCCGGGTCTCGTCGACGGTCGCGCCCCCGGGTCCGACCAGCAACCGGTCCCGCACCGCGTCATAGATCACCGCGACAGTCAGTTTCGCCAGCAACACCGCGTTGGTGTCCACATCGGACACTGTCTTGTCACCGGCGCATCCACAGCCGCATCCGGCGCCCGCCGCCCGCCAGCACGGCAGGAACTCAGTGACCCAGACCCGCCACGCCGCGCGCACGAAATCGGCATACGAAGCGCTCGGGATGGAAATCCCGGCCGGCGGCGCGGCGGCGAAGAAGCCCGTCAAAGGCGGGCACGGCGGGGCGGGCGGCGGAGCGCCGACCCCGGACGCTGTGCGCAAAGCGGCGAGGAACTGCGCCAGGGTCGTGGTGGCGGCACCCGTGACCGGGACTTTCCGCAGCCACCGGGTGAACAGTGCCACCGCGTCTTCCTCGCGCTGGTCCGGCGCGGTGAAACTCAGGTCCAGCTTGAAGTCGTCCCGCACCCGCGACGGTGCAGTCAGCTCGTCCTCGCTGCGACACGGCTCGCCGGGGATCGGCACTTGGTCGGTGAGGCATTCGGCGTACCGCAGGAGCACGTACAGCGTGAGACTGCCGGTGTTGCCGCCGAGCGTCCGGACGACGTCGGCGCGGTGTGCGGCCAGCCATTCCACCAGATACGCGCACTGTGCGGGAGACACGCAGACGAACTGCCCGGACGGACACAGCGCCGCTCCCGGCGTCACCGACAGCCGGGGCCCGCGATCCGTGCCCTCGTACGTCGGCTCGTAGCCGACCCGCAGCCCGGACACCGTTCCGTAGCCTGCCATCGACCTGGCGAGCAGGCGGTCCTTCGCGGAGAGATAGCCGAACTCCTGGGTGAAGTCGTCCACCCCGAGGACCATCCCGTAGGTGTAGTTCACATGCTTGGCCGGATTCTGGCCTGCTCGGGCAGGCGTACTGGCCATGAAGGTCGTCATCGGGCCGCCCTCCTGTCACGACGTCGATTCACGGGCACCTCCGGTCGGGAGTGACCGCCGGACGGCGGCCACGGGGCTGGCGAGCACGCTCTCGCCGACGTACGACCGGCCGAGGACGGCATCGGCCAGCAGGTTCGGGGAACGGCCGCCCAGATCCACCAGGGTGTCCAGGCCAAGGCGCGCCTCGCCGAGCCGGAAAGCCTCCCAGTAGAACTTCACGTCGAACACCGTGTGCGCGGGCTTCTCCAGTTCGACCACCCGGCGCACCAGGTCGAGCGTGCTCGCCCGATCCGCTGCCGCTCCGCGGAGATCGGTGTCCCCGGCGGTGCCCGCGGGGACCGGGAGCAGCACCCGGAACCGGTGCGCCGCCTGTGCCGATCGCACGCACACCGCCTGGAACTGGAACCAGTCGGTGAGCGCGGGTTCCCGCTCCGGCAGGTCGACGGGCGGCGGGACCTGGTCGTAGGACGTGACCGCCGACGACCCGGCGAGCTGGTAGGCGGCGGCCAGGTCGGCGAGCCGCGGGTAGCGGCGGCGCAGAAAGTCCCGCCAGGCCGCGACCTGCCCTGGCACCGGGACGAACCCCAGTGCGTCGAGCGCGACGGCGCGCCAGATGGCGGCGGACGCCGCGTCGGCCGGTGGCACGAGCGGGAAACGGGTGTCCGCTGGCGCGGCGGGCAGGGCGTCGCGGTAACGCCGGTGCAGCGCGGCCGCGCCGTCGGACGGCCGCCAGCGGTTCCCCGGCGGGGCGGGCAAGGCGGTCTGGGTCGGATCTCCGAGCGCCACCCCTGGGGTCAGCTTCGTTTGGTAGCGCTCGACAATCCGGGTACGCAGGACGCAGGCACCCGGCGTATCAAAGAACAAGGAAGGGTCGGCCCGGTCCTCGATCGCCAGCGCGAGCGCGGCCCGCAACCCGCGAACCGTGCCACGCCACTGGAATAACTCCATGGTGTGCGAAAGCAGCAGCCGTCGCTTGGCCTCGTCCCAAGCGGGATCCAGAGTGAGTTCGAACCAGCGGCCCAGCCAATCGAGCGCGCCGGCGGGCGTGGTGCGCGGGTCGAACAAGACCTGCGCGGCCGCGATCCGGTCTTCGATGGTGGTGTAAATGCCTTCGAAGTTGGCCAGGAATCGGTCCATAAAGGACGCTGACTCGGGATCTTCCCGATAGACAGCGGGCAAGTACCGTTCCAGGTAGGAAAACCGCGGGAAGTAGGCGCGCAACGCCCGCAAGCGCGGAGTGCTCCGCTCGTTCCCGTCCAGTTCGAGCCGCAGGCGCAGGTAGCGGCCGCGAGCCCGCTGGAACGCCAACTCCCAGGTGCGATAGTCCCCGGCGTCCCCGGAGTAGGGCAACTCTGAGCCGTCGCCCCTGGCGTACAGGGCCGGTTCCGCGAACCAGTCAAGCGACACGTCCAGCAGGGCCGGGTCGCCGACCCAGTCCGGCGAAAGCTCCAGCAATGCCGGGTCGTCGGCGACCGCACTCCAGACGCGCACCCCGGTCTCGGAGGCGAGGCACGCGTCGAGCAGGAGCCGATGCCAGACACACCCGGGTTCGCCGCCGTCGAGGATCCCGGTGACGATCGTTCCCGTTCCCACGAACTTGTGGCGCGGCTGCGGGACCAGCGGAAGCCAGCGGTCGTCGAAGTCGTAGTACGCCTTCCCGCCCGCGGCCACCAAGGCCTTGCCCCCGAACAGGCGCATCGGGAAGTACCCGCGCACCAGCGTCAGCTGTGGTCCGCCCGCCGTAACGGCCAGTGAGAAGGCGAAAGCCTGGTCGCCGCGCTGGTCGACGACGAACAGCTGCCCCAGCAGGTCCTCGGTGGCCGGGACCAGGGCGAAGTCGTGCGCGGCGACGACCAATTGGCTTTCCGCGTCGACAATCGGCACCGCCGGTCCGACCGCGACGCCAGCTCGGTAAGCACGCAGGGTGGACGGACCGTTCACCGGAGCGCGGAACAGGATCAGCACGGTTCCCTTGGCCGCCTCGACGGCGATCGGGTCGGCGTCGAGGGCGATCGCGTCTGCTTCGCGCGGCGGTTCCGGCGGCAGGCACGGCGCTTCGGAACTCGGCCCGGCGAGCGGTTCGAACCCGCCTCCCGAAACCGGCGGCGGGACCGGCTGGTGCCGCACAACCTGGAATCCCCGGTCGAGTTCCCAGTAGCGGTGGTGCTCGCGGTCGAGCACGAAGACGCCGCCGCCCGGACGCGCGGCGAGGTCGAACGGCGAGAACGCGACGGTTTCCGGCCATTGCAGGCGATCCGGCGGTCCGCCCGCCTGCAGGTCGAAGATCAGCAACCCAGCGGGTGCGGTGAGCCCGACGACCAGGTAGTGGTCCTCGGTGACCGCGGTGCCCGCCATCGACAGCGGAGTGTCCTGTTTGGACGGATTAACGGCTTCGAATGCGTTCTCGGGACCGGAACTGATGTTCTCCGCGATCGGCCAGAAGGTCGTGGTGGCACCGGTTCCCGCCGAATTGACCAGCACGGTCTGCCGGGTGCGGTCGATCCAGTACCAGTTGCCGTAATGGTCGCTCGCCGCGCCGCGCCGGTCGTCCAAGCTCAGCGGCACGGCCTTCGAGGCCGGGAACCGGAACGGCAGCGGACGCAACGTCAGCTCGTCACGAGTCTTGTCGTAGAAGGTGTCCTTCGCCGTGCACCGGCCCCAATCCGCCTCGCCGAGCAGCAGGTGCAGTTTCGTCCCGTTGACGTCCATCAGCACCCCTCCGCGACGACCGGGACCGGGATCCGGCGCGGCTGCGGACCGGTCGCGGGCGCGGCCCCCTGAAGCTGGTCCAGCGGGATCGGCTCGCCGGGAACCACCGAGATCCCGGCCAGCCGCGGGAGCTGAAGACCGGTCAGCTCGACCCGGTCGGCGTCCGGACCGCCGCCTGCCGCGAGGAGGATGGAGCCGACCACGCGGACGCCGTCGACCCTGGTGGCGAACGCGGCCAGCTCCACTTTGGACACTGCGGTGCGCAACGGCCAGCCGGTCGCCGCGTGCGGGAAGTCCCCCGGCTCGCTCGGCAGCGGCGAAAGCACCCGCACCAGCTCAGCCCGGACGCGCTCGCGGACCTCGGCGACGCTTGCCCCCGGCACGACGTCGATCCCGGCCGACACCCAGATCGGCACGTAGTCGGGACCGCGCAGGAACAGCTCGGTGGTGACCAGCCGCCTCGGGTCGAGGTAGGCGCAGACCGAGTCGAGGAAGAACCGGTCGGGTCGCGGGGCTTCCGGCTGAGCCTGGTCGAACCGGGGCACCAGCAGAAGGGTGACCGCGCCGGGCGCGCCGCCGGGAAGATCGGGGGTGAGCTGCGGGTCGTACGCGGGCAGCACCTCGACCCGGCCGAGGTCGACACCGGGCGTGCGCCGGGCGAGGGTGTCGAAGTCTTCCGCGGTGACAAGCCGGTCGCGGTGCGCGAGATAGCGTCCGATCTGTTTCTCTCCCTCGGCCACGGACTCGGCGTCGGCACCGCCCCAGGTGCGGATCGGGTTCGTCGCGGAGAATCCGGCGGGCAGCGCCGGGCCACCGGTGATCGAACCCGCGCCGACGTTTCCCGCGCCCCCGGCGGAGTAGCTGTAATCGGCGCGCAGAACCGCGTCCGGCTGCGGTCGCCTGCCGTGGAGACCGTCACCGAAGCGGAGTGTCCCGGCCTCAGCGTCCAACTCGAAGACGTCGGTGGGCGCGGGCTTCGGCTGCGGGGCGCCAGGAGGGAGTCGCAGATCGGGGACGCGGACTTCGGGACCCGCGGCGAGCAGGTCGTCGATCTGGGTCCAAGTCGACACGGCAGCTTCGGCGGGTGGGGTCGCGGTCACGGTCGCCGTCACGAGCACGGAGCCCGGGACCACCGGGGCGTGCGCGAGCCGCACGCTCTGGTCGGGCAGGCCGGTGCCGTTGGGCAGAACCTCGTTGGCGACGTGGGCCCGCTGGGTGACCGGGCTCGCGTTGAGCACGACCTGGAGCACCCGCGCCTGATTGGCCGAACGCGCCCGGATCCGCAGCCAGGTCACGATCCGCTCGGCGAGGCGAGGGTCCTCGACCGCGGGCGGGAACTCGTCGACGCCTTCCTCGGTCGGCTCCAGATTGGTCCACAGCCGGAGGCCGTCGGCGCCGGGCAGGCTCACCTGCGCGACACCAGGCCGCAGCAGGACGTTGCCGGTCGCCCGCGCGTCGCACACGGCGTAGCCAGCGGTCCGCAGGCGCGGGTCCTCGGGCAGCAGGCCGTCGGTGGCGGGCAGCAGGAACTCCAGATGCGCCTGGCCCTCGTCCCCGCCGGTGCCTGCTGGCGGCAAGGTGCGGCTGACCTCAGTGACCACCGGGACGACGCCGACGTTGAGGGTCCGGCCGGCCAGTTCGGTCCGGATCTTCTCGAGGTCGCCCTGTTCGCCCGGCCGGGCGAGCAGGGCCATCCACAGAGAGCCGTCGGCGGTGCCGGAGACGAGGTCGACGCCCTCGGGCCGCGAACCGTCGAGCAGAACCGATTGGTACGGACTGAGATCCGCGGGCGGGGCACCGGTGCGGCCGTCCACAAGGAAGGAGGCGTACAGCTGCCGGTAGAGCTCGCTCATCTCGTCGGTGAGCGGGACGGGCTGCTTGTAGTAGACGCGGCTTTCCAGCGGCAGCACGTCCAGCCCGAGATCGGTCCGGAACGGCACCTGTCCGGCGTGCACCTCCAGGTCGGCGTTGAGGGTGACCGTCTTCAACGGGCCGCGTTCGTTCGCGAAGGTCACGATCCCGCTGGCCGGGGTGCCCGGCTGGAGCGAAACACCCAGCAGGGAAAGGAACTTGCGGCGGTTGCGCTCCGGGATCTGGTTCACCCGGTACAGCAGGCTGTCGGTCATGAACGCGAACAGCTCGACCAGGGTGATCCCCGGGTCGCTGCGGTTGAAGTTCGTCCACTCCGGATTGTGCACCGGGATACGGGCGATGGCCTCGTTCAGCAGGTCCTCATAGGACCTTCCGTCGATAACGGGAACCTCGATGGGCATGCCGGCCCTCACCCCTTCACCGCGATGGAGACGGATACTTTCGCCACGGCCTGCGTCGCGACCAGCTGGTAGGTCACGGTGGCCACGGCGGCTTCCTGGTCTTCGGGATCCGGCTCCACCGCGACCGAACGCACCAGGATCCGGGGCTCCCATTCGCCGATCGCGCGCCGGATCCGGTCCGCGAGCTGATGGCGGGTCCCGGTCGAGTTGGGTTCGAACAGGTACTCGGCCGCCCCGCCGCCGAATTCGGGCAGCCGCAGCCGCTCTCCGGGGCTGGTGCCGACCACGATCCGGACGCACTCGCGGATGTTGTCCTCCCCGGCCGACCACGCCAGCCTCCCGTCCGCGCCGACCCGCGGCGGGAAGGCGATGCCGCGACCCAGAAACCCTTGCCCGGTCACGGCTTCGACCTCGACTTCGATCGCAGCGGGACCGGAAAGCAGAGCCGGAAGAACGAACTCCAGAAGAAAACGATGTTGAGCAGGAAGACGAACACGATCAGCACCATCAGCGCGCAGATCGTGATGACCGGGATGGAAAACTGGCAGACCACCCCGAGATCCCAGGACTCTTCGTTCGCGACATTGCCGTTCATCGCCTTCTTCAGGTCCGTGATCCGGTCGAGCTGGCCGCGCAGCTGGTTGGACAACAGGAAACCGACGCCTTTGCGGAACTTCCGGAGGTCTTTGACGCCGGTGTCGACCGGCAGCGGGATGCGGATGGTGCGGGCGGGCGCGTCGGGGTCGAAGACCTGGGCGATGGCGAACGGGGACGTCGGCCTGCTGACGATGTCGACCGGCCGCGGCGCGCAGCGGGGCCGACGGTAGACGCAGCGGATCACGTACCGCGCTTCGCCGGTCGACTCGATTTTGGGCACCGGCAGGTCACCCGGGGTCCCGGCGGGAGGCGCGGCACCCGAGGAAAGCGCTGCGTAGAGGTGTTCCCGCAGCCGCACCGCGAGCGGGTCATTGTCCGAAGTGGCCGGTACGACCAGCGTCGAATTCGACACGTCACAGCGAAGCCTGGGGGCACCACTGCCGGGCTCGCCGGTGATAGCCGCCCATTGCGCGGCGGCGTCAAGCAGCGCGGCACGCCACGTCAGTCCAGCGACTGGGTCCACAGTGGACGCTAGATCGTCGTAGAGCGGACCAAGCGCAGCAGACGTCGGACGGGTCGCCGAACTCAACGCTTGCCACAGCAGCGGAAGGTGACGCCGCAACAGGTCCGAGAAGTCGAGCAACAGGAACGCGGAGCCTTCGAGCCGGAGCGGTCCAGGGATGGTGTGCGCGGGATCGGGACGCCTGAGTTCGGTCAACGGTCCGAGCACCGCCGAGTCGAACTCGGTCCGGCGCGGGTCCGCATCGGCCGTGCCGCCGGGTAGTCCGCGCGGCGGGAACGGCTCGAGCCTGCCCGCGGCGCGGAAGGTCTCCCGGCTCGACACCGGCACCAAACCGGCGAACAGCCGCCGCTTCCGGTCCTGATCCGGATACACCACGGGAAAAAGCGGGAACAATTCCTCGCCGTCGACCACAGTGGACTCTTGCCCGGCGGGGACGGGCAGCCAGCTGCGGGCCGCCGGGTCCGCGGGTTCGGTCGCCCACGCCAGTTCGCCGCCCGCGGTGTCAAGGCGCCGGAACACGAACCCGGCCCGTTCTCCGTCGGCGAGCCGCACCGTGTGGTCCGGCAGGCCGGTGTGCCCGCAGACCAGGGACGCCACCACGAGGTTGAAGTCACCGTGCAATGGCTGATACAGCTTCAGCACGTCGAGCGGCGGGGGCCAGCCCTGTGCAGGCGCACCCGGCGGACGGTTGCGGAAGCTGACCGGCTTCGCGACCCGCTCCGCGAGTTCGGCGGACCGGTCCCGCAGGATAGCGGCCAGATCGTCCATAAAGGAATCGGAGGCGAACCGCAGCAGCGCGGGACGGCGCATGCCGTCGGAGTCCCCGGCCGCGACCGTCGCGGTGGCCGACGCCCACAATGGGGAGCCGGTTACCCAGTGCACCGAACTGCTCATCTCCGCCCCCTCACCAGATGTTCCCTGCGCCGGGGGTATAGGCGGTGCCGACGACGGTGCTCGCGAGGGCGGTGTCGGCCTTGGTAACTCCGTTGAACGTCGACATCCCCGCGTTGACGGTCAGCGTCGCGGCGGAGATCTCCATCGTCGCGGCGGAGACGGTGACCTTGGCGGAGCTGGAGATCGTGATCCCGGCGGCTTCGAGCTTCACGGAGTTGCCGCCCGCGTCGGAGACCGTGACCGACGCGGGTACGTCCGCCAGCACGACCTTCTGCCCGCCAGGCGTTTCCACGGTCAGCGTTTCGCCGCCGCCGGTGTCGTCGAAGGTGATCTTGTGCCCGCTGCGCGAGCGGATCACCCGTTTGTCGTTGCGCCCGGCACCGTCCATCGCGACCGGCGGGTGGGCCGCGCCGTTCCACAGCGAGCCGACGACGTACGGCCTCCGTGGATCGCCTGCCTCGAAAGCGATCAGCACCTCGTCCCCGGCCTCCGGCACGAACCAAGTGCCCCGCCCGCCGCCCGCCATCAGCGTCGCGAGCCGTGCCCAGGCGCGGTAGGACGACCCGCCGTTGTCGGGAGCCCACGGCAGGGAAACCTCAACGCCGCCTTGGCCTTCCGGATCCTTGACGTCGGTGACCAGCGCCGGGTACACGCCGAACCACCGGTCCAGTCGCTCGGCGACGAACGCCGCCCGCAGCGTCTCGTCGAACACCCCGGTCACGACGCGGCCCCCAGCCACGCGCGTTCGGCACGGAACTCGCTGCGCAGGCCGATCTCACCGTCGAACAGATGGGTGACCTCGGTGACGTAGTACTCGCCCGAGAACAATCCGCCCAGCGCGCCAAGGCTCACCGTGGCACCGGTTCGCAACCGGCTCGACGTCTCGGCCACGCCTCGCGCGGTCACAAAGCGGCGCGCGATCCGCCGGTACAGGGTTTCCGCGGTGCTCCGCGCCTCTCCGGTGCTGACGGGCGCACTCTGCACCACGGACTCCTTGCGCTCCCCCAAGGTGTCCGCGAGCAGCCGCGAACCCCCGGTGCCCCCGGCAAGCTCACCACCGAGCACGGAGGGACCCGCGGTCTCGGCGATCGCCCGCCCTCCCGCGCGGTCCCAGCCGCCCACCGTCACGCTCGCGCGCTGACCGGAAAGGTCGGCGAGCACGGTGAACTCGCGCAATTCGTTGCCGTAGCCCAGTTTCAACGGCGGGCTGTGCCGATCCGCACGAGCCCTGGCGACCAGCTTGGCGCCGTCGGTCCACAGTTCGGCGTCCACGGCACGGGCCCGATCGCGAAGGAACGCCAGGTCGCTCTGGTTGAGCTGAGCCAGGACGCGGTGTTTCGGCCCGGTGAGCCGGACGTCCGCGGCCAGCCCGTGTTCAGCGGCGACGCGGGTCACCACGTCGGCATCGGTGACGTCGGTGAACGTTCTGGTGCGGCGGGTCATCCGCAGGTCCTGGGCACGGTCCTCGGCCAGCACGGTGATCCGCGCGCCGCCACCGGCCGGGTAGTCGCCCTCGATGCCGGAGATCCGGCCGCGGAAGAGCACGTCGGCACCGAGTCCGATCACCAGCTCCTTGCCGAACTCGAGCACGTCGCGTCCGAAGTAGAGGAAGGTCAGCCGGTTTTCCTTGGTCCCCCAGTTGCCGAAGGTCGCCTCACCGGAAAACAGACCTTCGGTGTTCTCGTGGATCCGCAACCGCAGCAGGGCTTCGGCGAGTTCGGCACTGGCTCGGCCGCCGATCGCCACCGTCGGGCGCGAGGACGCGAGCCTCGGCCGGATTTCCGTCGTCGCAGTCATTTCAGTACGCCCTCAGCCGTTCTGCGCGCTCGGCGCGGACGACGGCGGCGCGCACCACCAGCAGCTCGGCCTGTTCCGGGGTGAACTCCTTGCCCTGCGACGTTTCCACCGGCGGGTGTGGTTCGGCCGCCACCATGTCGACTTCGTTGATCAGCACGGTCATCTTTGTTCTCCTCGGCGTTCAGAACCGCGCGGCCAGGCCGGCGTTCAGGTCGAGCAGCTGGCCTGGGGCGAGCAGCCGCGGGTTTTCGATCCCGTTGGCCGTCGCGATCGCCTGCCAGCTGACGGCGGCTCCGGCACTCGCGGCCAGGTTCTGCAGTGAGACACCCGCGGGTGCCTTGGTCAACGGCTTCGTACCCGCTGTCGGTCCGGCCGCGGCCGTCCCTGAGGGACTGCCCGCCAGTTTGGCGATTTCCATTTGCCCGGACAGGGTCAGCGAAAGGGAAGCTCGCAGGGGGCGGCCGTCCGGGGAGAAGAAGTCGAGGGATTCTTCCAGCGAATCCATCACCCCGGCGAACGTGAAGGTGCCCCAGACGAAACTCAGGCCAGGCGGTACCGGTTGCGCCTTCGGGTCCACTGTGGACCTACGGGGAATCATGAAGTAGGAGACCCCGCCGGTAAGTTCGCGGACGTCCTGGACCCCGCGGGCTCCCGGCGCGTTGACGTCGAACCACAGCTGCAGCGCGAGCTTCGTCAGCCCGGCACCGATCACTTGCCGGGGCGGGTTGCCGTTCTGGTCGCCCGCGCTGGCGGGCTGTTCGGTCTTGGTGGTGTAGCTGACCTTGAGCGATTCCGGGTTGAACTGCACCTCGACCTGTTTGCCGCCGGGGAGCGGGTTCGTGAACTTCGCGTCCAGTTCGACGAGCTTGGCCTTGCTCAACGTGGCCGGTTCAGCCATCGGTTCCTCCTTCCGGCGGGCGCAGGGTCAGCGACTCGTACCCCAGTTGCATCTCCTCGACGGCGACGATCCCGTCCTTGGCGTTGAACGCGGGAGCCTTGAGCTTCAACGGAATACACCGGCCGAGCGTGAATCCGGCCCGCACGGTCCGCCGGTCCTCGGCGAGCAGGACGACCTCGCCGGTCGCCCGCACCTTCGGGTCGAAGGCCACCCGCTCGAACCAGTGCCACAGATCGAAGCCGTCGGTCATCCCGCGTTTGAGCGTGAGCTGGCCGTAGGTCACCGGCCCGGCCAGCTTGATCTGGACGCCGTTGTTGCCGCCCTCGCGGATGGTCTTCACGTCCAGGTTCATCTCCAGCCCGTCGCATTCGGCGAACGAGGCTTCGCACAGCGGCGCGGAAGCACCGTCGGGGACGATGGAGACGGTGAAGTTAAAGCCGGAAAACGGATAGCCGGTCATTTCACACCCCGTCCACGGTCAGCTCGCCGTCACCGGCGTGCACCAGGCGCACCAGCAGGAACCGCAGCGGGACGGAAGGTGCGGCGCGCAGTTCGACCACCAGTCGCTCCTCGTTCGCGGATGTGCGCACCTGAAAGGACTGCGCCCGGGTGGCTCCGGCGAACGCGCCGCGCGCCAGCAACCCGGACAGGATCGCTTCGAGCTTGAGCCGCAGGTGCCGTCCGACAGCGTCGCCATTGGGCTCGAACACGAACGCCGGAGCCTCCCGGACGGCGACGCGCCGCAGCAGAGAAAGCAGCAGCCGCACCGGGATCGGGCGGAGGTCGGGATCCTGCGACAGAGTGTCGGCCGACAGCGTCAGAAATCCTCGCGGTTCCTGACGCACCAGGTTCACCCCGGCGTCCTGCAGTCCCTGGTACTCGGCCTGCCGGAACCGCGGGGTCAACGCGACCACTCCGGTCAGCGCGACGTTGGCCGGGGCGACCCACACCCCTCGGCCGAGCGCCCTGGTCGCGAAGACCCCCGCGGTGGCCCCGTCCGGAGGCAGGTCGCGAACGGTGCCAGTATCGTCCGAAATGGACAGCCAAGGATGGTAAACCCCGGCGAAGCCGAGCGTGCGCTCCTCCGCCACGGCGGCGCGGAGCTGGCTGGTATGAGCGATGGCCTCGGCTGCTCGGTAGCGGTTTGGCAAGGTGAGCAAGGCGAACTGGTCGCCGCGGGCGGCGCACATCCTCGTCATCGCCCGCTGTATCGACACCAGACCCGCACCATCCACTTCGGACTTCTCTGCCCACGGCTCGCCGCTCACAATCGCGACAGCGACACCGTTCGACCAGTCGCTGGCGCTCTCCACGGTCTCGACCCGCACTCGGTAGCAGTACGTCCCCGGGCTGCGGCCGTAGAGGTCGACCGTGGTGGCGCCACCTCGATAGACCTCCCTCGCCGTCTTCCAGGACAACGGGTCCACAGTCTCTTCAAGCACTGAGGTCGCACCGGCAGGTGCCTGCCAGCTGAGGTGGATGTCGCCAGGAGCACCGGCGGAAATCAGATTCAGCACCGGCGAAGGCAACGCCCGGCTCTGCTGTGCCTCGAAATCCTGGCCTTGGTGACTACACGGATCCGGCCGGACGTACGGCTCGTGCGCGGGCGGCGTGGGCGCCGGGGGTGGGGCGACAGGATCCCAGCCTGCGTGCACCGCGTCGGGCACTGCGACCACGGTGACCTCGTCGACGCCGAGCAACGCGTGGATTCCGACCAGCGGCCGGGGGTGCTCGCTCTGGTCGCGCAGGAACTCCGCGGTGGGCAACACCGTGGCGGTCCCGGCGTCGGCGAGCGCCGGGTCGAGGAACAGGCTCGGGTCGAACTTCGCCAGCCCGTCCCGTTCCAGTCGCCGTCCGGGGCTCGCCACGGCACCGACGTAGGTCCGGCCGTCACTTACTGACAGGCCGATCGGGTAGAGCACCGGCGTCCCGACTGGCCCGGCAAGCGGGTATCGCGGAGTCGTAACGGCTGCCCACAACGGTGGCACGGGTTCCCGTCTCCGTTCGTCCAGTGTGGACAATCCGGCGTAGAGTTGCTCATCGGTCGGCAACGCCCCGGCGTACCGAGGATGCGCGGGCGCGAGCCCGAGGTCACCGAGCACAGCAGCCGTCTCGGTACCGTTCCTGGCCCGCAGTTCCATGGTCAAGACAGCTGTCGTGGCCGGTGTCGCGAGTTCAGCGGCAGGCGGCGGGGGCACCGGCCGGATCAGCCGCCCGGACACCAGCGCGCGCCCCGACGGCCCGGCCGCGGCCTTCGCCTCACGCACGAGCAACTGGGCGCGTCCCCGGCTGCCGAGGTCCAGCCGCACGAACGTCCCGGCGGCAGGCGGATCAGTGAGCGGCACAGACAGCGTCGCGACGACGTCCCCAGGGTCGCGAGCGGGATCGTCGGCGACAGTCACCGAAACGGTGTTCGTACCCCAGCGCGCGGAACCTTGCGCCGGAGCGCCCAAAACCGTTTCCTGGAACAACAACGGAAGCTCGCCGGTCACGACCGTGACACCGGGCCGCGCTTCGGCCGAGCGGACGACGAACATCCCGGTCAGCCGTTTCGCCGGATAGGCGACCCGGATCAGATCACCGGCCCGCACCGCGTCGTGGCCGCGCACGACACAGCTCACGGACGCGCCGAAGACAACGTCCTCCGCGCGCACCCGCCGGGCCAGCAGCCCCGCCGACACCGTCAAGTCGTCGGCCCAGCCACCGGCCGACCGCGCGAAGAACTCGGCCTGCACTGGGAATCCGTCAGCATCGAGAACCGCCACTCCCGGCACTGGGAAGGCCGAACGCACAGCACTGCGCGCCGCCACCCTGACCACCCAGCACCGTTTACCTCCGTTGGCGAAGAACGCGCGCACGGCGGGCTCCAGGTACCCGGTCACCGGCTTGCCCGAGACCGCGTCACGGAACAGCTCCGCCCGCCCGCCGAAGATCTCGGTGAACCGCGTGCTGTCCTCGACCACGACAGGGACGCCGAGCGGACCGGTGCGAGCGAACCCGGTGAACCCCGCGATGTCCATGCGAGGCAGGGCCTCCGCGGACTGCGAAGGCCGCGCCTGGAACGAAACGCCAGGCAGCCGGCGCTGAGCAAGAGTCATCTGGTCACGCGACTTCCATGAACTCGGAGCTGAGGGTGAGTTCCTCGATCGCGACGTCGGTGCCCTTCGCGTTGAACGGACCGCTGACGTGTTTGATGATCCGCGCTTCGTACAGCGTCCAGGTCAGTACGACCTGGGAACGTTCCTCGTTGAGCAGATGGATCCGGACGGTCCGGCGGGCCTGCTGTTCGCCGTTGCGGATCTGGTTCAGCCAGCGGTACAGGTCGACCGCGCCGATGACGCCGCGTTTCATGGTGACGTCGGTGGTCTTGTTCAGCCCGGTGATCTTCCGGACGCTGTTGCGGCCGTCGTTTCCGTTGCGGTACTCCGCGACGGTGACCTCCATGCCGACGTTGCTCATCTCCTGGAAACCGGCCAGCGGGGAATCGACGGCCGTGCCGTCGCCGAGGTCGACTTGGAAGTTGAACTGGACATAGGGCCGGTCTGCTCGGGTAACAGCCATGACGGGTGACTCCTTTGTGGACTGTCGGGTCAATTCTTGGCGTCGGCGGTCATCTGCCCGATGCGGAAGACCACGAACTCGGCCGGGCGCAGCGGGGCGACCCCGACCAGGCAGACCAGCCGTCCGTTGTCCAGGTCGTTCTGGCTCATCGTGCTGCGGTCGCATTTGACGAAGTAGGCCTGCTCCGGCTTGGTTCCGAGCAGGGCGCCGTTGAGGAATTCGTTGAGCAGGAAGTCTTCGACGGTGTGCCGCACGTTGGCCCAGAGCCGTTCGCCGTTGGGCTCGAACACCGCCCACTGGGTGCCCCGGTCGATCGAATGCTCCAAGTAGGCGAAGTAGCGCCGGAGGTTGACGTACTTCCATTCCGGGTCCGAGGTCGCGGTTCGCGCGCCCCACAGCCGGTTCCCGCGGTCGGCGAAGAACCGGAAGCAGTTGATGCCCTCGGGGTTCAGCACATCCTGCTGCGCCTTGTTCAACGTCTTCTCGAAGCCGAGCGCGAGCGTGACGACCTCGTTGGCAGGCGCCTTGTACACCGCGCGCTGAATGTCGTTGCGTGCGTAGATCCCGCTGACGAACCCGCTGGGCGGAAGTTGGATCTCCTGTTGGGTCACCGGGTCGAGCGCGGTCACCCAGGGGTAGTAGAACGCGGCGTGCGTCGAGTCGATCGCCGCCCGCATCGCACGCACCTGTGCGATGGACTGGCCGTCGCCGGAGTCGAGGACGGCGATGCGATAGCGCATCCGTTCGCAGTGGCCCACCAGCAGGCTGGCGATCGTCGCGGCACTGGACTTGTAGTTGTTTTCGAAGCCAAAAGTCGAGCCGGGCGCGGCGACGATCGAGATGTCGTCGATGTCCTCAAAGGCTTTCAGACCAGTCTTGTCGTCGAGACCGGCACCGCCTTCGTACTCCGAAGGCGTCGGTCGTATGCCGTCGTTTCCGCCGGTGAGATGGAGGTCGACGGACCGATCCGCGTCGGTGCTGTCAGCCTTGTCGAGCTTGTCGAGGAGTCCGGCTTTGGCGGCGAAGAACGCCTTCAGCGCGTCGCCGCCGTTCAGCACCGTGGCTCCTGCCTTGATCACGATCGGCAGGGTGAGGGCAAGGCCGCGATTGGCCGGGCGCTCGGCGAAGTACGCGGACAGCGAGTCGGGCTGGCCGGCGCGCTGGTGGCCAGGATCCAGCGGCAGACCGGACCAGCTGCCGGGGCTCGTGTTCGGATCGGCCGGGAAGTCCGACACCTTCACGGTCACGATCGCCACCTGGTCGCGGCCGGCCTTCGGAACCGGCGCCGCCGCGGCCGCGTCGGCGTTGGCACCGCGCCCGGCACCTGCCGCGCCGGGAGTCGGCGGCGGACTGGCCACAATGGACTCAAAGGTCCACGAACCGCCGCCGACCGGAGCTTTGGCCAGGTAAAAGCCCCGGGCCGGGCCGGTGGTGTCGGTGCCGAGCGGGCCGATCCACACCACATCGAGGTTTTGCAGCCCGTTGAGCACGTCGCCGGCCGCGAGGATGTTCTGCCCGCGCTGCAAGGTGAACCGGACGAGCCGTTCTCCTGCCACACCAGGGAAACGCGCGCTTACCTGAAGGGTGGCGGCCTTCTGGGCATCGGTCGGCGGAACGGGCGGGGTGGCGGTCGACGGTGCCAGAAGGTAGGCCTCGGCCGTCCCGGTAGTGGCACCCGCTTTGAAGACACGCTGGACATACAGCCGCGCGCCGCCGTTCTCGAAGAACGCGCGCACCGAATGCCACAGATAGTTGTGTGTCGTCCCGGCGTCGGAGAAGACGAGCCGCCCGCGGTCCCCGTAGGTGCGCTCGAAGTCGAGCAAGCTGGTCAGCAACGGCGGATCGCCCGCCACCGGCCCGTAGCGGGCGGGGCCGACGAACGCGGTGGTCGTGGTGCTGACGCCTTCGATGGACTTGCTGCGGAAAGAGACTTCCTCCACGTAGACGCCGGGCGCGAGGTATTCAGGCATGCGGACTCCCTTGGGCAACAGGTGGAATGGAGGCGATCAGGAGGCTGGAGCGGCCCGCCGTGCGCACGACCAGCTCTCGCCCGTACCGGAGCAGGACCGAGGTGAGCGGGGTGCCTGCCTCGTCGGCCAGCAGGCGGGCCAGCGGCTGACCGAGAACTGCGCAGAGATCGGGAATCCCACCGGGCGCGGCGACCGGAACCGGGCCTGTGTAGGCACGAACCCCAAGCGTCCAGTCCTGTTCGGACAGTGGAACGGTGGCGGGCGCGGCCGCGGAAAGATTCAGCCGCGGCGGCTCTGGATACGGCAGCAGCACGGTGACCAGGCCGTTTCCATCGGCCACGCCCAGCCGGGTTTTGCCGTCCGGAGCCACCACCTCCAGGACCGCCCAGGGGCGGGGAACCCCGCTCTGTTCGAGCTGGGCCCGCACGACCGCCATCCCGGCGGGCACCGGACGGGCGGCGGTGGAAAACAGGGGCACCGTCAGCGGTGGCGGGCGCCAGGTTTCCGGCGCGGAGAACACGCAAGCGGGGGCGAACAGGCCGCGAGTAGGCGCGGTGACGGTGAACCCAGTGGGCAGGAACCGCCCGGCCGGATCCGTCACCTCGACGCGGTACTCGCCGGTCACCGGCGGGTGCGCCCAGAACGCGGCCGTGCCGTCGCCGCGTTCGGTCGCGCCGAGACCGGGCAGTCCGCGCAGGACGTAAACCCCCGACGGCGACTCTCCCGCGACGCCCCCGCGATGCGCGACGCGCAAGCCGGAACCGGCGGAATTCCCGGTGGCGGCGTCGGAAAACCGGATCCCGAGCGGAGCGACCCTGGTGATCGGCTCGCCGATCGCGGGAGGCGTCACGACGGCACCGCCGTCTCGTACCGGAGGTCAGTGGTCTGGACCAGCTGGCCCTCAGCGAGGTCTCGGACGGACTCGATCTCGACGATCCGGACCAGGTAGGCGGCCGAGGGTTGCTGGTTCGCCCGTGCCACGTCCCAGATGTCGAAGATGTCCTGCTGGGAAAGGTTCTCCCAGACCAGGTCGACCGTCTCGCCGGTGCGAAACGCTTCGGCGGGGGCGTGCGAGTTCAGCACCCCGGCGGGGAGCGTCGGGGTGTCGTGCAGGACCCGGACGCACCAGCCGAGGAGCCGCTGCTGGGTAGTGGCGTCCTTCGACCAGGCGGTCAGCAGGTAATGCAGGTCGAGCGGGAGCGGCGGCCCGTGCCGGATCCCGCTCGCGTCCACCCTGCCGGGCGCCGCGCGGCGCGAACCGTTGACGCCCACGTGGTAGAGGTAGAGCGACACGGTGAGCCGATCGCTGATCGGCCGTTGCAGATCGCCGGAGCCATACAGCGAGAACGCCGCCGTGGCGAATTCAGGCTCGGTCGCGGCCGCGCTTTCAAGCAGGCCGAGCACGGCCTTGCTCGCAGCGGCGATGCCAGCGAAAGTCGCCATCTTCCTGACCTCCGGTCCCGATCCGTGCGATGGGATGACTGTCCCGAGGAGGCGTCACCGGCGCGTCGGCTCCGGCGTCACAAAAAGCTGGGTGGGGGGTCTGGTCTGCCGGTGGCGACCGCATCTGCCGACTTCAGAGCCGTGGGCCTGCCGGAGAATGAGCAATACGGCGGTGCACCCCCGTACCGCCAGAGCTGACGTCGTAGAGTGCTGGGCCGATCACGTCAGGCCGAGGGGGGCACGATGAGTGAGGGTAGTGAAACGCCGAAGAAAACCGGCTGGGGAGAACTTGGGCACAAGTGGATCACCGCCATCGCGGCACTCGTCACAGCATTGGCCAGTGCTGGCTTCTTCATTGGCCGGAGCAGCGCACCAGAGGCGAAACCGTCATCTCCGGTGACAACGACGGCAACGCCAGCGACAGTGACCGTGACAGCGGCCCCCGCGGCTCGATCGTCAGACGCCCCCACGTCGAACCCGGGGTCGGCGAAGCTCGACGACGAGACTTACTGGTCAGGTGAACTTGAATGGGGCAAGTTCAACTTTGACATCAGCCCTCCGAACTACACCGACGGTGAATACATCCAGTACCTCGGCGATGGCCTCCTCTACGTCAACGGCAACACCAAGTTGACCTCCTGGAAGCGGAGCGGACAGCCCGGCAAGAAAGAGTGCGCGTCGGCTGTCGACGCCGACGGCTCCAACCAGACCCGTGTCATGAAGGACAACCAAGTGTGCGGGCGCAGTGCGGAAGGACGCATCTTCCTCCTGAACGTGATGTCGATGGGTAACACGCTTCGCACACAAGTAACCGTCTGGAAGAAATGACCCGCTAAAGGCACCAGCGGGCCGGTTCGGCGTGACTGACACCACGAGCGACAATGGAAGCGTGACTGCCACCTTGACCGCGCCCACGTTGAAGATCGGCCCCTACCAGGTCGATCCCCCCGTCGTGCTCGCTCCGATGGCGGGCATCACCAACGTGGCGTTCCGGCAGCTCTGCCAGGAGTACGGCGCGGGCATCTACGTCTGCGAAATGATCACCGCCCGCGCGGTCGTCGAACGCCACCCCGGCACCATGCACATGATGACCTTCGGCGAGAACGAAAAGCCCAGGTCCATGCAGCTCTACGGCGTCGACCCGAAGACCATGGCCGAGGCCGTGCGGATCATCGTCGGCGAAGGCCTCGCCGACCACGTGGACAGCAACTTCGGTTGTCCTGTCGCGAAAGTGACGCGCAAGGGCGGCGGTGCGGCGCTGCCGTTCAAGCGGCGGCTGTTCGCGGACATCGTGCGCGAGTCGGCGAAAGCCGCGGCTGAGGGCGGCGTTCCGTTCACTGTGAAGTTCCGTGTCGGGATCGACGACGACCACCAGACGTTCCTTGACGCCGGACGCATCGCCGAAGCCGAGGGCGCGGCGGCCGTCAGCTTGCACGCGCGCACGGCCGCGCAGCGCTACTCGGGTCAGGCCGACTGGACGAAGATCGCGGCGCTGAAAGAGGCCGTCACCAGCATCCCGGTGCTGGGCAACGGCGACATCTTCAGCGCGGACGACGCGCTCCGCATGGTCGCCGAGACCGGCTGCGACGGCGTGGTCGTCGGACGCGGCTGCCTCGGGCGGCCGTGGCTGTTCGGTGAGCTGGAAGCCGCATTCCAAGGTCGTGAGATACCAGTGGGACCGAACCTCGGCGAGGTCGCGCGGGTCCTGCGGCGGCACACGGAACTGCTGATCGAGCACGACGGTCCGGACAAGGCCATGCGTGACATCCGCAAGCACATGGCCTGGTACCTGATGGGCTTCCCGGTCGGCTCCGAACTCCGACGCGGCTTCGCGATGGTGACGAGCCTAAACCAGCTGGACGACCTGATCGCCCAGCTCGACCACGACGCCCCGTTCCCGACCGCCGCGACCGGTCCGCGCGGACGGCAGGGCTCGCCGGGCAAGGTGACGCTCCCGCACGGCTGGCTGGACGACCCGGACGACGACTGCGTCCCCGAGGCCGAAGACATGCACTCCGGCGGCTGACCGCGGCTGCGGCTCAAGGTCAGGTTCCCGCGCTCGATGACTGCCTAGCGTGCTTGGCCGGAGCTACGTGGCCAGCGCACCCGGCAGCCGACCATGAACCACAGCTGACCTGCCCAGATAGCATTTGCCCCCAGGTTATCCACAACCCACTGTGGACAACCTGGGGACAACTTGGGGTGCACGGCCTCAGGCGTCGATCTCCTGCGGCGCGCCGCCGACGGTGATCTTGCGCGGCTGGGCCTTCTCGGCGACCGGAATGCGCAGCGTCAGCACGCCGTCGACGTAGTCCGCGGCGATGCGCGTGGTGTCGAGCGTGTCTCCGAGGAAGAGCTGGCGCGAGAACTTGCCGCGCGGCCGCTCGGAGACCTGGACCTGTGCGTCCTCGACCGCGACCGGCGTGCGCTCGGCGCGGACGGTCAGCACGTTGCGCTCGACGCTCACGTCAATGGAGTCGCGGGCGATTCCCGGGAGGTCGAACTGGACGACGTACTCGTCGCCGGCGCGGTAGGCGTCCATCGGAACGGAGCGCTGCGCGGTGCCCTGACCGCCGAAGAACTGCTGGGTCAGGCGGTCGAACTGGGTGAACGGGTCGGTGCGGATCAGCATTGTCGAATCCCCTTTCGGACAACTGCGGCCAGCCTCGGGGCGCTGACCAAGCCTTGCAAAGTTGCCAACGCGCGACTCAACTTATTTGTTCCCGTGTCGCTCAGATCACAGCGGCGGCGCGAGACCGGCCAGAACTGTCGGTGCCGGTCCGTAGAGTGCGTCTCGTGATCGACCAGCTGACCATCCCGACCGACGCGGCCGTCTTCGACGCCATCGCCGCCGGCCCCGAAGACGGCCGCCCGGTACTGCTGCTGCACGGCTTTCCCCAGGCCGCCGTGGAGTGGGAACACCAGGTGGCGACGCTCGGCGTGCTCGGCTACCGCGCGGTCGCGCCGGACCAGCGCGGCTATTCGCCGGACGTGCGGCCCGAGCGCCCGGCCGAATACGGCATCGCGACGCTGGTGGCGGACGTCGTGGCCATGGCCGACGCGCTCGGCTGGAGCAAGTTCGACCTGGTCGGCCACGACTGGGGCGGCGCGGTCGCGTGGTGGGCGGCCGACGAGCATCCGGAGCGGCTGCGCAGCCTCACCGTGGTGTCCACGCCGCACCCCGGCGCGCTCGCCGAGGCGATGCGGACGGACGAGGACCAGCACCTGCGGTCGGCCTACATGACGGAGTGGCGGCAGACCCCCGTGACGGAGCGGCGCATGCTGGCCGACAACGCCAAAGCGCTGCGTGACATCTTCGACCGGCGCGTCCCGCCGAGCAAGATCGACGAGTACGTGCAACGGCTGTCCGAACCGGGTGCGCTCACCGCCGCGCTGAACTGGTACCGAGCCGGACGTCCGGGCGGAAAGATCGGCAAGATCTCGGTGCCGGCGATGTACGTGTGGTCCACAGAGGACGTCGCGTTCGGTTCCACCGCCGCGCTCGACACGGCGAACTGGTGCACCGGGCCGTATCGGTTCGAGATGCTGGAGGAGGTGTCGCACTGGGTCCCGGAGGAAGCGCCGGAGGCATTGACCTCGCTGATCGTCGAGCATCTCGGAAGCCGGTGACACCCCAGCTCGTTCGGCCGCGCGTTCGACGGGCTGGGGCTTCGAGCGTTGAGTGAAGACCCGACACTCGAATCGGGCGAACCGGCCACCCGGCTCGCGGTATCGGCCGTCAGGTGCGTGGTGTTCAGTATCCGGAGTGGACACCAGCATTGAAGCCGAAACCGAACGCGTCGTCTTCGTGACCGAGGACGGCGTGCCCACCGGGGAGACCGGGCCGAAGCTCGCCAGTCATCACGCGGAGACGCGGCTGCACCTCGCGTTCTCCTGCTACGTCCTGCGCCGTTCGGACAACGCCCTGCTGATCACCCAGCGCGCGCCGCACAAGAAGGTGTGGCCGGGGGTGTGGACCAACAGCGTGTGCGGTCACCCGGCTCCCGCCGAGCCGCTGGAGAACGCCGTGCGCCGGCGGGCTTCGTACGAACTCGGACTGCCCGGGCTCGACGACCTCGAGTGCGTGCTGCCCACGTACCGCTACCGCACGCCGCCCTTTCAGGGGATCGTGGAGAACGAGTTCTGTCCGGTGTTCGCCGCGTGGACGGACGTCGATCCGCGGCCGAATCCCGAAGAAGTGGGCGGCTGGCGATGGATTTCCTGGGCCGATTACACACAGTGGATCACAGATCCGGGTACTGACGCGAGTTACTGGGCTCGTGATCAATTCGCGCAGCTCAAGGACAAAAAGCCCTTCTCCGCGCTCTGAGCGGAGAACTCCGCTGCGTGACATCAGCGGAACTCCGTCGTCCACTTGAGCGAAATTCACCTTCGTACGTACCGATCACTCAAGCCACCGCTCCTTTACGACGAAAACGATGGAGTGGCGGAGGTCAGAGTGTCGGCGGACGACGAGCTCGGAACGGGGGAGACCACGCCAGACCTGCTCACGTTGCACGAGTCCATCGCGGACCTGTTCGCGACGCGCGGCGATTGGCGGCGGGCCTACCGGCATCTGCGCTCCGCGCTTGACATCGCGCGAGCGGGCAGCCTGCGCGATCCGCTCACCTCCAGCTACAACCGCCGCTACCTCGATCAGCGGCTGCCCGAACTGCCGGCCGCGGTCGCCGTCGCCCTGGTCGACCTGGACCGGTTCAAGTCCGTGAACGATACGTACGGTCACCTTCTCGGCGACCGCGTCCTCTGCCGGGTCGCCGATCTCCTGCAGGAGGGGCTGCCCGCCGATGCGTTCTGCGCACGGTACGGCGGCGAGGAATTCGCTCTCGTCCTGCCGGGAATCGATCACCGGGGCGCCGTCCGGATCGCCGACGCCGCCCGCCTTCGGGTCGCCCGTCATCCCTGGTCAGAACTCCAGCCGGGCCTGCGCGTCACGATCAGCGTCGGCCTCGCGCACGGCACCGGATCCGGACCGCGCCAGCTCCACCGGGCCGACAATCTCCTTTACGCCGCGAAGCGGGCCGGCCGCAACAAGGTCGCTTTCCACGACCGCGAGACCGCGCAGGTAATTACGCACTCTGAGTAACGCAGCTCTGCGATTACTCCATTCACTGAACCCGATCTTCACCTGTTCGTCCGCTTCAGTGCGCCTTAGGGCGACGCATGGTGAAGAAATTCGCGGGAGGGTGTCGTCACGAACGGCGGGTATCCGTACGATAACGAAAAGCTCCCCCGGTACGACGAGTCCTGGGAGACCCGGCGAAGCCGCCGGGTGTTCAAAGGTAAGCCGCCCCAGCCTGGCGCCTGACGTGCGAGAGGAGACCGAGTGCCCGACGAGCGCAACACCCCCGGCACCGGTCGCCATTCCGACACCACGGCACGCCCCCGCGGCGGACGTCGCCGTTCGATGGACACTCACGGCGGCATCAGCGTGTCCGACGTGGTCGCGCGGCATACCGGAGAACGGCCAGCCTTCACCGAAGATCCCGGGACACGGCATTCGGAGCCGGTGAGCCGGCTCGCGGAACCCGGTGCGCGCCGGGCAGAACCGGGCCGACGCCGGGCCGACGCCGAACAGCCCGAACCGGGACGACGGCGGGCGGAGCCGGACGCTGGCTATCTGGGGGCGAACGGTCACGCCGGTTCGCCCGCCGAACCGGGCCGACGGCGAGCGAACGGGCATGCCAACGGCGTCGGAAGCCGCCACGCTGAGCCGGGAGATGACTCAGCTCTGGGCGGTGTCCGGGCGAACGGACAGGTCAACGGGGTCGGCGGTCGGCACGGCGAACCGGACGGAGACGACACCGGCTCGACCGGCAGACGGGCCAACGGCGTCGGCCGTCGCCACAGCGAGCCCGAAGACAACGCCGCTCAGGCGAACGGGCACGTCAGCGGCCGACACGGCGAGCCAGTCCTAGACGACGCCGACTCGACCGGCAGACGGGCGAACGGGCTCGGCAACCCAGGCAGGACGGGTACCGCCTCGGCCGAGCCCCGCGGAAATGGCCGGGTCAATGGCGTCGGCAATCGGCACAGCCGAGAGGTCGCCGAAGGTTCCGAGCACCGGAACGGAGCCAGCGGGCCCGCGGACGACGTCCCCGCGTTTGACACTCAGGCGGTCACTGGCAACCGGCACAGCGGTTCTGCAGACGACGCTGGTCTTTCCGCCGGGCGGCGGGCGAACGGGAACCGGCGTAGTGCCTCGGAAATCGATGGCGCGGGGCCTGCGCGGGTCGGTGGGCGTGCGCTTCTTGGTGGTGTCGTACCTGACCCAGAGGCTCAGCTCGCCGAACCAGGCGAGGGCACGCGGCGTCGCGAGACTGACGGCTACCCAGCCCCGCCGAACGGCCGGCGGGCTCAGCCGGGCGACGTTCGCGGGCAGACCCGGCACGCCGCGCCGGATTCCGGGCTTGACGACGAGCATCCAGTGGAGCCGGGTGAAGCAGGCGTATCTGGTGGGCGTCGGAGGGCCTTGGGCGAGCGGCCCGCTGGGGTTGGCCGGGCTGGCGACGTAGTCGGGGCACCTGGTGAGGCCGAGCTGTCCGAGGGGCCTGGCGAGGTCGGTGGCCGTCGTGGGGTTCCGATGGGGCCCGTCGACGCTGGCGGACTCGACGCTCCGGCGGCGGAACCGGGCGGTCGGGTTCGGCCGGGGACTGGTGAGACTGGTGGGCGGCCGGGAGGAGCCCGGGGACGTCGCCAGTGGAGCGGCGAGTCCGGGGCTGACCAGGGATTGGCTGCGGACGACGGTGGGCTGCCGGGCAGCCCCGGGCAGGATTTGGGCTCTCCGGAACCGGGGATGCGACCTCGGCGTCGGCGGGCCGACGGGCTTCCGCCCCGGCCTCGGCAGGGCGGGGTTCCGGTTTCGCCGGAGCCGCCCGGGCCTCGGCGGCCGCACGGTGCCGAGAACGCTCCGGAGCAGGACTCCGGCGGACACCGCGTGCCTGGGCCGGAATCGGGCGGGCATCGGCTGCCCGGCCCGGCTAGGCGACGGGCGGCTGGTCCGGAATCTTCGGGACAGCCGATGCCCGGTCCGGACTCGGCCGCACTGGCGATGCCGGGTGGACTCGGTCCCGACGGACAGCCGATGGCCGCTCCCGGCTCGGCTGCGCCACGGATGCCGGGCGGAGTCGACCGCACCGAAAACCGGCCTGCTACTCCCGATTCGGCGGCACGACCGATGCCGGGCGGACCCAGCCGCGACGAACACCGCGCGGTCGGCCCCGACATGGCAGCCCCACGGATGCCAGCCGGACCTGGCGGCACCGAAACCCGGCCAGCAGCTCCCGATTCGGCAGCACGCCCGATGCCGGGCGGACCCGACCGCAACGAACACCGGACAGCTGTTCCCGGCTCGGCGGCACGACCGATGCCGGCCGGACCCGACCGCAACGAACACCGGACAGCAGTTCCCGACTCGGCAGCGCGACCGATCCCCGACCGCACCGAGCCCCCCGCACCTGCCCCCGAGCCAGCAGCCCGGCCGATCCTCGACCCCGACGGGCTGCGAGCGCCGGGGCAGGACTCCGGCGGACACCGAGTGCCCCCGAACGCGCCTGGCCGCCGAGTGGCAGGCCCTCGCCCGGCCGGACGTCCCGCTGGTGGCATGGACGGAGTCCCCGGCGCGGAGCCCGAGGACGAACTTGAACGGACGCAGCTGAGCCCGGCGCTCGAGCCGGATCTGTTGCGGGGCAAGCGAGGAGCCGCGCGCCCGGATCAGCGCAACGGGCAGGCTCCGGGGCCGAGAGGGCCCAGAGGGCCGGGGCGTGGCCGGGTGAGCCCGCCGGACGGGCCGGGCGCGGTGCGTGGCCTGGCCGCGGCTCCGGGGCTCGAGCAGACCCAGCTCAGCCCGGCGCTCGACGGTGACCCGGAGAGCGGTGCCGGGAAACGTCCGCGGCGCGGTCCCGCGCCGGATCCGGAACGGACTCAGCTCAGCCCGGCGTTGGAGCGGCCGCGGCGCAGGCCCGCACCGAACGGCGCACGGCCGGAGGCAGAAGCCGAGAAGACCCAGCTCGGGCCGGTCCTGGATGGCAAGCAGATCGGTGCCGCCGCGGACCGGACGCAATTCACGCCGGTCAAGGGGATCGGTCTCGGTGCGAAGAGCCCGGAGCGGGGCAAGCTCAGCCCTGCGCCGGATCCGGAGCGCACCCAGCTCAGCCCGGCCGCCGACCCCGAGCAGACTCAGCTCAGTCCGGCGGCGGAACCCGATCCCGAGCGCACTCAGCTGAGCCCGGCTGTCGAGGGGCCGAACGGCAAGCGTCCTCGGCGTCCTCCGGCCCGGCCGGCCGCGGCGGTTCGTGCGGACATGGATCCGCTCACCATGACCGACGAGATGGAGGCGATCGACGAGGCGACTCAGTACCGTCGCAAGATCGATCACAGTCTCGCCCGGTTCTCGGCCGCGCACGACGACGCGGCGGCTGAAGAGGCCAAGCGCCGGGAACGTCGGGAGCGGCTGACCACCCGGTCGATGGCGTTGTTCGAGCAGACCCGGACCGCGTTGCAGCGGGTCGTTCTGCTCGACAAAGAAGACGAAGAAGAGGAACAGCCCGCCGAAAAACCTGAGCAAACCCGGCTGCAGGAAAAGAAGCAGCGGCATACCGCGCGCAATGTCCGGATCGGCCGGATCGCGTTGATCGTGGTGGTAGTGCTCATCTTTATCGGCACCGGGGTCGCGTGGGGCGCGGTCACGTGGTTCGACGCCAAATTCGCTCAGGTTTCCGCGCTGGACGAGAACTCCTCGGACATTCAGAACGCTGACGCGCAGGCCAACGACGAGAACTTCCTCATGGTCGGCTCCGATTCCCGGGACGGGGCTGCGGCCGAGGAGAATGTCGGGGACGCGTCCAATATCCCCGGCGCGCGGTCGGACACGGTGATGGTGGCGCACATTCCCGCGGACCGGAAACGGGTCGTGGTCGTTTCGTTCCCGCGCGACCTCGAAATCGACCGGCCGGACTGCAACCGGTGGGATCCGGCCAAATCCCAGACCACCGACGAGGTCGTGCGCGAGCAGAAGATCGCGAAGCTCAACACCGCCTACGCGGTCGGCGGGCCGCAATGCATGACGAAGGTGATCCAGAAAATCACCGGCCTGCGGATCAACCACTTCGTCGGCATCGACTTCAACGGGTTCAAGGAAATGGTCGACTCTGTGCACGGGGTGACCGTGCACAACGAGAAACCGATCATCGACACCACGCTCGGCAAAGTGCTGCTCGAAACCGGCGACGTGACCATTTCCGGCGACCAGGCGCTGAGTTACGTGCGCGCCCGGCACGTCATCGGGGACAAGACCTCCGACTACGGCCGGATCAAGCGGCAGCAGGCGTTCATCGGAGCACTGCTCAAGAAGGTCATGTCTTCGGATGTCGTACTGGATCCAGGGAAACTGTCCGGTTTCATCACCGCGTTCGCGCACGCTACGTTCGGTGACAACCTCGGCGTGCAGCAGATGATGACGCTCGCGCAATCGATGCGCGGGCTCGACCCGGCCAACATCAACTTCCTGACCGTGCCCACCGTCGGCCTGCCGAACAAGCGCGGCAACGAAGTACTGGTCCTGGAAAAGACCAAGAGCCTCTTCGACGCGTTGCGCGACAACACTCCGCTGCCCGGCAACCAGCCCGCCGGGACCGCGGCCAACGCGCCGTCCGCCAACGCCGATTCCCCCAAGAACACCGACCCCGGGAACACCAACCCCGGCTGAGCACGCGGATTCGTTAGGCGGGGTTCATACGCGGTTCACCCAGCGATGCGGTATTCGGTCAGTCCACGTCGTAGGGTGTGGTCATGCGTGAGGCCTACCATGTCGAACTCGATCAGCTCGCCGAAAACCTGGCCGCGATGTCGGTCCAGGTTGCCGACGCCATGGAGCGGGCCACCAAGGCACTGCTGGAGGTCGACCTCGGCCTCGCCGAGCAGGTGATCAGCGACGACGCGAAGGTCGACGACGCGCGCGCCGAATGCGAGGAGCAGGCGTACGCCCTGCTGGCGCTGCAGGCCCCGGTCGCGACCGATCTGCGCACCGTGCTCGCCGCCATCCACGCGGCGGAAAGCCTGGAGCGCATGGGAGATCTCGCCCTGCACGTCGCCAAGGCCGCCCGACGCCGCCACCCCGACCCGGTGCTGCCGGACGCGGTCAAGCCGTACTTCTCCGAGATGGGCCGCGCCGCGGTCGGGCTCGCCCGCCAGGTCGAGGCGATCATCAAGACCAAGGACGTGTCCGCCGCCAAGGATCTCGAGGCCGAGGACGACCAGGTCGACGACCTGCACCGGCACCTGTTCACCGTGCTGATGGACCGCGAATGGCCGCACGGCGTCGCGTCCGCCGTCGACGTCACCCTGCTCGGCCGCTTCTACGAGCGCTACGCCGACCACGCGGTGTCCGTCGCCAAGCGGATGATTTTCGTGGTCACCGGCCGGATGCCCGGCTACGGCACCGACGACGAGGACCTGACCATCTGAGCGACCGCAACCGAAACCGCCACCCGTGCCGAGCGCGGGTGGCGGTTTTTTAGTGCCCGGAAAGAAAACAGCCGCCCTGGCAAGGAAAACCAGGGCGGCTGTCCACAGTGGAATCAGCCGAAGCGGCCCGAGATGTAGTCCTCGGTGGCCTTCTCGTCCGGGTTGGAGAAGATCTTCTCCGTGTCATTCAGCTCGATCAGCCGACCGGGCTGGCCGACGCCGGCCAGGTTGAAGAACGCGGTCTGGTCCGAAACCCGCGCCGCCTGCTGCATGTTGTGCGTCACGATGACGATCGTGTATTCCTTCTTCAGCTCGCCGATCAGATCCTCGATCGCGAGCGTCGAGATCGGGTCCAGCGCCGAACACGGCTCGTCCATCAGCAGCACGTCCGGCTGCACCGCGATCGCCCGCGCGATGCAGAGCCGCTGCTGCTGCCCGCCGGAAAGGCCGCCGCCCGGCTTGTTCAGCCGGTCCTTGACCTCGTTCCACAGGTTCGCACCGCGCAGCGCGCGCTCGGCGATCTCGTCGAGCTGCTTGCGGCTTTTCATCCCGCCGAGCCGGAGCCCGGCCACCACATTGTCCTTAATGGACATCGTGGGGAACGGGTTCGGCCGCTGGAACACCATGCCGATGGTGCGCCGCACCTGCACCGGGTCCACCGCCGAGGCGTAGATGTCCTCGCCGTCGAGCAGCACCTGACCGTCGACGCGGGCGCCGGGAATGACCTCGTGCATCCGGTTCAGCGTGCGCAGCACGGTCGATTTGCCACAACCCGACGGTCCGATGAACGCGGTCACGTTCCGCGGCGGGACGTTCAGCGTGACGCTGTCCACGGCGTGGAACTTGCCGTAGTAGATGTCCAGGTCTTTGACGTCGATTCGCTTGGCCATGACTCACTTCTTCTTCGGGGCGACGATGCGGGAAAGGACCGTGGCGAGCAGGTTGATCACGGCGATGATGAGAACCAGGGTGAGCGCGGCTCCCCAGATCCGGTCGAAGCCGACGCTGCCGGGGTCCATCGAGTTGGTGGCGCGTTCGTTGTTCATCACCAACGGCAGCGACGCCTGCTCCCCGCTGAAGATGTTCCAGTTGACGTAAGACGTGTAACCGACGAGCACCAGCAGCGGCGCGGTCTCGCCCATCACGCGGGCGAGCGCCATCATGATGCCGCCGAGAATGCCCGACAGCGCCGTGGGAAGCACGATCTTCATGATCGTCTTCCACTTCGGCACGCCCAGCGCGTACGAAGCCTCGCGCAGGTCGTCCGGCACGATCCGCAGCATTTCCTCCGCCGAGCGGACGACCACCGGAATCATCAGCAGCACCAGCGCGAGCGACACCGCGAACCCGCTGCGCGGCAGGCCGAGCGTGGTGACCCACAGCGCGTAAATGAACAGAGCGGCCACAATGGACGGAACACCGGAAAGAATGTCCACCATGAACGTGGTCGCCCTGGCGAGCTTGCCGCGGCCGTACTCGACGAGGTAAATCGCGACCAGCAGGCCGATCGGCACTGAGATGACCGCGCACACCAGACCCTGCAGCAGGGTGCCGATGATCGCGTGCAGCACGCCGCCGCCGACCTCGTCGCCGAGCACCGAACCGAAGTCCTGGCCCCACCAGTTGCTGTACGGGATCCGCTTGACCCCGTTGGCGATCACCGTGTAGAGCACCCACACCAGCGGGATCACGGCGATTAGGAAGGACAGCCACACCAGCACGGTGGCCACGCCGTTTTTGACCTTGCGGGCCGCGCTCACCTGCTGGAAAGCCGGTGTCGTCGCGGGCCGTTCGAGGGTGGTCGACACGGTCACTCCCCCTTCTTGCCGACGAACGAGCGGGCGGCGAAGTTGACCAGGAACGTCAGCACGAACAGCACCAGACCGGCCGCGATGTAGGCGCCGGCCGAGGTCGGGTTGTTGAACTCGCTGTAGTTCTGGGCGATCTTCGAGGCGAACGTCGCGCCGCCGTCGAAGAGGCTCCAGTCGAAGTTGCGGCCCTGCGGGATCAGCAGGATCACCGCCAGCGCGATGGTTTCACCGAGCGCGCGGCCGAGGCCGAGCATCGACGCGCCGACGAAACCGGCTTTGCCGAACGGCAGCACCGTGGTGCGGATGACTTCCCAGCGCGTGGCGCCGAGCGCGAGCGCGCCCTCGATCTGCGCGGTCGGGGTGCGTTCGAAAACCTCGCGGGTGAGCGACGTGATGATCGGCAGGATCATCACCGCCAGCACGATCCCGGCGGTGAAAATGGTGCCGCGCACGTTCGGCGCGATATTGCCCGGCGCGAAGATCGGAATCCACGAAAAGGTGCTGTTGACCCACGCGGAAAACGGTTCGATCGTCGGCGCGAACACGAGAATGCCCCACAGGCCGAAAATGATCGACGGCACCGCGGCGAGCAGATCCACGATGTAGGCGAACGGCCGGGCCAGTTTCGGCGGCGCGTACTGGGTGAGAAAAAGCGCGATGCCCAGCGAGATCGGCATCGCGATGATCAGCGCCACCAGCGAGGTCGCCACGGTGACCTCGGCGAGGTCGGCGATGCCGAACGCCATGTTCGCCGGGTCGTTCGTCGACCACCCGTGGTTGAACAGGAAGTTGACCTTGTCCGCCTTCAGCGCCGGAATCGCCTGTACGACCAGGAAAATCCCGATCAAGGCGATCAGGGCGACGACGAAGATCCCGGCCCCGGTGGTCAAGTTCTGGAAGATGCGGTCACCGGCGCGCACCTTCGTCGGCTTCTTCCGCGCGGGCGGCGTCTCCGGCGCCGGCGCGGGTGGCTTGTCCGAAATCGGATCCTCCGGGAACGCTCGGGCGGACGACGAACGCCCACCGGGGTCGCCGGTGGGCGTTCGCGTCGAGGATTGGTCGCTCATCGACAGTCTCTAGTCAGCTTTCGTACCAGCTAGGTAGTCGCTCAGGAAATTTCCTTGACGGCCTTCAGCACCTTGTCCTGCAGGCTCTGCGGGATCGGCACGTAACCCTTGGCCGACAGCGGCTGCTGGCCGTCGGTGGCCGACACCGTCAGGAACGCCTTGACGGCCTTCGCGACGTCCGGGTTCGAGTACTTCGTGCACACGATCTCGTACGTGGTCAGCAGCAGCGGGTAGGCGCCCGGCACGTTGCTGGAGTAGATGCCGTTGAGGTCCATCGCCAGGTCGTTGGTGCCCGGGTGGAAGAACTTGGCGGCGTCCAGCGACTTGGCCACGTTCTGCGCGTTCAGCTCGACGCCGCCGGAGCCGCTGTCGATCAGGGCCGGGGTGACGCCGTCCTTGGCGAACGCGCTCTCCACGTAGGTGATCGAGCCGTCGGCGCCCTTGACGGTGCTCGCGACACCGTTCGAGCCCTGCGCACCGTTGCCGACGCCGCCGGCGAACTTCTTGCCGGCGCCCTGGGTCCAGACGTCCTTCGCGGCCGCGCCGAGGTACTTCTGGAAGTTGTCGGTGGTGCCCGACTCCTCGGAGCGGGAGACGACCTGGATCGGCTTGTCCGGCAGGTTCAGGCTCTCGTTGCCCTTGACCGCCTTGATGGCCGGGTCGTTCCAGTTCTTGATGCCGCCGTTGAAGATCTTGGCGATGACCTGCGGGGTCAGCGTCAGCTTGTCCACGCCGGACAGGTGGTAGCCGACCGCGATCGGGCCGACGACCAGCGGGATGTTCAGCGCGGGCGAACCGCAGCGCTTGGTGGCGGCCTCGAGGTCTGCGTCCTTGACCGGCGAGTCCGAACCGCCGAAGTCGACCTGGTTGGCGTTGAACTGCTTGACGCCGGCGCCGGAACCGGTGCCGTTGTAGTTCACCTTCTGGCCGGAGCACTTCTTGGCGTAGGCCTGGTTGAACACCTCGATGGCGTTCTTCTGCGCGCTCGAGCCCTCAGCGGACAGCGGGCTCTTGCCGCCGCAGTCGACCTGGGCGGTTCCGGTGGCGGCGGGAGCGGCGGAGTTCGAGCCCGAGCCGCTGTTCGACGCCGAAGGGTCGGAGCCACAAGCGGTGAGCGCGAGCGCGGCGCTCGCCACGATGCCAACGGCACCCAGGGGCCGCATGATCTTCACTGCATTTCCTCCACTCGGAGATGTGCCTTTTTGAATCCGGTCGGGATCGGCGGGCGGGTTGAGCCGCACCGGAACCGGACACTAGGCAGCCTCGGTGGACGGTCGTCCTTGGTTGCATGAACGGGAGGTGAACAAGTCACCGTTTGTGAGCAGGACTACTACCCCGAATGGGTGCCGTGGCCTGGTCGTGACCTGCTAGTACGCAGAAAGTAACCCGGGTCACCGGCAGCGTCGGTCGTGATCACTCACCGTACTGGACGTCGGTCTCGAAACGCTGGAACCCCAGCTTGTTGTACACGGCCAATGCTGACGCGTTGTCCCCCTCGACGTAGAGGATCACCCTCGGTAGCCCCCGGGAACGCAGGTAGCGGAGTCCGGCGAGCGTCAGCGCCTTGCCGAGGCCACTACCCTGAGTAGCAGGATCGACGCCGACCACGTAGACCTCCCCGACCGGGTCGCCGTCGAACCGGCCAGGCACCGGATCGTGCACCTTCGTCCAGTGGAAGCCGACGACGTCGCCGTTCTCGTTCTCCGCGAGGAAGAAGCCCGCGGGGTCGAACCAGGCCTGCAGTTCCTCGGCCCGGACCTCGGCGGCGGTCAGCGCGCCCTGTTCCGGATGCCAGTCGAACGCGCGCGCGTTGACCGCGACCAGCGCGTCCTCATCCTGGCCGGGCACGAAGGTGCGCAGCCGGAAACCGTTGCGCAGCACCGGTTCCGGCCAGTCCGCGCCCGCGACGTCGACATGCAGGATCAGCAGTTCGCGTCGTCGGCCGAGGCCGAGTTTCGCGGCGATCGCCGCCGCACCAGGGTGATCGCCGTGCGCCCACGCCCGGAAACCCGCGTCGGCGCGCTCGACCAGCGCCTGCGCGAGTGCGGTGCCGACACCACGACGCCGGAACTCCGGGTGCACGAAGAGCTCCGCGACCTGATGGCCGTGGGAATCGCCTTCGGTATCAAGGTGAACGTATCCCGCGGGCGCGCCGTCGAAGCGGGCGAGGAGATGCAGTCCGCCCTCGAATTCGCGCGGCAACGCCCCGGTGGCGTCGACCTCGGGACGCCCGTCAGTCGCTTTGGCCGCGAGCAGCACTTCGCGCACCGCGTCGTCGGGTTCGGTCGTCCAGTCGCCAAGGTCGATAGCCACAAACCGACCTTACCGGCGAAAGTCAGCGCGAGGTCAGCTCCGAAGCGTCGGACGGAACGGAGACCACCGGCTTCGCGCCCTTCGCCGGCCGCTCGAACTTGTAGCCGACATTCCGCACAGTGCCGATCATCTGCTCGTGCTCTGGACCGAGCTTCGCGCGCAGCCGCCGTACGTGGACGTCGACCGTGCGCGTGCCGCCGAAGAAGTCGTAACCCCACACTTCCTGCAGCAGCTGCGCGCGGGTGAACACCCGGCCAGCGTGCTGGGCGAGGTACTTAAGGAGCTCGAACTCCTTGTACGTCAGCTCTAGCGTGCGACGGCGCAGCTTCGCCGTGTACGTCGCTTCGTCAATGACAAGGTCGCCGACGCGCAGTTCAGCGTCCGCCTGCAGACCGATGCCGTCGCGAGTGGTGGCCAGCCGCAGCCGCGCGTCAACCTCAGCGGGACCAGCAGTGGGCAGCAGGATGTCGTCAGTGCGCCATTCGGAGTTGACCGCGACCAGACCGCCTTCGCCGACGACCGCGATGACCGGTGTGCCCGATTCGTCCTCCGCGCCCTTGAGCAGGCGGCACAGGCTCTTCGCGGACGCGAGGTCGCTGCGCGCGTCGAGGAGGATGACGTCCCGGTGGCCCGCGTCGAGCAAGGCCGTCACTTCCGGCTCGCGTACGCGTACGGTGTGCGGCAGCAGGTCCAGCGCAGGTAGTACGGAGGTAGCGTCGAGTTCCCCCGTCAGCACCAGCAGGTCCAAGCTCATGATCCGCACCGCCTTCAGATTCGTCGCCTCGAACGTGGCGTCGGTCGGTGCTAAGTGAGAATAGCGGGTGAACACCCCGGCACCTAGCGCGTGCTGGATCGATCACACCTGGTCCAACGGTCCGGGCGTGACCCGCACCACGACGAAATCCACCCGAACAGGAGAACCGAGGCGATGGCGAGCAGGCCCGTGACCCGGGACGACCGACCGGCCCCGAACCCCGGCGGAGGACGCCGCGGCAGGCGCGTGCGCCGGTGGCTCATCGTGCTGGGAGTACTGGTTCTCCTGCTGGTCGGTGCGGATTTCGGAGCGGCGGCCTTCGCCGAGCACACGATCTCGCAGAAAGCCCGCGCACAGCTCGGGCTGAGCGACGACCCGTCGGTCAACATCCACGGCTTCCCGTTCACCGTGCAGGCGCTCTCCGGTGACTACAGTCACATCACGGTTTCCGCGGACGGCGTCCCGGTCGGCAACGAACTTCGCGACCTCCGCGTGAGCGCCGAACTGGAGGACGTCATCGCGCCGCTGTCGGACCTGACGTCCGGCAACACCAAGGCGGTGAAGATCGGCAAGCTCACCGGCGCGGTGACGATCAAGGCGTCCGACCTCGCCCGGGTCTCGCCGCTGAACAAGATCCAGAACCTGAAGATCGAGCAGTCGACCCAGGCGTACGTGAAGTACGGCGACACCGAACAGGGCAAGCAGCCGGACCCGACGCCGACCAACGCCGACGGCGAACCGGCCGACGGCACGAGCGCGGGCTTGCGGATCTCCGGCGAGGTCCAGGTCGCCGGGCAGAAGGTGGAGATCTTCTGCTTCGCGCTGATCCAGCTCAAGGAGAAGACGATCTCGATCGTGCCTTACCGGCTGCAGTTCGGGAATGACCAGAGCACCACGATCGTTCCGGAAGCTGTGCAGAAAGCTCTGCTGCCGAACTTCCGGGCGAGCATCTCGACGACCCGGCTGCCGCTGTCGGTCACCCCGACCGCGGTCCGCGTGGACAGCGGTTCGGTGACCATCAAGGGCGAGGCGCACGACGTGAACTTCGCCGACCTGTCCACCAACCACGGAGGCTGATCCCCGGTGACCGGAGTGTGGGTGCTGCTGGCGACGCTGGTCGTGGCGACGGCCGCGGGCCTGCTCCTGCGCGCCCGCAACGGCCGGATCCGCGCGGCCAAACCGGCTGCTCAGACCCGCCCGCTCCCCGCTCCGGTCAGCGAAGCCCTTGATCCGCACTCCGCCGTCACCCTGGTGCAGATCTCCACCACGTTCTGCACCCCGTGCCGGCACACGCGGGCGATTCTGTCGTCGCTCGCGGAGAAGACCGACGGCCTGCACCACGTCGACCTCGACGTCACCGAACGTCCCGAGGTCGCGCAGGCATTGTCGGTGCTCAGCACGCCGACCACGCTCGCGCTGGACCCGGAAGGCCGGGAACTGCTGCGCGTGGGCGGCGTGCCCAAGGGCCCGGAGCTGCTGGAAGCGCTCCGCCCGCATCTCGCCGCCGCGTCGCGCTGACTGCGCCGACTCCGCTGGCTCCACTGGCTCCGCTGGCTCCGCTGGCTCCGCGCTCAGCCTCGACGAACCGCCCCAATGCCACATTGGGTGCATCCCACGCACCCAATGTGGCATTCGGTGCATCTGACGCACCCAATGTGGCATTGGGGCGCGTTCCAACCTGGCGTTCGCGGCTTCCCACGCACCCAATGTGGCGTTCGGTGCGCCCCACGCACCCAATGTGGCGTTCGGTGCGCCCCACGCACCCAATGTGGCGTTCGGTGCGCCCCACGCACCCAATGTGGCGTTCGGTGCGTCAGATGCACCCAATGTGGCATTGGGGCAGCGCCGCGCCGGGCTGAGCACGGCGGTTGATTCTCAGGATCCGGACTTCGTCCCAAGGAATGAACATGGTTCCGGGAGCGAGCGAGCCTGGGTACCCTCCCCCCTGTGGACGAGCTGCCCATCACCCTCCTGACGCAGCGCCGCGCGGTCGATTTCTGCCGCGTGCGCAGCAGCTTGTGTCTGCCTGTGTCCGGTCGGCGCTGAAGCACGTCTCGCGCCGTTCCGCAGCCGCACTCGTCTTCGCCGCGTGCTGTCCGCACGCCTTCCCCTCGCACTCAGCAGGAGGAATCCATGTCCGCCGGACCGGCCGTAGACCCGCGAGGTCCCAGGTTCGCCGCGATCGTGACCACGGTGGTGCTCGCCGTCGTGCTCGTCACGCAGTGGTGGCCGTTGCTCGCACTGCAGACCGTGGTCTTCGCGATCGGTGCGTTCATCGGGCTCAAGCCCGCGCCGTACTCGGTGCTGTACCGGCTCGTGGTCGCGCCGCGGCTCGGGCCGCCGACCGAACGCGAGGACGCCGCCCCGCTGCGGTTCGCGCAGGCGGTCGGGTTCGTGTTCGCGCTCGTCGGCACCATCGGCTTCGCGACCGGCGTGACGCCGCTCGGCGTCGTCGCGACCGCGTTCGCGCTTTTCGCCGCGTTCCTCAACGCGGCGTTCAACTACTGCCTCGGGTGCCAGGTGTACCTGCTGATCAAGCGTTTCAGCCCCGCGCGGGCGTCCTCGTAAAACCCAAACCCAGAAAGAGAGTTCTCCTCCATGAGCCGAGAAGACGTCCTGGTCACCACTCAGTGGGCCGAGGAAAACCTGGACACCCCGGGCGTGGTGTTCGCCGAGGTCGACGAGGACACGACCGCCTACGACAACGGGCACATCCGCGGCGCGGTGAAGCTCGACTGGCGCAAGGACCTCCAGGACGGCGTCCGCCGCGACTTCGTCAACAAGGAGGGCTTCGAGAAGCTCCTGTCGGAGAAGGGCATCTCGAACGACGACCGCGTGATTCTCTACGGCGGCAACAACAACTGGTTCGCCGCGTACGCGTACTGGTACTTCAAGCTCTACGGCCACGAGAACGTGCAGCTGCTCGACGGCGGCCGCAAGAAGTGGGAGCTCGACGGCCGCGAGCTGAACTCCGACGAGGTCAAGCGCGAGCCGACCACCTACAAGGCCAAGGAACAGGACCTGTCGCTGCGTGCGTTCCGCGACGAGGTCGTCCAGTCGATCGGCGCGAAGAACTACATCGACGTGCGTTCGCCGGACGAGTTCTCCGGCAAGCTGCTCGCCCCGGCGCACCTGCCGCAGGAGCAGTCGCAGGTGCCCGGCCACATCCCGGGCGCGCTGAACGTGCCGTGGGCGAAGGTCGCCAACGAGGACGGCACCTTCAAGTCCGAGCAGGAGATCAAGGACCTCTACGCCGAGGCAGGCTACGACGAGAGCAAGCCGACCATCGCCTACTGCCGTATCGGCGAGCGTTCGTCGATCGCCTGGTTCGCCCTGCACGAGCTGCTCGGCCAGGCGGACGTGAAGAACTACGACGGTTCGTGGACGGAATACGGTTCGCTGGTCGGCGTTCCGGTCGAGTTGGGAGCTAAGTAATGGCAGACGGCTGCAGCGCACCGGCGCAGGAAGCGACGCCGGCGGACTTCGACACCAACGGCCAGGTCGTGTTGGCGGGCAAGGTCACCGGCACCGAGGGACCGGTCGGCGGCGCGTTCGTCCGGCTGCTCGACGGCGGCGGCGACTTCGCCGGCGAGGTCGTCTCCTCGGCGGACGGCGACTTCCGTTTCTACGCCGCCGAAGGGTCCTGGACGGTGCGCGCGCTGCACCGCACCGGCAACGGCGAGGCCAACGTCACCGCAGCGGGACCGGGCCTGCACCAGCTGGCCATTTCGGTTGCCTGACAACACTTTTCGACGGAAGGGCCCCTCGGTTTCCGAGGGGCCCTTCCTCGTGTCCGGGCACGAAAACTTGACCTCAAGCCGACTTGAGAACCCAAGCTCACGAGCGTGTCCCAGACGAAAACCGTTGTCCGGCATCCGTTGCTGGCGGCCGCCGTGTTCCTCGGAAGCTTCATGGCGTTGCTCGACGCGAGCGTGGTGAGTGTCGCGCTGCCGACCATCCAGCGCGACCTGCACGCCGAATTCACTGACCTGCAATGGATCGTCGACGGCTACACCGTCGCGCTCGCTGCCCTGATCCTCACCGGCGGCACGCTCGGCGACCGGTACGGCCGCAAGCGGATCTACCTCGCCGGGCTCGCCCTGTTCACGCTCGCCTCGCTGGTGTGCGGTCTCGCTCCGACGCTCGAGCTGCTCATCGTCGCGCGTGCCGGGCAAGGCATCGCGGCCGCGGCGGTGATCCCGGGTGGCATCGCGCTCCTCGCGCACGCGTATCCAGAGCCCCGGGAACGAGCCCGGATGCTGGGGGCGTGGGGCGGGGTGGCCGGATGCGCGCTGGTCATCGGCCCGCTCATCGGAGGACCGATCACTGACGCGCTCGGCTGGCCCACGATCTTCTTGATCAACCTGCCGATCGGGATTTTCGCCGTACTCGCCGGCCGCCGTGGTCTCGCCGAGTCGTCGGATCCGGCACACGGCGCGCTGGACCTGCCGGGCCAGCTGCTCGGCGCGTTGTGGATCGGATCGTTCACCTACGCCGTGATCGCTTCCGACCCCGTGGTCGCGGTGCTCGGCGCGCTCGGGCTGATCGCGTTCATCGTCGTGGAGCTGCGGGCCGCGCATCCGATGCTGCCGATCCGGTTGTTCGGCAAGTTCCGCTTCTCCACCTCGATCTTCACCTCGTTCGCCATCGGCTTCGCGTGCTATCCGCTGCCGGTGCTGATCGCGGTGTACCTGCAGCAGGCGTGGCGCAGCACCGCCTCGACGGCTGGGGTGCAGATGCTGCCGTACGTCGTCGCCAACGCTGTTCTCGCGTTCCTTTCCGGACGGTTCGCCGCCCGCTTCACCGCGGGACGCGTGCTTCCGGTGGGCCTCGCCCTCGCCGCGGCGGGCAGTTTCGCCTTCCTGCTGATCGACACCGCGAGCCCGTATTGGCTGCTCAGCGTCCCGCTGACGCTGTCGGGCGTCGGGCTCGGCCTGAGCATCACCCCGGTCAACGTCGTCGGGCTCGCCGGGCTTCCGGTGCGGCGCACGGGTACCGCAGCGGGCACGGTGAACGCCGCGCGGCAGGTCGGAATGGCACTCGGCGTGGCCGCGCTCGGGGCGCTTCTCGATCACGGCAGCACGCTCACGACCGGCCTGTGGACCGCGATGGCGGTGGCCGGTGCGGTGCTGCTGGCGGTGACCGTCCTCACCGCCGCGACCCTGCGCAGGGCCGGATGAGCCGGGGCGGACTATTGTCCTCGCTGTGGAGACCTTGTTTACGACCCTGTTGATCATCGCGGGCATCGCCACCGTGTGGTTCGCGGTCTACGTCGTCTACCGGCTGTACGCCGACCAGCGCTGATCAGCATGACGAGTGGCGACGAAGCCATCGCAGCAGCCGACGAGCGGGCCGCCAGCACGCGCGACCGCAATCTGCCGTTGTGGGACGACCTGCCGATCCCGAACGACACGGCGAACCTGCGCGAGGGCCCGAACCTGAACGACGCGTGCCTGGCACTGCTGCCCCTCGTCGGCGTCTGGCGCGGCGAGGGCGAGATCGACTACCCGACGATCGACGGGCCGATCAAGTTCGCGCAGCAGCTGACCGTCTCCCACGACGGCCGCCCGTTCCTGTTCCACGAGGCGCGCTCGTGGCTGCTGAACGAGGACGGCAGCGTGCTGCGGCCGGCCGCCCGCGAAACCGGGTTCTGGCGGCCGCAGGAGGACGACACCATCGAGCTGCTGCTCACGCACAGCTCCGGCATCGTCGAGCTGTACTACGGGAAACCGCGCAGCCAGACGTCCTGGGAGCTCGGCACCGACGCGGTCATCCGCACCGCGACGGCCAAGGAGGTCACCGGTGCGCAGCGGCTGTACGGCCTGGTGAACGGCGACCTCGGGTACGTCGAGGAGCGCGCGATGGTCGGTCAGGAAATGCAGCCGCACGCTTCCGCGCTGCTGCGCCGCGTGGTGGGCTGAGGCTCCGGGAGACGCCGTGCGCTGGCGGCGGTACGGCGAACACGCCGCCCTGCTCGACTGCGCCTCACTCGAGGAGATGAGCGCGGCCCGGGCGACGCTCACCGAAGCCGCGCTCGACGGCGTCGAAGAGATCGTTCCCGGTGCCCGCAGCCTGCTGGTAGTCGCGACGCCCGGTTCAGGTGCGCTGGAGGCCGCGCGGTCGTTGCTGGCCTCGGCCGATCTGGCGCACCCGCGGGTCGCGGACGTCCGTGAAGTCGTTTTGGACGTGCATTACTCCGGCGAAGACCTCTCCCTGGTCGCTGAGGACGCGGGGCTCAGCGTCGACGAGGTCGTCACCCTCCACACCAGCGCGGTCTACACGGTCGCGTTCACTGGGTTCGCACCCGGTTTCGGTTATCTCGCCGGGCTTCCCGCCGAACTGCGGCAGCCGCGGCTGACCTCCCCGCGCACCCGCGTCCCCGCTGGCTCGGTGGCCATCGCGGACGAGTACACCGGCGTCTACCCGCGGGAATCCCCCGGCGGCTGGCGGTTGATCGGGCACACCGAGGCGACGCTCTTCGATCCCGAGGCCGCGCAGCCCGCGTTGTTCGCGCCCGGTCTCCGCGTGCGGTTCCGGAGCGTCTGATGCGCGCGCTGGAGATCGTCTCGACCGGTTCGCTGGCTCTGGTGCAGGACCTCGGCCGCCCCGGTTACGCGCATCTGGGCGTCCCACCGTCGGGTGCACTTGATACCGCCGCGCTGCGGCTCGGCAACCGGCTGGTCGGCAATGCCGAGGACGCCGCCGGGATCGAAACCGTGCTGGGCGGACTGACCGTCCAGGCCGCCGCTTCGTGCACCGCCGCAGTGACCGGACCGCCGGTCGCAGTGTCGGTCGACGGACAAGAGACCGGCTCGCACACGCCGATTCCGTTGCGGCCAGGCCAAAAACTGACGATCGGCCGACCCGATTCCGGACTGCGCTGCTACCTGACGGTGTCCGGCGGCATCGCCGTACCGCCGGTGCTGGGCAGCCGGTCGACCGATGTCCTATCCGGACTCGGCCCGTCTCCGTTGAGCGCTGGCGCAGTTGTCCCGCTCGGCCCCGCGACCGGTGTTCCGTCCGGTGCCGACGTGGTCGCCGCTGCGCCGGTACCGGCGCAGTTGGCAGTGCCCGTCCTGCTCGGCCCTCGCGACGACTGGTTCGCCGATGCCGTGAACGCGCTCAACGCACAGTGGACAGTCACCGCGGAATCCAACCGGGTGGGAGTCCGCCTTGACGGGCCGCCGCTGCGCCGGGTGTCCACTGTGGCCAATTCGGAGTTGCCCAGCGAGGGCGTGCTCACCGGCGCGATTCAGGTTCCCCCGAACGGATTGCCGCTGGTGTTCCTGGCCGATCATCCGACCACGGGCGGTTACCCCGTGGTCGCGGTCGTGAGACGGGAGTCACTCGGAGCACTCGCTCAAGCACGCCCCGGAACCTTGGTGCGGTTCCACGCGTCCTTCTGAGCGTGGAACGGGTAACGATCACCGGCGGCACGGGTTTCCTGGAGCTGAACACCGGAGGACGGGCGGAGCTGCCGCAGTCGCTGCGCATCGCGCTCGCGACCGGTCAGGTACGCCTCCCGCTGGCGGAAACCCTCCGCGAACTGCTGGCCTTGCTCGTCGACGGCCAGTACCGCGTCAGCGGCCCGGAGCGGTTCGAGGACCGTGATCTCGTCCCGGCGAACCCTTGGCCGGACGGCGACGACGCCCGGGTCGCGTACTACCGCGCGGCGATCCGTTCCGGGCACCGGCCGGTAGCGGTGGTTTTGTCTGGCCAGCGGCCGTTTCTGCTCGACGGGCACCACAAGATCAGCGCGTACCGGGCGGAAGGGGTCACGCCGTCGGTGGTGCTTATTTCGGCTGCTCGGGCGGAGAATCCGGGCTAGCTTCCGGGGGTATGACCGAAGATCGGCAGGTGTTCGCCGGCGGGCTGAACACGGTCGTCCGGGTCGGCGAGACGGTTCGGCGCGAGCGACGGCCGTGGAGCGACCGGGTCGCCGCGTTGCTGCGTCACCTCGAAACCGCCGGGTTCCGGCAGGCTCCGCGGTACTTCCGCGCGGAGGGCGACACGGACGTGCTGGAGTTCCTGCCCGGCGAGGTCAGCAACTACCCGCTGACCTCGCCGGCCCGCAGCACCACCGCGTTGCTCTCCGCCGCGAAGCTGCTGCGCGCGTACCACGATGCGACTGCCGATCTCGCCACCGCGATGCCGGGCGGGTGGATGTTGCCGGATCAGGAACCCGCCGAGGTCATCTGTCATGGAGATTTCGCGCCGTACAACTGCGTGCTGCGCGGCGAAGAAGTCGTGGGCCTGATCGATTTCGACACCGCGCACCCCGGACCGCGCCTGCACGACCTCGGCTACGCCGTCTACCGGTTCGCGCCGCTGACCGATCCGGCCAATGAGGACGGTTTCGGCTCGGTCGAAGACCAAGCAGCCCGCGCGAAACTGTTCTGCGACGCCTACGGATTAGCCGACCGCACAGCCGTGGTTGAAGCGGCCGCCGACCGGCTGCGCGACCTGGTGCACCTCATGCGCACCCAAGCCGCGTCCGGCCACGAGGGCTTCGCGAGCCACGTCGCGGCCGGACACGATCGGCTCTATCTGCGGGACGTCGCGTATATCGAAGCCAACGCCGAGACACTCAGTACTCGCTCTCGTAAGCCGCCACCAGTTCCCCGTGCAGCGCCGTCGAATCCGGCAGCACCGTCCCGTTCAGCGTGTGCACCCGAGTCACCTTCCGCACCGACGACGTGAGGAAAACCCCGTCCCCGCGCAGCAGGTCGGCCACCGAAAGCGGCTCCACCTTGACCGACCAGCCTGCCTTCTCCGCGCCGCGGAACAACGCGTACTGCGTCGTTCCTGGCAGGATGCCAACAGTGGACGGCGGCGTGTAGAGGGTCCGCTCCTTCGCCAGCACGACCGTCGACGTCGGTCCTTCGAGCACCGAATCGTCGGTAGCGGTGAAGATCACATCTTGGGCTCCGCGACGGGCCGCCTCGCGCAACGCGGCCATGTTCATCGCGTACGAAACCGTTTTCGCACCGAGCAAAAGCCACGGTGCGCGTTCGGCGAGTTCGGGGCCGAAACCGCGCTCCAGGGTCACCACGGAAACCCCTTCGGTGCGCGCCCGCAGCACCTTCTCGTCGACCTCCAGGCCCATCGCGAACGCCGTCGGCTTGCCGTCCGGATCGCCGTCCACACCCCGCGTGTACACGAGTTTCAGTGCGATCTCCGGGCCGCCCTTCCACGCGTCGACGACCGCCTGCGCGGCTCGGGCGAAGCCGTCCAAGTCCGGGGCCGGGAGGTCCAGCATCGCCGCGGAACGGGCGAGCCGGTCGAGGTGCGGACGCATTTCCCGCGGCTTTTTCACTGCCACGAGGATCGTTTCGAACACCCCGTCTCCGCGCAGCAGGCCGAGGTCGTCCACCCGGAGGTGAGCGGCTTCGGGGTCGGCCAGTGAACCGTCGAGGAAGGCGAGAACGCGCATCCCCTCAAGGTACTCACTTACCCTTAGGGCTATGCCGTACAGCTCGCCGCTGCTCGCAATCCCCCGCGCGGTCGCCGCGCCCGAGGGCCATCCGGAAGCCGGAGTTCCGTGGCACTGGGGCGATCCGTTCGCCGAGCAGCGCACCGCCGCCCGAGGAGTGGTCGTCATCGACCGCTCGCACCGAGAAATCCTCGCTGTCACCGGTGAGGAACGCTTGTCCTGGCTGCATTTGGTGATCTCGCAACACGTCACCGAACTCGCCGAAAACACTGGCACCGAAGCGCTCGTCCTCGACAGCCAAGGCCACGTCGACACCCACGTCGTGCTCGCGCACACCGGCGGGACGGTGTACCTCGACAGCGACCCCGGCCCGGTCGCCACGAGCGCGTTGCCCAAGGGCGGCAAGCAAACTCTGCGCGACTACCTCGAAGCGATGAAGTTCTGGTCCAAGGTCGAGATCCGCGACGCGACCGAGGAACTGGCCGTCCTTTCGGTGCTCGGCCCGGAGACTGACAGCGTGCTCGGCGTCGAACTCGGGGCCGAGCCGTATTCGGTGACAGCGCTGCCCGAAGGCGGTTTCGCCCGCCGGATGCCGTGGCCGTCGCGAGCCGGAGCGGATCTCGTGGTGCCGCGCGCCCAGCTCACTCAATGGTGGCAACGGCTCACCGACGCCGGCGCGCGTCCGGCCGGCTCGTGGACCTTCGACGCGCTGCGCGTGGAAGCACGGCATCCGCGGCTCGGCGTCGACACCGACGAGCGGACGATCCCGCACGAGGTCGGCTGGATCGGCTCGGCCGCGCACGTCTCGAAGGGCTGCTACCGCGGCCAGGAGACCGTCTCGAAGGTGCACAACGTCGGCCGTCCGCCGCGGTATCTCGCGCTGCTGCACCTCGACGGTTCGCCGGAGATCACGCCGGAGACCGGCGACCCGGTGAAACTCGGCGAGCGCGTGGTCGGCCGGATCGGCACGGTCGCGCAGCACCACGAACTCGGGCCGATCGCGCTGGCGCTGGTCAAGCGCTCGGTGCCGGGCGGGGCGGAACTGCTGGCAGGCGACGAGGACCGAGTGGTCCAGGCCACTGTCGATCCGGACTCGGTGCCGGGCGAGCACGCGGCGCCCGGGCGGGAAGCGGCGCAGAGACTGCGGGGCTGAAGTGAACTCGACGGTAGCGTCGTCGCCGAATGTGGAGCAGGATGTGCCCGTGATCGAAGTGCGTCCCGGCGGGCGACGACGGATCGACCGCGTCCTCGGCCCGGGATATCTCACCGGACTAGGCGACTTGCCGCTCCCGGTGCTGCGCGAGCGGCGCGACGAGGCCGCGCAGGAGGAGACAGACCTGTCCTACCTGCGCCGGCTCCTGCACGCCCGCATCGACATCGTGCGCGCCGAACAGGAACGCCGTTCGTCCGGCGGGGAAAGCAGCATCGTCGACCGGCTGGCGTCGATCCTCGCCGACAACGCGCTCGGCCCGGCCGCCGGTTCCGGCCGTCATCAGCAGCTCGAACCGTCCCGCGCGGGCGAGCACCGCAGACACGCGGAGGCGCTGATCGGCGACACCGGGCTCACCGACGTCGGCTCCCTGTCGGACGACAAGCTCGCCGCCGCGCTGGACACGTACGCGGCCGAGGAAGCGTCCGTGTCCTCCTTTCGCCGCCAGGTCCAAGGCGTGATGGACACGCTCAACGCCGAGATCGCCGCGCGCTACAGCAGCGGAGCGGCCACTGTGGACCAGCTGCTGGACAGCGAACTGGGGCGCGCCGAGGAATGACCGGCCAACCGATCCTCGTCGAGGTCGTCCGGAACGGGTTCGTCGAGAGCGTGCACCACGGGTGTCTCGTCGTCACCGCTCCGGACGGCTCCGTCCAGTTCTCCGCAGGCGACGTGACGAGCCCGTTCTTCCCCCGCTCGGCGAACAAGCCGCTGCAGGGCGTAGGGATGCTCCGCGCCGGGCTCGGCTACGACGGCGCGGACCTGGCGCTGGGGTGCGCCTCGCATTCCGGCGAAACCGGACATGTCGAACGTGTCGCCGCGATGCTGTCCGGCGCCGGGCTCGATCCCTCGGCGCTGGCCTGCCCGGCTGAGCTGCCGATCGGCGAGGACGCCCGGCGCGCGGCCGACGAGCCGCGGAAGATCACGATGAACTGCTCCGGCAAACACGCCGCGATGCTCGCCACCTGCGTCGCGAACGGCTGGGACACCGACGGCTACCAGAAGCCGGACCATCCGCTGCAGGTCCAGCTCGCGAAGACAGTCGAGGAGCTGACCGGCGAAGCCATCGCCGCGGTCGGCGTCGACGGTTGCAGCGCGCCGCTCTTCGCGTTCTCGCCGACTGGTCTCGCCCGGTCGTTCGGCCGGCTCGTCCAAGCTGACCCGGGCACCGACGAACGCCGGGTGGCCGACGCGATGCGCGCGCACCCATGGCTGGTCGCGGGCTCCGGGCGGGAGGACACCCGGCTGATGCAGGCTGTGCCCGGGCTGCTGTCGAAGAGCGGCGCCGAGGGCGTCCTGGCGTTCGCGCTAGGCGACGGCACCGCGTGCGCGATCAAGATCTCGGACGGCAACAAGCGAGCGTTGCCCCCGCTGGCCATGGCCGTCCTCGCGCGCCTGGGCATCGAGGCCCCGGAGCTGTCCGACCTGGTCAACCCCGCCGTGCTCGGCGGCGGAGAGCGGCAAGGCGAGCTTCGGGTCAGTTGGAGTGCTCTTTAGCCGCGAGGTCGCCCCAGAACTCGCGCAGCTGCGAAAACAGCTCGGCCAGCTCCTCGACGTTCCCGGTGCGCAGCGCGTCGAGAATGTCGTGGACCTCCTCCGCGGTGGAGTCGGCGTCCAGCAGCGAGTCGGCGAACAGCTGCACGAGGCCGCCGTAGTCCAGTTCGACCACCGAGTCCGGGTCGAAGCTCTCCAGCCACTGCCGGGTCTGCGAGAGCACCCGGCCGGGGCCGGAGTCGCCGAAGGTCGTCTCGATCAGCTCGCTCGCCTCGGTGGCCCGGCGGAGCGCGGCCGACATCGGCGTCCGCCAGGACGCCTCCCGCGCCGGATCGTCCGGGCCGCTGCCGAGCACGAGCTTGCGTTCGTCCGGGTCGACCAGCGAGAACCAGGGCAGCGGGACGGTCCACGTGGTGGTCAGGGTGTGCGCGGCGGCGGCCGTGAGGTCGGTCATCGCGGCCTTGGTCTCAGCGCGGGCCCGATCCGCCGTGACACCGCCCGCGTCGAGGATCGCGATCCGCAACGCCGGCTCGGAGTCGGCGAGGAAGGTGCTCAGCGCCGCGGCCGAGCGGGCACGCAGTTCGAGCGGGCACGCGAACGGGCCTTCGGCCGAGTGGCCGGCGGGGACGTCGGCCGGGTCGAGCACGAGCACGTCGGTGACGAGGCTCGGCGAGGGCCGTCCGTCGCGCAGCTGCGCGGGCAGCAGCCGCGCCGGTGCGGCCGCCTGTGACTTGAGCCACATCCACTGTTCGCGTTCGCCGATCCCGACCCGGCTGAGCCCGCCCGCGGAAACGGCCTCGACCAGCTGTTGCGCAGGAGGATCGCCCAGCGCGCGCAGAGGTTCGTACACCCGCAGATAGGCCACGAAGGGTCGGAGCACCCGAGCATCGTGGCACGCCGACCAGCGCCGATCCGCATCGACGTGCCGGTAACCGGCGTCCGGCGGACACTGTCGCGACGAGCACACCGTGCCACGTCGCATCCACCCCCCGGGACACGGTACGGTGTCAGCAGGAAAGAACTGTCGAGACGATGCGGGGCCGCCGATTCCCCCGGCCGCCCCGCCCCTGTGCGAGGGGGTCGAGCCATGGGGCGCGGCCGGGCTAAGGCCAAGCAGACGAAGGTGGCGCGCGAGCTCAAATACAGCTCCCACGAAACCGACTTCGATGCTTTGCAGCGCGAGCTGTCGAGTAGTTCCTCGGACAACCACGAGGACGACAAGCGGTACGAGGACCCGTACGACGACGGGTACGACGAGTACCGCCGTTGACGCAGGCACACGACACGCGAGGGCGGAATCGGACGTAGGTCCGAGACGCCCTCGCGCGTCGTGTGCTGCCCGTTTTCTTGCACGCCGGTGAGGTGACGAAGGAGTTGAACGGGTGAGCGACATCGCACGAGTAGGTGTGGTCGGAGCCGGGCTGATGGGCTCCGGCATCGCCGAGGTGCACGCCAGGTCCGGGTTGGACGTGCTGGTCACCGAGGTGAACCAGCCCGCCCTCGACGCGGGCAAGGCGCGCATCGAGAAGTCGCTGCAACGCGGCGTCCGCAACGGCAAGCTGGCCGAAGAGGACGCCGAAGCGGCTCTCGGGCGGCTGCGCTTCACCACGGACATCGCCGAGTTCGCCGACCGCGATCTCGTCGTCGAGGCCATCCTGGAACAGGAGCAGGCCAAGGTCGACGTGTTCCGGACGCTGGACAAGATCGTCGAGCGCGAGGACGCGGTGTTCGCGTCCAACACCTCGTCGATCCCGATCATGAAGCTCGGCATGGCCACCGGCCGTCCGCAGCAGGTCGTCGGCATCCACTTCTTCAACCCGGTGCCGGTGCTGCCGCTGGTCGAACTGGTCCCGTCGCTGCTGACCAGCGAGGAGACCGCCCGCCGGGCCGAGGAGCACGCCACCGGCGCGCTGGGCAAGACGGTGATCCGGTCGCAGGACCGTGCCGGGTTCATCGTGAACTCGCTGCTGGTGCCGTATCTGCTGTCGGCGATCCGGATGATCGAATCGGGCTTCGCCTCGGCCGAGGACATCGACCGCGGCATGGAGCTGGGCACGGCGCATCCGATGGGTCCGCTGCGGCTGTCCGACCTGATCGGCCTCGACACCATCAAGGCGATCGCGGACTCGATGTACGCCGAGTTCAAGGAGCCGTTGTACTCGTCGCCGCCGCTGCTGCTGCGCATGGTCGACGCCGGACTGCTCGGCAAGAAGACCGGTCGAGGGTTCTACTCGTACTCCTGACTTTAGTTGCGGCGTCCCGCAACCTTTCCCCGCTGTGCGGGGCCGGGCGGGTCGCTTGACTGTGCGGCATGACCTCGACGTTCGTCTTCGCCGCCGGTGCCAACGGCGTGTCCGCCGCCCCGCCTGAACTCGTGCTGCGCGGGTATCGCGGGGTGGGCGTGCCGCAGCCGGAGCAGCAGTTCCGGCTGTCTTATCAGGCTCCGCAGGATCTCGGCGCGTTCGCCACCGAACCCTCGGCGCTGGCCGGCGTGACCGTGGCCGACCAGGTCGCGGCCACTGTGGACGTCGTCCGCCGGGCCGCGGCGCTGGGTCCGGTCGTGCTGGTCGGGTCGAGCATCGGCGGCGCGCTGGTCACCCTCGTCGCCGAAGAGGTCCCGGAGCTGGTGTCGGCGCTGGTCTACGACGCCGCGTTCTGTTGCGTCGAACTGCCGACGCCGGAGGAGTATCTGGCCACGCCGGAGGCCGCGACGTCGCTGGTCGGCGCGATGCTCGGGTTCATCGCGGCCGATCCGGCGGCGATCGGGGCGATGCGCTTCAACTGGCGGTCTTCCTCGGCGGAGGCGTTGACGGCGGCGAAAGCGGCGCTCTGCCCGGACGCGACCGACGGCGAGTTCTACGCCCTGCTCAACGCGATGGCCCCGGACGACATCATCGGCCGCAGCGCGACCGACTCGCGCGGCACGCCGCAGCGGTGGGGGCGCGTCCCGCGGTTCTACGTCCGGCATCTCCAAGACCGCCTCGTGCCGCTCGCTCTGCAGGACCGGATGATCGCCGAGGCCGACGCGCACACTCCCGGCACGCAGTTCGAGGTGTACGACCTCGACACGTCGCACTTCCCGAACGCGGCCGGGATGGCTCAGTTCGTCGAGGTCTTGGACAAGGTCGGCCAGTCGGTCAGCTGAACGCCGCTCGCCGCGCCGCCCGGCGCAGCACCGTCAGGATCGCCGGGCCCAGCACGACGATCGCGACCAGGTTCGTGAGCGCGCGGCCGGTGTCCCAGCCCAAAGTGGACGTCAGCACGGTGAAGACCAGGAACCGGTGCAGGTTGTCGCCGAGCGGGCCGCCCGGGACGAAGTCCAGCGCTGTGTGATTCGCCAGGAACGGCCAGGTGAACAGGCTCATCGCGAGGCCGTAGAAGTAGGCGGCGACCACGCCGTAGACCGCCAGCATCGCGATCTCCCACCGGCCCTTCACCCGGCGCGGCAACAGCCCGGCGCCAAGGCCGACCAGCGACGACGCCAGCATCTGGAATGGCAGCCACGGCCCGACCCCGCCGGTGAGCAGCGCGGACGCGAACAGGGACGTCGAGCCGAGGACGAACCCGAAACCCGGCCCGAACACCCGCCCGGCCAGCACGAGAAGAAAGAACACCAGCTCGATCCCGCCGGTGCCCGCGCCGAGCGGGCGCAGCGCGGCGTTCACCGCGGACAGCACGCCGAGCAGCGCGAGCGCCTTCGCGTCGAGTCCGCCGCTGGACAGCTCGGCCAGCACGATCAGGATCAGCACCGGCAGCGTCACGAGGAAAACGAACGGCGCGTCGGTCACGTGCGCGGAGGCGCCGACGGTGCCGCGGGCGAGCAGCGGCCAGCAGAACATCGCCAGCCCGACCACGACGGCCGCCGTCAGCACCAGCGCCGTGCGGAGCCGGATGCGGACGGCGGGGCCCAGGAAATCGGTCACGCCAGCGCCTTCGCTACCGCGTCCACGGTCAGCCACGGCTCCGGCGCGAGGATCTTCGCGACCTGCGGCGCGAAGGCGGGCGAGGCTACGACGACGTCCGCGGTCGGGCCGTCCGCGACCACTTCGCCCTCGGCGAGGACCACGACGCGGTGTGCGGCGGAGGCGACGAACTCGACGTCGTGGGTTGCCAGCAGCACCGCGTGTCCCTCGGCGGCCAGGTCGGCGAGGATCGTCGCGAAGTGCCGTTTCGCCGGGTAGTCCAGGCCACGGGTCGGCTCGTCGTGCAGGACGACCGGCGGGGCGGCGGCGAGCTGCACGGCCAGCACCAAGGCGAGTCGCTGGCCTTCGGAGAGGTCACGCGGGTTCGTGTCGTCGGCGACGCCGGGCACGAGCCGGTCGAGCAGCTTCCGCGCGGTGCCTGGCGTGACGTCCGATTCGACGTCCGCCTGCCGCAGTTCCGCCGCGACGGAATCGAGGTACAGCAGGTCGGACGGGGTCTGCGGGACCAGCCCGACCCGCGTGCGAGCAGCCCGCGTCCGGAGCGACTTCGGGTCCGCGCCGAGGACGTCGACCGTGCCGTCGGACCGGGGTCCGCTGCCCTGCAACGCCCACAGCAGCGAGGACTTGCCCGAGCCGTTCCGGCCCATCAGCGCGACCACCTCGCCGCGGTTCAGCCGCAGGTCAACGCCGCGTACCGCGTTCACGCCGCCGTACCGGACCCGCACGCCCCTCGCCTTGAGCACCGCTTCGCCAGAGCGCCCCAATGTGGCATTGGGTGCATGCGACGCACCCAATGTGGCGTTCGGTGCGTTGAATGGGCCAGTGGCGCGCAGCGCCTCCGTTGAGGGCGGCGGCGGGGGCATCGGTGGAGCACCCAATGCCACATTGGGGCGGCGCTCGGCCAGGCGTTCTCGCAGTGGGCGGGCGAGACGGCGGGCGTCGCGGACCGAAAGCGGCAGCGGTGACCAGCCCGCGAGCCGCCCTAGCTCGACGATCGGCGGGGCGACGTCGGTCTCGGCGAAGACTTCCGCTGGCGGGCCGGAGACCACGGTGCCGTCGCCGGGCAGGTAGAGCAGGCGGTCGGCGTACTGCGCGACGCGTTCCATCCGGTGCTCGGCGACGACGACCGTCGTGCCCAGGTCGTGCACCAGCCGGGTGATCGCGGCCAGCACCTCCTCGGCCGCGGTCGGGTCGAGCGCCGACGTCGGTTCGTCCAGCACCAGCACGCTCGGGTGCGCCGTGAGCACCGCGCCGATCGCGACGCGTTGCTGCTGCCCGCCGGAGAGAGTCCGAAGTGGACGGTCGCGGAGTTCGGCGATGCCCAGCAGGTCGAGGGTTTCCTCGACGCGTTTGCGCATCACGTCCGGCGCGACGGCGAGCTGCTCCATCGCGTAAGCCAGTTCCTCCTCGACGGTGTCGGTGACGAATCCGGCCAGCGGATCCTGTCCGACCACACCGACCACCGACGCCAGTTCACGCGGCGGATGAGTGGCGGTGTCGAGCCCGGCGACCTCGACGCGTCCGGCCAGCGTGCCGCCGGTGAAATGCGGGACGAGACCGTTGATCGCGCCGAGCAATGTCGACTTGCCGACACCGGTGCGTCCGGCGACGAGGCAGAGTTCGCCCTCCTCGATCGTCACGTCGACGTCCCGGAGCACCGGCCGGTCCGCCCCGTCGTAAGTGACGCTGACCTGCGAGAACTCGATCATCGGACGACCTCCGACACCAGCGCCGGACGCGGCGCGAACCAAGCGGGCAGCACGCTGATCAGCACCGCGACGGCAGGCAGCAGCGGCAGCTCCGGCCAGGTCGGCGGGCTGGCCGGGGTGGTGAGCGAAACCGGGTCGGCGATCAGCACGAGCACCGCGGTCGCGACGCCGCACAGCGCGACCAGCGTCTCCGGCAGCCGCCACGGATCGGGCCGGTAGGTCGTGCGCCGGATCTGCCGTCCGCCCAGCACGAATCCGGCGGCGGCCAGCACCAGGCCGGCGACGAGCATCGGCACGCCGAGCCACGACGCGGACCCGTCGAGCACGCCGTAAACCCCCACCGCGACGCCGACCAGCCCGGCCAGCACACAGGTCGCGATCAGCATCCGGACGCGCGGCGAGAGGTAGCCGCGCCGTCCGTAGCCGCGGGAGTCCATGGCCGCCGCGAGCTGCAGTGACCGGTCCATGGCGTCGGCCAGTACCGGCACGAAAATCCCCTTCACGAACCGCAGGCCGCGCGTCTTGCCAGCCCGCAGCCGACGCGCGCGACGCACCCGTTGCACGCTCTCAACCAGCTGCGGTGCCACGGACAACGCGACAGTCACCGCCGTCCCCACCTCGTACAGCGCCCCAGGCACTGCCTTGAGCAGGCGTTTCGGGTTCGCCAGCGCGTTCGCGGCACCGACGCAGAGCACGATCGTCGCCAGCCGGAGTCCGTCGTACAGGCCGCCGAGCAGCTCCTCGGCCGAAGTGGGGCCGAGGAGCTGAATGCCGGCCGCGACGCTCGGCAGCGGGATGGTCGGCAGCGTGAACAGGATGTGGCCGCCGTCCTCGCCGCCGATCAGGATCCGGAACAGCACGCGCGAGGCCAGGATCACCCCGGCGACCCAGGCGTACATCCGGAACGCCAGCGCCCACGGCGCGTCGCCGCGGCGGAGCACCACGACGAACCCGGCCACCGCGATCACCAGAGCGAGCAGAACCGGGTTCGTGGTCCGGCTGGCGGCGACGGCGAGCGCGAGCGCCCACACCCACCACGCGCCGGGATGGAGCGCTCGCGGGCTACTCCGCGGCACGCCTGCGGCGCACCGCGACGACCGTCCCGGCCACCACGAGCAGCACGACGACCACGATGCCGATCACCAGTCCCCACGGGAATCCACTGTCCGAAGTGGACGCCGGAGCCGGAGATTCCGCGGGCGCGTTGGCTTTGCGCACCGGTTCGGTGCGCGGCGGCGGATACTCGGTGTAGGACTTGCCGATCGCGAACGACCAGCCCTCGAACGCACCGGCGGGCGGCTTCCAGCTCTGCGCGCCGACCTGCGCCGAGGCCCATTTACCGCCGTTGGCGGCGGTCCAGAAGCTCCAGGACGCGTTCTCCGGCGGCATTCCGGTGCAGGTCTGGTCGGCGGGCTTGCCCTCGATCTTGCACATCACCGCCAGGCCGTACTTGCCCGCACCGGCGAGTTCGAAGCCCGCGTTCTGCAGGGCGGTGACGCCGTTTTCCTGTTTGCCGGGAGCGCACCGGATCAGGGTTTCGCCGCCGAGCCCCTGGAAATCGACGATCACCGTGACGCCGTTGTCGTCCTGGCAATAACCTGCGGTGCCCTTGCCGGGCGTGGTCGCCGAGGCGGAGGACGCCCCGCCCAAACCGGTGGCGACGAGAAGAGCGCAGCCGGCGAGGACTCGCCCCCAGTGCCGCGCGTGGCCGAACTTCATGTCAGATGTACCTCGCATCGATCGGACCACGACGGGCGATCCGGCTCGCGGTCCCTCGCGGGCCGCTCACGGTTGCGGGCCAGCGCCGGATTCTCACCGGCTTCCCCCGTTCGTGGCGAAGAACTTGTCGACGTTAACGCACCGCAGGCCGCGCCGGAAGCGACCGCGGACACACCTACACTTCCGGGCGTGGGACAGGACCAGCTGCGCGTCGGCCTCGTAGGAACCGGACCGTGGGCCACCACGGTGCACGCTCCCGGGCTCGCGGATCATCCAGGGACCGTGCTCAGTGCTGTGTGGAGCCGTCGGCCGGAAGCCGCCGCCGCGCTGGCGCAGGCCTACGACGCCGTGCCGACCAGCGATCTGGACGAGTTGTTCGAGCAGGTCGACGCGCTCGCGTTCGCCGTGCCGCCGACCGTGCAGGCCGAACTGGCGACCCGGGCCGCGGAGGCGGGCAAGCACCTGATCCTGGAAAAACCGATCGCCGCCGACCTGGCCTCGGCACAGCGTCTCGCCGACGCCGTGACGTCCGCTGGCGTGGCTTCGCTGGTGATGCTCACGCTGCGGTTTTCCCAGCAGACGCGCGACTGGCTGGACGGCGTCACCGCCGCTGGCGGTTGGCGAGGCGGCAGCGTGCGGTGGCTGTCCGGCGCGCTGCTCGGCGGCAAGTACGCGACCTCGACCTGGCGACAGGACCCGGCGGGCGGCGCACTCGCCGACGTCGGCCCGCACGCGTTCGACCTCCTCGACGCCGCCCTTGGTCCGATCACCGGCGTCCTCGCCGCGCACCGCGGTCCCGAAGACCTCTGGCAACTGCTGCTCGAACACGAAGGCGGCATCACGAGCACCGCGACCCTCAGCATGCGCCTGCCGGTGCAGCCGACGGTGGTCGAGTACTCGGTCTTCGGCGAGCACGGCCTCCGCACCCTCGGCCGCGCTGGCACGGCGAACGACGCGTACACCGCGCTGCTGGACGACTTCGCCGCGATGGTGTCGTGCGGAACGACCACGCACCCCTGCGATGTCCGGCGAGGCGTGCACCTGGCTCGGATCGTGGACCAGGCGCGGGCCGCGCTGAGTTCTTAATTCGCTTGCCCGGTCTGAGACGATGAACGGGAAGTTCGTTTCGGACGAAGGAATGCCTATGTGCTCCGCCACGGCCCACCCCGGCCGCCTGGCCTGAGCTGTCTGGCCTGAGCTGTCTGGCCTGCGCGCCTGGCGTGGGAAGCCCTGCCTGGTTTCGTGCTGCCTGTGCTTTCCTTCCTTCCGAAAGGCTTCCACCAGAGATGTCCGCCCTTCAGGCCTACGTCCGCGCCACCGCACCGATCGGCCGCGATACCGAACGGATCGGCCCGTTCCTGGCGACTTTCGCCCGGGACAGCTCGCATCCGATGGCGAACTACGCCATCCCCGACGACGGCGCGAAGCCCTCGCCCGCCGAGATCGCTCTTCTGATTTCCGCTTACCAGCAACGAAATCTCCTGCCCCGGCTGGAGTTCTTCACCGAGGCCGCCCCCGAGGTCGAGGCAGCTCTCGTCACCGAGGGGTTCACGCTGGAACGACGCGTGCCGGTGATGACCTGCACCGCCGAAGACCGTGTCGATTGCGTTGTACCGGAACACATTCAGCTGCGCGCGCCGTCGTCCGACGACGAATTCCGCCGTTTGCGGTCCGTGCAGAACGTCGCGTTCGGAGAGCCGCCGGAGGTGTCGGACGCCGATGTCGAACGCAACCGCCACTACCTGACTGTCCTAGCCGAACACGAAGAAACCATTGTGGGCGGCGGAATCGCGCTGGACATCGTTTCCGGCGCGACGGAAATCGTCGGCATCGCAGTGGCCGCCGAGTACCGCGGCCAAGGCATCGCTGCGGCCATCACTGCGCGCCTGACGCGCCTTGCCCACGACCTCGGTGCGCGGACAGCATTCCTTACGCCGGGCGACGTGGGCATCGGGACGGTCTACCGCCGCGCCGGGTACCGCACCGCCGGCGAATGCGTGCACCTGTCGCTGAACTAATCGTCGTACCGGCCGCCGCGACCACGCTTGACGTCGCTACGACGCTTCTTCGCCGCCAACCGGCGTTCCTTCGAGCCCCGCGAAGGCTTGGTGGGACGCCGCTTGGCAGGCGGCGGCGCGGAAGCTTTCGTCAACACCTCCGCCAACCGCTCCCGCGCCGCGTCGCGGTTCATCAGCTGGGAGCGGTATTCGCTGGCCGCGATGGTCAGCACGCCGTCGACCAGGCGCGTGCCCAGCCGGGTCGTGATGCGTTCCTTCAGCGCGGGCGGGATCACGGCGGAGCCCGCGACGTCGAACGACAGCTCGACGCGCGAGTCCGTCGTGTTCACGCCTTGTCCGCCCGGTCCCGAGGACCGGGAGAACCGCTCTCGCAGTTCGGCACCCGGGATCACGAACCGGGTGCCAACGCGTACGTCCTCCGCCATGTCCTCAGTGTCTCAAGACCTGGCAAGCGGCTTTCAGAACCGCGGGTGGTCGCCGGACAGCACCGCGCGCGGACCGTCCGGGTCCTCGGCGGGCTGGACGTCGCCGAGGATCCACGCGGGCACGTGCCGCGCGGTGAGCACCGCCAGCGCCCGGTCGACGTCCTCGGCGGACACGATCGCGACCATGCCGACGCCCATGTTGAACGTCTTCTCCAGCTCCGCGCGCTCGACCTTGCCGCGCTGCCCGATCAGCGCGAACACCGAAGCCGGCGTCCACGTGCCGCGTTCGAGCTTGGCGACGAGACCGCGAGGCATCACGCGGGCGAGGTTCGCTTCGAGACCGCCGCCGGTGATGTGCGCGAACGTGCGCACCTCGGTCTCGGCGACCAGCGCGAGGCAGTCCTTCGCGTAGATCTTGGTGGGTTCGAGCAGTTCCTCGCCGAGGGTGCGGCCGAACTCCTCGACGTGCCCGTCCAGCGGCATCCGCGCGATGTCCAGCAGCACGTGCCGGGCCAGCGAGTAGCCGTTGGAGTGCAGCCCGGACGAGCCCATGGCGATCACGACGTCGCCGGGGCGGACCTTCTCCGGCGACAGCAGCGCGGACGCCTCGACCGCGCCGACGCCGGTGGCCGACAGGTCGTAGTCGTGCTCGCCCATCAGGCCGGGGTGCTCGGCCGTCTCGCCGCCGAGCAGCGCGCAGCCCGCCTGGACACAGCCCTCGGCGATGCCGCCGACCAGCGCCGCGATCTTCTCCGGCACGACCTTGCCGACCGCGATGTAGTCCTGCAGGAACAGCGGCTCGGCCCCGGTGACGACGAGGTCGTCGACCACCATCGCGACCAGGTCGATGCCGACGGTGTCGTGCTTGTCGAGCGCCTGCGCGACCGCGATCTTGGTGCCGACGCCGTCGGTCGACGACGCGAGGATCGGCTCTTTCCACTTGTCGAGCTTGAGGGAGAAAAGCCCGGCGAAACCGCCGACCCCGCCGCGCACCTCGGGCCTGGTGGCCCGCTCGGCGTGTGGCTTGAGCAGCTCGACGGCCTGGTCACCGGCGTCGATGCTGACCCCGGCGGCTGCGTACGTGGCGCTCGTGGACTCGCTCACGGAAGCGGACTCCCTACTGGACATGCTTGGTTCACGGACGCCGGACGGCGTCTTCGGCACCGTACCCGGCGGCGCTGACCGGAGTCGCCGCGCCACCTGCGGCGTCCATGCTTTCGAGCAGGTGCTTGCCGATGAGCGCGTCCTCGGGCAGCGGAATCGGGTACTCGCCGGAGAAGCAGGCCGTGCACAGCCGCGACTTCGGCTGCTCGGACGCCGCGACCAGGCCGTCCAGCGAAATGTAGCCGAGCGAATCGGCCCCGATCGAACGGCGGATCCCGTCGAGGTCGACGCCGTTGGCGACGAGTTCGGCCCGCGAGGCGAAGTCGATGCCGTAGAAGCACGGCCACCGCACCGGCGGCGACGCGATCCGCACGTGCACCTCGAGCGCACCGGCCTCGCGCAGCATCCGCACGAGCGCGCGCTGGGTGTTGCCGCGGACGATCGAATCGTCCACCACCACCAGCCGCTTGCCGCGGATGACGTCGCGCAGCGGGTTCAGCTTCAGCCGGATGCCCAGCTGCCGGATGGTCTGCGACGGCTGGATGAACGTGCGCCCGACGTAGGCGTTCTTGACCAGGCCGGTGCCGTAGGGCAGGCCCGAGCCCTGCGCGTAGCCGATCGCGGCCGGGGTGCCGGACTCCGGAACGGGCATCACGAGGTCGGCTTCGACCGGGTGCTCGACGGCCAGCTTGCGGCCGATCTCGACGCGCGTCGCGTGCACGCTGCGGCCGGCGATCGACGTGTCCGGACGGGCGAGGTAGACGTACTCGAAGACGCAGCCCTTGGGCTCCGGGTTCGCGAACCGCGACGAACGCAGCCCCTCAGCGTCTATGGCGATCAGCTCGCCCGGCTCGACCTCGCGCACGAACGACGCGCCGCAGATGTCGAGCGCGGCGGTCTCGCTCGCCACGACCCAGCCGCGCTCCAGCCGGCCGAGCACCAGCGGGTGCACGCCGTGCGGATCGCGGGCCGCGTACAGGGTGTTCTCGTCGGCGAAGACCAGGCAGAACGCGCCCTTGAGCGTCGGCAGCAGGTCCAGCGCGGCGGCCTCGATGCCCTTGTCCGCGGCGTTCGCGGCGAGCAGTCCGCAGACCAGGTCGGAGTCGCTGGAGGACCCGGTGAGCCCGGCGTGCGGCTTCAGCCCCGCGGCGACGGTGCGATCGCGCAGTTCGGCGGTGTTGACCAGGTTGCCGTTGTGCGCGAAGGACAGGCCGCTGCCGGTGTCCGTGGTGCGGAAGATCGGCTGGGCGTTCTCCCAGATCGTGGCTCCGGTCGTGGAGTACCGGCAGTGCCCCACGGCGATGTGCCCTTGCAGGGACTGCAGAACCTGCTCGTCGAAGACCTGGCTGACGAGCCCGAGATCCTTGAAGACGACGATCTGCGAGCCGTCCGAAACGGAGATGCCCGCTGCCTCCTGCCCGCGATGCTGCAGGGCGTAAAGGCCGTAATAGGTGAGCTTGGCGACTTCTTCCCCGGGAGCCCAGACGCCGAAGACGCCGCACTCCTCACGGGGTTCCGGTTCGGGTTGATCTTCGGGTCGAGCAGGACTGGCGGAGGGGTCGGAAACCACCGGGAAGCTCCCAGGAAGACGTGGGCGGGCCGGTTCAAGTGTAAGGGGTGGAGGGGGCGGGGAAGCGGGCTGCGGGGTGGTTCTGACCACTACGGGGGAGGGTTTCCGGATCGGTGCTCTTGATTTGGAGCAGGGGTCTTAATGGTGGAGCGAGTGCTTGGATGCGCTCCGTCACCGCTTCGGCCCTTCCCGGTGCTGGCTTTCCAGTTCTGCCAGATGCGCCAGCGCCGGAAGCGCCGCCCTCAGGGCCTCGACCTCGGCGTCGGCGAGTTCGTCGATCAGCCGCGCGTACGCGTCGATGCCCGCCTGGCGCCGCGTCTCAACGTACGAAGCCCCGGCTTCGGTCAGCCGCACCAGCGTGACCCGCTTGTCGGACGCGTCGCCCCTCCGCTCGACCAGTCCGGACTCCTCCATCGCCCGGACCAAGACGGTCATCGCGGGCTGGGTGACACCCTCGAGCACGGCCAGCTCGGTGATGCGTCGCGGGCCGGATCTGTGCAGGGTGGCCAGAGTGGAGGCGGACGTGATGCTGAGATCGCGCGGAAGGCGTCTCGCGGCCCTGGTGGCCAGCTCGTAGAGGGCCGACCCGACCGCGGCGGAGGCGTCGCGAGGGGCGTCTTGACGACTCATGCAAGAAGCATAGAGTACTTATATAAAAGCTTTATACATCTCGAAAGGCCGGACGGATCCGGCCGAGCACAGGAGGTTTCCGTGACCAAGGGCTACTGGGCCAGCGTCTACCGCAACATTTCCGACCCCGAGAAACTGGCTGCCTACAACAAGCTGGCCGGTCCGGCCGTCCGCGCCGGGGGCGGGCGGCTCCTGTCGCGTGACGGCCGAGTCGTCGCCCATGAAGCCGGAATCACCGAGCGCGTCATCCTGATCGAGTTCGACAGCTTCGAACAGGCCGTCGCGGCTTACGAGAGCGAGGCCTACCAGGAGGCGCTGGCGGCTCTCTCCGACGGCGTCGAGCGCGACTTCCGCATCGTCGAAGGCCTCGCCTGACCGAGAGGCTCAGCCAGACACGGGGCAGAAATGAGCCAGGCCCCGCACGAAGTGGATTGGGCCACTTCGTACGGAGCCTGAAATCAGGGGCACCGGTGGGGACAGTGCGAGAGGAGTGGATCAGCGAGCGACGAGCCACTTCGAGCGGCCGCCGCGGCCGGGAACCCAGCAGCCGTTCGCGGATGCGGCGACGGCCGGTTGCCGCTCGGGAAGGGCGAGCACCTCGCCCAGCACCCGGCCTGCCTCGCCGCGCGAACGCCACAACGTGGCCGTGGGCGCGAAAATGTTCTGCTCGCTGCCAGGGAGGCGGGTTGCCTCCGCGTCGTCCTCGGCGTTGAGCCGGACGACGTCTACTACGTTGTCGTGGACCCGCACTCCGACCACAGCCTGCACTTCGCCGCTTCCGTCCGTCGGGTGGACGAACTGGTAGCCGCGAGCGATCAGTTCCTGCAGGCCCTGCTCGATGTCGGAGACGGAGTCGACGACGGATGCCTCAGCCGAGCACATCGTCGAATTCGCCGTCCTTCGCACCGGCGAGGAAGGCAGCCATCTCCGCCCGCGTGTAGACGAGCGCGGGACCCTCCGGGAAACGGGAGTTCCGCATCGCGATCTCGCCCGAGGTCAGCGGGGCCACTTCGACGCAGTTGCCCACGGCGCCGCTGTAGCTCGCCTTGCGCCACTGCGCTCCGGTCAGACGGTCGGCCGGAATACCGTTCTCGAACCGTTCAGCCATGATGCCACCTTCCAGAAGGACGATGAAAAGCTCAGGAATCTGCATGTGCATCTGCCCGTGACTTCGACGCTAGCACGCGCGCATGCAGCGGTAAATGCACGTGCAGAATTTTCCGCAAATTTCTCACTGCGTGACGACCGGATTCAGCAGAAGTTCCCAGATAGGTGATTCGAGCACTACCTGAACGGGCTAAATATTACCTTGAGTCACGATATTGGCAGCCTGTTAACGCAGCGCGTGTGCAACTCGCCGCCACCGGGTGCAGCGGGTGAATGATGAACACTCACCGTGATGGCCGAACGCGGCGGCAGGTAAGCACTGAACCGAGTCGGTGTAAGTGAGTCTCCGGACTTATGCACGCTCGGTGATAGGTAAGGGAGCGGGCGTTCTCTATTCGGCTACTCGACGCCCGGTTGGCTGGGCAGGAATTCTCGGCCGGGAGAATTTCACCGGGGACGCTTCGAGCGCGGCGTAGAACGGAAGCGGCGAGAGGCCGCGCTTAGATCTCGGCCTTGCGCTTGGCGATGCGGGCCCGGCTGCGTTCCGGGGTCTCCGCGTCGACGGCCAGCAGGTCCAGCGCTCGGCCGTACTTCTCGATCTCGTCCCGCTTGTCCAGGTAGTGCGCGCCGGTCAGGTACTCGACGTAGACGATGTTCGGCAGCTCCGCCTCGGCGAACCGCAGCAGCGAGAAGGCGTGCTCGGCCGACAAACCGCTGCGGCAGTACGGCAGGATCTGCACCGACACGTGCGGCAACGTGGTGACCTCGAGCAGGTACTCCAGCTGCTGCCGGAACACCTTCGGGCCGCCGATCGGCCGGTACAGCACCGATTCGTCGAGCACCGCCCAGATCCGCGGCGCGTCCGGGCGGGCCAGCATCTTCTGCCGCCGCATGCGCAGGGCGACCAGCTGGTCCACGCGTTCGTCGGCCATTTCCGGGCGGCCGTGGCTGAAGATCGCTCGCGCGTAGGGCTCGATCTGCAGCAGGCCCGACACGAACAGCGGCTCCCAGATCTGGATCCGCGACGCCGCTTCCTCAAGTCCGACGAGGTCGGTGAACCATCCGGGCACCGTCTCCCCGAACTTGCGCCACCAGCCCGCTTCGTTCGACTGCTTGACCATGTCGAGGAACGCTTTGCGCTCGTCCTCGTCGGAAACGCCGTACATGGTGAGCAGGTCGGCGACGTCGCGTTCCTTGAAGCCGACGCGGCCGAGTTCCAGCCGGGAGATCTTGGATTCCGAACCGCGGATGTTGTAGCCGGCCTGCTGACGCGTGATCCCGGCTTCCTCGCGCAACCGGCGAAGCTGCGAACCGAGGATCATCCGGCGTGCTGTCGGGCCGAGGCTCTGCTCGCCGGCGGACACGCTCACCGCGTTCATGACCAGGGCCCTTCCATCGCCGCTCGTTCGTCGTGGGAATCGAAATCCGACTACCCAAAGTACACGCAAGGCACTGCCCCGGACAGCGCGGCACGAGCCTCAGTTCAGGGGATTCTACGGAGTGTGTGCCTCAGATGACACACCTGAGCGAACAATTGCCCGGGAAAATCAGATCCGCACAACCGGCAGCCAGTGGGAAAGATCCGCGCGGCTGCCCGAGGCGGACACCCGGGCCGTGCTGACCGCGTCGTCCCAGTCCAGGACGCCGGTGGCGAGTTCGAGCCAGGTCCGCGGATCGGTCTCGACGACGTTCGGCGGGGTGCCGCGGGTGTGCCGCGGGCCCTCGATGCATTGCACCGCGGCGTACGGCGGAACCCGGACCTCGACGGTGTGGCCGGGTGCGTCCTGGGCGAGGGTCCGCAGCGTCGCGCGCACCGCGGCGGCCAGTTCAGGGCGGGCCGGATCCGGTCCGTCACCACGCAACCAGTCCGAAACGGCCAGCACCGCAGCCCGTAACTGAGCGGGATCGACCGAACGCGAAGAGGCCATGCGACAACAGTAGAGTGGCCGCGGACGGACTTTCAGGCACCCGGCACCGAGGGACGGCGATGGCGCAGCGGGACGAGGCAGATCGGATGGTTTCCCGGACCCCGGCGGGCAAACGCGCGCGCCGGAACGCGTACCCCCGCCGCGGGCCGCAAGGAAAACCCGAGATCACTCCCGAGATGCGGGCCAACGCGCGGACGAACCCGAACAGCTGGCTGTATGTCATCGACGAGGCCTTCGACGCTCGCGGCCCGGTGCCGTCGTGGGCGGTCGTCGGCGCGTATCCGGTCAACGGAACGGGAGAGGTCGTCGAGGACTTCCACCCCAACGACCGGTACCGGCCCTCGCCGAAGGCACTCGGTTTTCCCGAACCGCGCAACGAACTCGAGCGGCTCCTGCAGATGGTCCGCACCGACCACCGGCCCGCCGAAGACCTGCCGCGCGTCATCCTCGATTCGACGCTGCTGGTTTACGCCCTTTCCCCGGTGCAGCGCACGGTCATCGGCTTCCACAACGCCGACGGCCGGGTCATGGTCCCGGCGTACACGTCGAAGTCGCTGGTGCCGCGCGAATGGCCGCACGCCCGCGCGGTGCTCGGCCGCGACATCGTCGGGCTGCTCGCCGGACATCCGCTCGCGATCAACCCGCACGACCTGATCACCGCGGTCGTACCGGCCGAGCAGCTGATGAAGGCGCTGGCCGAAGAGCGACGCTGACCTGGGCAGACCACTCTGCCGAGTGATCATGATTCGCCGAAATCCCCTCACCCGGGCATCGTGACGCGGTAGGAGTACACGCGTCCGGTGAGGAGTCCTGGGTGAAGCGTCATCTGCTGCTGCGCTGGAGCGCGGTTCTCTTCGCCGGGATCACCGGCACCTCGCTGTGCGAAACGGCGAGCGCGGCGCCGAGCTACGCGGGCGCCGCGGACAACTACGCCGGTTCGCAAATCGCGAAGCACGAAGGCGTGCTGGGGTCGCCGAACATCTCGTACACGGCGCAAGACCAGTACCTCGGACACGACGTCAGCGGCCACCAAGGACCGGTCGACTGGCCGGCCGCGGCGGGGGCCGGCGCGAAGTTCGTGTACGTGAAGGCGACCGAGGGAACCGGGTTCGTCAGCGGGCAGTTCGCCCAGCAGTACAACGGTTCCTATCAAGCCGGGATCGTCCGCGGGGCCTATCACTTCGCCCGCCCGGACGTGTCCGACGGGGCCGCGCAGGCCGGCTACTTCCTCGCGCACGGCGGCGGCTGGTCGGCCGACGGCAAGACGCTTCCGGGCGCACTCGACATGGAATACAACCCCTACGGCGAAACGTGTTACGGCAAGGACGCGAACGGGATGGTCGCGTGGATCCGCGCCTTCTCCGACGCCTATCGAGTCCGCACCGGACGGCTGCCGACGATCTATACATCGACTAGCTGGTGGAAACGCTGCACCGGAAACAACCCTTCTTTCGGAGGGAATCCGCTCTGGATCGCGCGCTACAACTCGTTCATCGGCGAACTGCCCGCGGGCTGGGGACAGCACGCCATCTGGCAGTTCTCGAACAGCGGGACCCTGCCGGGAGACCAGAACTGGCTCAACGGAACCAAGGCAGCGTTGCGCAATCTGGCATTCGGGTGAACATTCGTGACGAGGTCACGAATTAGTCATCACCACCCGATGAAAATCACCCACTTGCCCATTCATCTTCACGGAACTTGATGACAAACGACGATTCGTCCTCAAGAATCTCCCCCGTGGCGGCTACCTGCACATAGCCGCCCTCCGCGAGGGTATCTGTGAAGGGATCGACGATGTCCACTTCCCGAAGAGGACGGCGTACCGCGCTGCTGTCCGCTCTGACCGTCCCGGTTGTCGCGCTCCTGCTCGGCGCGTCAGCAGAGGCGACGGCCGCACCGGCGGCTTCCCCGCTTTCGACGCGGGAGATCAACGCCGTCAACGCCGACATCCAGGCGAACAACCACGCCATGGGGTCGCAAATCCGGCGCGTCGAGGGGGATCAGTCCACCCCCGAGACGAAAGCCGCCGCGCAGCAGCCGCAACCCGCGGCCGCGCTGCCGAACCAGGTGGCGGCAGCCGTCGCCGGCATGGACGTCGCCGGCTATCAGGGCAACGTCGACTGGGGCTACTGGTGGGGCCAGGGCAAGCGATTCGTCTGGACCAAGGCCACCGAGAGCACGAGCTACACGAACCCGTACTTCGCCCAGCAGTACAACGGTTCCTACAACCAGGGCTTCATCCGCGGCGCCTACCACTTCGCCACCCCGAACACCTCCAGCGGCGCGGCACAGGCGACTTACTTCGTCTCGCACGGCGGCGGCTGGTCGGCCGACGGCAAGACGCTTCCGGGCGCACTCGACATGGAATACAACCCCTACGGCGCGACCTGTTACGGACTGAGCAAAGCGGCGATGACGTCGTGGATCAAGGACTTCCACGACACCTATCACGCGAAAACGGGCCGCTGGCCGGTGATCTACACGTCGACGAGCTGGTGGAGCCAGTGCGTCAGCGGCGATTTCTCCAGCACCGCGCCGCTGTGGGTCGCGCGGTACGCGTCCTCGGCGGGAACGCTTCCGTACAACTGGGGCTACTACACCGTGTGGCAGTACACCTCGAGCCCGCTCGACCTGGACACGTTCAACGGCGCCTACGACCGGCTGCAGGCACTCTCCAAGGGCTGACCTGACGGCGCGCACAGACGCGGCTCCCGGTTCACCCCGCCTCCTGCCGGGCGGGGCGGCCGGGAGCCGCTTTTGTGCGTGCCCTGTCCGCCTTGCACAATGCAGACCTGGGGCGGAGACGGAACCGCCTGGGCCGGCGGGGCGTCAGACCGCGGCGCGAGTCGGTGCAGCAGGAAGGCGGAACCGGACATGACTTACCCACCGCAGCCCGGACAGGGCGGGGACCCCTACGGCCAGGGCTGGCAGCAGCCCGGCTCGGGCGGGGTGCCGCAGCAGCCGGGGTGGGACCCCAACCAGGCCCAGCAGCAGCAAGGCTGGGACCCGAACGCCCAGCACCAGCAGCAGCCCGCGTGGGATCCGAACGCCCAGCAGCAGCCGCAGCAGGGCTGGGACCCGAACGCTCAGCAGCAGCAGTACCCGGGGTACCAGCAGCAGCCCTACCCCGGCACCCAGCAGTTCCCGCAGCAGGGCTGGGACCAGGGGCAATACCCGGGCGGGCCGGGCGGAGAGCCGCCGAAGAACAACAAGACCGGGCTGTGGATCGGCATCGCCGTCGCGGTCGTCGTGGTGGTCGCGCTGGGCATCACCGGGTTCGTCGCGCCGGGGTTCTTCCTGAGCAAGGACGACAAGGGCAGCTCGCAGGCACAGCCGCCGGCCCCGGCTCCGTCCCAGTCCTCGGAGGCTCCGCTGCCGAGCGATTCGTCCTCGCCGACCACGGATTCGAGCGAGCCCGACTCCGGCGGGTCCGGCTCCGGCGAGGCGCGGCAGGTCATCAACGACTTCCTCGCCAAGCTCAACGCCAAGGACGCGGCCGGTGCGACCGCGATGGCCTGCCAGGGCACCGAGAGTATGTCGAAGCGCAGCATCGACGAGACGACCAGCGGCGACCCGCAGCTCACCCTGGGCAAGGTCACCGAGGGCAGCGCTACGACGAGCGCCCGGCTCAGCGGCAAGCTGTCGGGCAAGGACGCCAGCGGCACGATGGTCATCATGAACCGCGGCGGCGGTTACTGCGTGGGGCTGTACCTGATCCTGGCGTTCTGACCCAGTGCGCTCGCCGCTGCTGTGGACGTTGATCGCGTCCGTGGTGCTGCTGTGCGGGGTCGGTGGCTGGCTGCTCACCGACCCCGCGACGAGCCGCAGTGAAGCGTTGAAGACCGCTGGTCTCGCCGGCGGCGCGGTCGTGGCGCTGTATGCGTTGTGGCTCAACGATCGCCGTCGCCGCGTCGAGGAAGCGCGGCAGGTGATCGAACAGCAGCGGCACGACGTCGACCGCGAGCGGATCTCCGACGAGCGGTTCGCGAAATCGGTGGAATTGCTAGGGCACGAAGCCGATCAGGTGCGCGTGGGGGCGTTGCACGCGCTGGCCGGGCTGGCGCGCACGCGGCCGGAGTATCGGCAGACCGTGCTGGACGTGCTGTGTTCTTATCTGCGGCGGCCGTTCACGCACGGCCGCTACAGCGATTCCGAGGACGGTGCCACGCCCGAAGAGGAGCGCGAGCTTCAGGTGCGGCTCACCGCGCAGCGGCTGGTCCGGGATCTGCTGCCACCGTCCGATGTGGACGGACCCGGTCCGGACCTCGATCTGACCGGCGCGGTACTGGAGTATTTCGACCTTTCCCACCGCCGGATCGGCGGCCTGCTGCTGCGGCACGCTTCGCTGTACAGCAGCACGAACCTCAGTGGCTGTGTCTTCACCGGGCAGGCTTATTTCACCGCCGCGGGCACCGGACCCGGTCGGCTGGGGGGCGTTTTCCGTTGCCGCAACACGACTTTTCTCAGCCGGGCTTGGTTTTCCGGCACCGAGTTCTCGGAGCGGGCGAACTTCTCCAACACTACGTTCGCCGGTCCGACCACGTTCAAGGGCGCGACGTTCGCGAAGGAAGTGCTGTTCGACGGAGCGGCTTTTTCCGGTCCGGTGGAGGCATCGCTGCCGGACGGCTGGAAGCTGGAACCGCAGAACGACCGCAAGGTCGCGGTACCGAGCTGAGCAGCGCCTCGTGAGTGCCTGTCCCGGTTAGAACCGGGACAGGCACTCACGAGGGCTCAGTCAAAGAGCGCCGGAAGCGTCTTCTCCCAGGTCTCGCGCAGCTCCTCAAGAGAGAACTCCGTGACGTCCTGGATCTCAAGCGTGCCGGAATCCGGGTCGACAACACCGGTCTTGCGCCACGGCAGGCCGCGCGCGGTGCACATCTCGGTGAACCGCAGCTCCTCCGTGCGCGGGACAGCCACCAGCACGCGGCCCGACGACTCGGAGAACAGCTGCACGAACGGGTCCTGGTCGCGGTCGAGGAACACCCGGGCCCCACACTGTCCAATAAGGACAGTTTCGGTGAGCGCCTGGGCGAGACCGCCGTCGGCGAGGTCGTGCGCGGCGGAGATCATGCCGTCGCGCGAACCGGCCACCAGGACGTCGGCCAGCAGCTTCTCGCGGGCCAGGTCCACGCGGGGCGGGACGCCGCCGAGGTGGCCGTGCAGCTCGCGGGCCCAGGCCGAACCGTCCAGTTCGTCGTGGGTCTCGCCGAGCAGCAGCAGCGTTTCGCCCGCTTCCGCGCCGATGCCGGTCGGGATGCGGCGGGTGACGTCGTCGATCACGCCGAGCACGGCGACCACGGGGGTCGGCAGGATCGCCGTGTCGCCGGTCTGGTTGAAGAAGCTGACGTTGCCGCCGGTGACCGGGATGCCCAGCTCGACGCACGCGTCGGCGAGACCGTGCACGGCCTGCTCGAACTGCCACATCACGCCGGGGTCGGTCGGGGCGCCGAAGTTGAGGCAGTCGGACACCGCGACCGGGGTCGCGCCGCCGGTGGCGACGTTCCGGTACGCCTCAGCCAGCGCGAGCTGCGCGCCGCGGTACGGGTCGAGGTAGACGAACTTCGCGTTGCAGTCGGTGGCCACCGAGACGCCGCGGTTGCTCTCCTCGTCGATCCGGATCATGCCCGAATCGGACGGCTGGGACAGCACGGAATTGCCGCGCACGTAGCGGTCGTACTGCGCGGTCACCCATTCCTTCGACGCCTGGTTCGGCGACGCGATGAGCTTCAGGAAGTCCGCGCGCAGTTCCTCCGGCGTCGACGGCCGGGGCAGTTTCGCGGAGGTGTCGGCGATCAGGCCGTCCTGGAACGCGGGGCGCTCGATCGGGCGGTCGTACACCGGGCCCTGGTGCGCGACGGTGTGCGCGGGCACGTCGACCACGATCTCGTCGTTCCAGGTGATCACGAGGTGCTCGCCGTCGGTGACCTCGCCGATGTCGGTGGCGATGACGTCCCACTTGGCGCAGACCGCCATGAACGCCTCGACGTTCTCCGGCGCGACGACCGCGCACATGCGCTCCTGCGATTCGCTGGAGAGCACCTCGGCGGGCGTCATTCCGGTGGCGCGCAACGGAACCCGGTCGAGGTAGATGTGCATGCCGCCGTCACCGGCCGCGGCCAGTTCGGACGTCGCGCAGGACAGCCCGGCCCCGCCGAGGTCCTGGATGCCGACGACCAGGTTCTCCTTGAACAGGTCGAGACAGCACTCGATGAGCACCTTCTCGGTGAACGGGTCGCCGACCTGCACGCTGGGCAGCTTCCGCCGTCCGGACGCGGATTCGTCGCCGGAGAAGGTGTCGCTGGCGAGCACGGACACGCCGCCGATGCCGTCGAGGCCGGTGCGCGCGCCGAACAGGATGATCTTGTTGCCGGAGCCGGACGCGAACGCCAGGTGCAGGTCCTCGGTGCGCATCGCGCCGACGCACAGCGCGTTGACCAGCGGGTTGCCCGCGTAGGAGGGGTCGAAGACCAGCTCGCCGCCGATGTTCGGCAGGCCGAGGCAGTTGCCGTAGCCGCCGACGCCCGCGACCACGCCGGGCAGCACGCGCTTGGTGTCCGGCGCGTCGGCCGGGCCGAAGCGCAGCGCGTCCTGCACCGCGAGCGGGCGCGCGCCCATCGCCATGATGTCGCGCACGATGCCGCCGACGCCGGTGGCCGCGCCCTGGTAGGGCTCCACATAGGACGGATGGTTGTGGCTTTCCACCTTGAAGGTGACCGCCCAGCCGTCGCCGATGTCGACGACGCCCGCGTTCTCGCCGATGCCGGCCAGCATCTTGGCCTTCATCTCGTCGGTGGCGGTTTCGCCGAAGTAGCGCAGATGCTTCTTCGAGGATTTGTAGGAGCAGTGCTCGCTCCACATCACCGAGTACATCGCGAGCTCGGCGTCGGTGGGCCGGCGACCGAGGATTTCCCGGATCCGCGCGTACTCGTCGTCGGCGAGGCCGAGTTCGACGTACGGCTGGCTCGTTTCCGGGGTCGCCGCGGCCACTGCGGTGGTGTCAACTGTGCTGGTCACGGTGTCCGTGTCAGGGTTCGCCACGACCTCAAGACTACGTGTCGACCACGTCACACCCGCAGCCGCCCACGCTGGTCGCGCGGGGATAAATCAGTCGCGCCGGACAGTCCCGGCGGCTTAGCGTCAGTGATCGTGCTTTCCGCCACGTACCGCTTTCCCGACATCCGCCTGCCGGAACGTCCGACGCCGCTTCGGTACCTGCTGGCGGTCCTGCGCGCGCGGCCGGGCCTCGTCCTCGCCGCGATCGTCACCGGGGCCGGCTGGTCGCTGCCGAGCGCCCTCCTGCCGCTGGTGATCGGCCGGGGCGTCGGCGCGATCGCGGCCGGTGACTCGTCCGCGCTCTGGCGCTGGGCGCTGCTCGCGGCGGTGCTCGGCGTGACACAGGCGCTGCTCGGCACCGGGCTGCACTTCGCCTCGTTCGGCCTGTGGATCCACGGCGCGGGCTCCACGCAACGCCTGGTCACCGACCACACCACCCGGCTCGGCGCGTCCCTGCGCGACGCGACCAGCACGGGCAACGTCGTCGCGGTCACGTCGTCGGACATGAACTGGGTGGGCAACGCGTTCGAGGTCGTCGGTCGCACGTTCGGTTCGATCGTGGCGTTCGTGGTGATCGGCATCGCGATGCTCGGCACGTCTCCGGTGCTGGGCACGATCGCACTGGTCGGCGTCCCGCTCGCGGTGCTCGGAATCGGACCGCTGCTCGCGCCGCTGCAGAAGCGGAAAACCGCGCAGCGGGAGAACCTGAGCGAGGTGAACGCACTGGGCGCGGACATCGTGTCCGGGCTGCGGATCCTGCGCGGCGTCGGCGGCGAACGACGGTTCCTGCGCCGGTTCCGCGACGCCAGCCAGCTGGTGCGGCACTCCGGGGTCGAGGTCGGGCGCAGCGAATCCTGGCTCGCCGGCGCGGAGGTGCTGCTGCCCGGGCTGGTCACGGTGGCGATCACCTGGCTGGGCGCGCGGCTCGCGCTCGACGGCACGATCAGCGTCGGCGAACTGGTGGCGTTCTACGGGCTTTCGGCGTTCCTGGTGGTTCCGGTCACCACGGCCACCGAACAGGTCAGCTCGCTCAGCTCGGGGCTGGTCGCGGCGCGCAAGGTGTGCGGGCTGCTGGCTTTGCGGCCGAAGTTCGCCGACCCGGTGTCGCCGCGGCCGCTGCCGGGCGGCCCGCTGGAACTGGTGGACACCGCCAGCGGCATCCGGATCGCGCCGGGCAAGCTGACCGTGGTCGATCTCGGTGCCGAGGCGGAGGCGATCGCCGCGCGGATGAGCCGGTTCGCCGACGCCGACGAAGGCGAGCAGGTGCTGGTCGGCGGGGTGCCCGCGGATCGCGTCGCGCTCGCCGAGCTGCGTCGCCGGGTGGTGTACGCACACAACCAGGACCTGTGGTTCTCCGGAATCCTGCGGGATCAGCTGACCCCGGAGTACCCGCGCGAGGTCGACATTTTCGCGGCGCTGAACGCGGCGGACGCCGACGACATCATCGAGGCCCTGCCGCGCGGCGTGGACGAGCTGATCGGCGAGCGCGGGCGTGAGGTGTCCGGCGGGCAGCGGCAGCGGCTGAGCTTGGCCCGCGCGCTGGCGATCGACTCCGACGTGCTGCTGCTCGACGAGCCGACCTCGGCCGTCGACGCGCACACCGAGGCCCGGATCACCCAGCGCGTCAAGGAATTGCGGGCCGGAAGGACCACCGTGGTGTTCAGCCAGAGTCCACTGTGGAGAAACGTGGCCGATGAGGTCGTGAGCGGAAAGGCAGTGACGGTATGACGACGCGGCTCCCGCTGGCCTCGAAACGCGAGGTACGGCAGTGGGCGAAACGCGTGGCGGTCGAGCACCGGCGCGAGTTCTCCGTGATGCTCGGGCTGTTCTGCCTGGCCACCGTGATCGCGCTGGCCGGGCCGCAGCTGCTCGGCCGGCTCGTGGACGGCGTGGTCGAGCACGGCCCCACGCTGCAGGTCGACCTGCTGGCCGTGGCGTTCGTGGTGGTGCTCGTGCTGCAGGCGTGGGCTAGGAAAGCGGCGCGGCTGCGCGGCCGGATGTTCGGCGAGCGGGTGCTGGCGCAGACCCGCGAACGGTTCGTCGCGAACGCGCTCGACCTGCCGCTCGGCACCGTCGAGGCGGCCGGCACCGGCGATCTGCTCAGCCGCGCGACCAGCGACGTCAACCGGCTGGACGTCGCGGTGCGGTTCGCCGCGCCGGAGATCCTGATCGCCGCGGTGACGGTGCTGTTCACCACCATCGCGATGATCGTGACGTCCCCGCTGCTCGCGCTGGCCCTGCTGGTGGCGATTCCGATCCTGGTGCCGGTGAACATCTGGTACCAGCGGAAGATCCCGACGGCGTTCGCGTGGATGCTCGACCGCTGGGGCGACCTGCAGTCGATCACCCACGAGACCGTGGAGGGCGCGCGCACCGCGGAGGCGCTCAGCCTCACCGAACGGCGAGTGCGCGCCGGGCATCACGGGCTTGACCAGGCGGTGCTCGGGGAACGCCGGATGCGGGCGTTGCAGATGCGCTGGCTGCCGGCGCTGGAGATCAGTTACGTGCTGCCGATCGCCGCGCTCCTGCTGCTCGGCCTGTTCGCCTACAGCCAGGGCTGGGCCGGTCTCGGCACGATCACCACGATGCTGGCGTACGCGCAGGCGATGACCGCTCCGCTCAGCGAGGCGTTGTTCTGGCTGGAGGACATGCAGGTCGCGATAGCCGCGACGCGCCGGATCATCGGCGTGCAGCCGACCGAATCGACGAACGAGGTCACCGAGGTGCCGCGCGGGCGCGACATCGAGGTGCGCGACGTCCGGTTCGGCTACACCTCCGATCGCGAGGTGCTGCACGGCATCAGCCTGAGCGTGCCGCGCGGCGAACGGCTGGCGATCGTCGGACCGTCTGGTGCGGGCAAGTCGACGCTGGGCAGGCTGCTGGCCGGGATCTCCGCGCCGACGGCGGGGTCGATCCGGGTCGGCGGCACCGAGGTGTCGACGCTCGCGGACGACGTGCTGCGCGGCGAGGTTCTGCTGCTGACGCAGGAGCACCACACGTTTTCCGGGACGCTGCGGGAAAACCTGGCGCTGCCCGCCCGGCGCGGCGGCGGGGACTGGACCGACGAGGAACTGCTGGCCGCGCTCGCGTCCGCCGGTGCGGCGGAGTGGGCGGCCGGATTGCCCGACGGCCTGGACACCAAGCTCGGCTCCGGCGCGTACGCGGTTCCGGCCGGTCTCGCGCAGCAGCTGGCGCTGGCCCGGGTCGTCCTGGCCGACCCGCACACGCTGGTGCTGGACGAGGCGACGTCGCTGCTGGACACCGGTTCGGCACGCGAACTGGAACGATCGCTGAACGCGGTGCTCGAAGGCCGCACAGTGATCGCGATCGCGCACCGGCTGCACACCGCCGCGGCGGCGGACCGGGTCGCGGTGGTCGAAGGCGGCCGGATCACCGAGCTTGGCCCGCACCAAGACCTGATCGCGGCGGGCGGTCCGTACTCGCGGCTGGTTGAGGCGGCGACCTGATCGCGCTCAGCTCACCGCCCAAACGAAACCGTGCCGCGGGATCGCGCCGGCGTCTGGGTGAGCGACGTGCTTGGCCCCCCGGGCCGAGTGCGTCGCTCACCCAGACACCGGCTTAAAGGCGATCCTGCACGCCTCGGCGAAGCCGAGGCAGAAGATACGGAATGTCCGCTTGGGATCCGGCGTTGGTCCCAAGCGGATCCTGATCTTCCTACCCTGGGGGTGACGCCGGATGGCGGTCATGACGGTGGACGAACGAGAGAAGTTCCTCGCCGAGGAGCGAGTGGGCGTGCTGTCGATCGGCCGGGAAGGCGCGGCCCCGCTCGCCGTGCCGGTCTGGTACGACTACGAGCCTGGCGGCGAACTGCTGATCTGGATGGACCGCGGGTCGGCGAAGGACCGGGCGATCGAGGCGGCGGGCCAGTTGAGCCTGACGGTGCAGCAGGAAACCCAGCCGTACAAGTACGTCACGGTGTCCGGTCCGGTCGTGGACCGCTCCTCGGCTCCGACCGAGGAGCAGGCGCTCGCGATCGCCTCGCGGTACGCGTCCGAGGCCGAGGCGCGGCAGTTCGTCGAGGGCTCGCTCAAGGAGACCTCGGTGCTGGTGCGGGTGCGCACCGAGCGCTGGCTCTCCAGCGACCACAGCAAGTAAAAAGCCGTGAAGGACTCCTTGAGGGAATCAGATTCCCTCAAGGAGTCCTTCACGGACCTTGGCTCAGGCTTTCACGAGCGCGTCGACCGCGCTGTAGAAAATGCCGAGGCCGTCGTCGGACGGGCCGGTGAGCGCGTCGATCGCGTGCTCCGGGTGCGGCATGAGGCCGACCACGCGGCCGTTCTCGCTGGCGACGCCCGCGATGTCGTTGCGGGAGCCGTTCGGGTTGCCGCCGACGTAACGGAACGCCACCCGGCCCTCCGCCTCCAGCATGTCCACAGTGGACTGTTCGGCGACGTAGCAGCCGTCGTTGTTCTTGACCGGCACCAGGATTTCCGCGCCCGCCTCGTAGCGCGAGGTCCACGCGGTGGCGTTGTTGTCCACGCGCAGCCACTGGTCGCGGCACACGAAGTGCAGGCCGACGTTGCGGATCATCGCGCCGGGCAGCAGACCGGCCTCGCACAGGATCTGGAAGCCGTTGCAGATGCCGAGCACCGGCATGCCCTTGCGGGCGGCTTCGATGACCGAGGTCATCACCGGCGCGTAGCGGGCGATCACGCCGGCGCGCAGGTAGTCACCGTAGGAGAAACCGCCGGGGACGACGACCGCGTCGACGCCCTTCAGGTCGTCGTCGGCGTGCCAGAGCGAGACCGCCTCGGCCTCGGCGTAGCGGACCGCGCGGGCGGCGTCGCCGTCGTCGAGCGTGCCGGGGAAGGTGATGACGCCGATGCGGGCGCTCACGCCTCCACCCGCCGGATCGTCCACTGCTCGATCACCGGGTTGGCGAGGAAGCCCTCGGCCATCTTGGCCAGCGTCTCGTCATCGACGTCGTCGTCGACCTCGAGTTCGAAGTGCCGCCCCTGGCGCACGTCGGCGACTCCGGAGAAGCCCAGCCGCGGCAGCGCACGCGCCACCGCCTGGCCCTGCGGGTCGAGGATCTCGGGTTTGGGCATGACGTCGACAACGACTCGAGCCACGGCTGGCTGCTCCTTATTTCTGCAGGTCGTGGGTGCGGTTGAAGCGTACTTCACTAGCCTGACCGGCAGACAGACCGGTATCGAGGGGGAGACATGAACCACCCGCCGCAAGGCCCCTACCCGCAGCAGGGCCCTTTTCCGCCGCGCGGACCGCAGCAGGGGCAGTACCCGCAGCAGTATCCGCCGCAGGCCGGGCCGCCTGGACAGCCTTTCGGCCAGTACCCGCCGCAGCCGCCGAAGAAGAAGTCGAAGGCCGGGCTGTGGATCTCGCTCGGCGCGGCGGTCGTGGTGCTCAGCGGCGCGGTCGCGTTCACCGGCTGGGTGACTCCGGGCTTCTTCAAGGAGAAGCTGGACACGACGTCGCAGGGCACTCCGGAGCAACTGGCCCAGTCCGTTGCGAACTCGATCACCGAGCAGACCGGGCTGAATCAGCTGTGGTGCAAGATCCGGTCGAAGCGGTCTTACTCCGCCGACGAGATCTTCCGCAGCGCGAAGGGCGACGCGAAGATCAGCAATCCGGTGCATCCGACCGGCCAGCAGGAGCGCGCGGCCACGATCTCCACGGGGAACTTCACCTACGGCATCGCGCTCATTCCCGACGGCAACGGCTGGTGCGTGCGCGACGCCAAAGCGGACGGCGAGCCGGCCCCGCTGGCCAGCCTGTCGACCGATCCGAAGCCGCGACCCCAGGTGAAGGACGGCACAGACGCCGCGATGAAGTTCATCGACGCGGTCAACGCCCGCGACATCCCGGCGGCGCTCTCGGTGATGTGCCGGGACGCGCCGGACACCACCCGCGACGGCACCCAGCAGTGGATCTACGGCGAAACGAAGCTGACCCCGCGCAAAACGGACGTGCTGCGGACGGCGGGCCGGACCATCGTGCACGTCGACGCCAAGCTCGACGGCATCGCGAAGGAGGGCCGGGTGGAAACCGACGACCACGCGGTGGACGGCGCGTGCGTCACCTCCTTCGACCCCACTTCCGACTGATCGGTTTTCCGGGGACTTGCGCGTAGCGTGACCTGCGCCATGATGTGTCGTTGACAGGGTGTCAACACCACCGGGAGGCAGCGTGCCAGAGCAGGACTCCTTCGACTACGTGATCGTCGGCGCGGGCAGCGCGGGCTGCGTGCTGGCGAACCGGCTGAGCGAGGACCCGTCCGCACGGGTGCTGCTGCTCGAGGCGGGCGGCGAGGACACCGCGGACGAGGTCCGGATCCCGGCGGCGTTCGCGTCGCTGTTCAAGACGAAGTGGGACTGGAACTACGAGACCGTCGAGCAGAAGCACACCGGCAAGACGGCGTACTGGCCGCGCGGCCGGCTGCTCGGCGGCTGCTCGTCGATCAACGCGATGATCTACATCCGCGGCAACCGCGCCGACTACGACGGCTGGCGCGATGCGCACGGAGCCACCGGCTGGGGCTGGGACGACGTGCTTCCGTACTTCAAGCGCGCCGAGGGCAACCAGCGCCTCGGCGGTCCGCTGCACGGGACGGACGGCCCACTGCACGTCGAGGACCGGCGGTTCACGCACGAGCTGTCGCACGCGTGGGTGGACAGCGCCGTTTCGTGGGGACTCAAGCACACCGACGACTTCAACGGCGAGTCGCAGGAGGGGGCCGGGCTCTACCAGGTCACCTGCAAACGCGGCCGTCGCTGGTCCACCGCGGACGCATACCTGCGGCCTGCTTTGGCCCGGCCGAACCTCACGGTGCGGACGAACGCCCAGGCCACCCAGGTGGTCTTCGAGGGCACGCGCGCGGTCGGAGTGTCCTATCTGGACAAAGGCGTGCCGACGACCGTCCGCGCGGACGCCGAGGTGCTGCTGTCCGGCGGTGCGATCAACTCGCCGCAACTGCTGATGCTGTCCGGCGTCGGACCGGCCGAGCATCTGCGCGAACTGGGCATCGACGTGGTCGCCGCGCTGCCCGGGGTCGGCGACAACCTGCACGACCACCCGGCGGTCGGGGTGATCTGGTCGACGAAGGGCACGACCGACATCGCGGACTCCGCGACGCCGGCCGGGCTGGTGCGCTACCAGCTGACCAAACGCGGCCCGCTCGCGTCGAACATCGGCGAGGCGGGCGCGTTCTACTCGACCCGCGACGGCCTGGCCGCGCCGGACATGCAGATCCACGTGGCTCCGACGCTGTTCTACGACAACGGAATGCGCGAGCCGACCTGCCCCGGCTTCACGTCCGCGGCCACGCTGGTCGACGTCGCGAGCCGTGGTCGCCTCCGGTTGAAGTCAGCGAACCCGTTGTGGAAGCCGGAAATCGACCCGGCTTATTACGCGGAGTCGATCGATCTGGAAGCGGTGAAGTCGGCGTTGCGGTCTCTGATCGAGATCGGCCGGTCGGGTCCGCTGGCGAAATTCCTGGACCGGCCGTTCCTTCCGGCGACGCATGAGCTGTCGGATGAAGCGTTGACCGAGCACGTCCGGGAGAACACGCAGACGCTGTATCACCCCGTCGGCACGTGCGCGATGGGCAGCGGCGAGCACGCGGTGGTGGATCCGGAGTTGAAGGTGCGCGGGGTTTCGGGGCTGCGGGTGGTCGACGCTTCGGTGATGCCGGTGGTGCCGCGGGGGAACACCAACGCGCCGACGATCATGGTGGCGGAGAAGGCGGCGGATTTGATCCGGGGCCGATGAGCGCTCTGTCCGCCTGGAGGAATCTCCTTGCCGCCTGGGCGATTCCGGAGACCGTGCACCCTCCGGAATCGCCGTGGGTCCTTCCGCGCGAGGTGTTCCGGCGGCGGGCCGATCGGCAGATCGCCGAGCCGAGCGGGGCGACGCATCGGCTGGCCGTCGAGGCGTTGCAGGAACCGGGCACGGTGCTCGACATCGGCGCGGCGGCCGGGGCGGCGAGCCTGTCCCTGGTCGGCCGGTCGAACGTCACCGCTGTGACAGCGGTGGACACCGACGACGAGTTGCTCGCGGCGTTCGCCGAGCGGGCTGCCGGCGTGAAGCATCGGCTGTTGTCCGGGCGGTGGCCGGATCTCGCCGAGGAAGCCGGGACGGCGGACGTCGTGGTGTGCGGGAACGTGGTCTACAACGTCCCTGACCTGGCCCCGTTCGCTACGGCGCTCACTGCGGCGGCCCGGCGGCGGGTGGTGGTCGAGACGGCCGCGCGGCATCCGTTGACCGAGCTTAATCCGTTGTGGCAACGGTTTCACGGCATCAAACGGCCGACGGGACCCACTGCCGAGGATTGTGTCGCAGCGCTCGCGGAAGTGGGGATCGAGCCGGAAGTCGTGGAATGGCGACGGCCGCCGGAGCCGGAATACGCGGAGTTCGCGTCCACAGTGGACGTCGTGCGGCGGCGATTGTGCTTGCCCGCCGAGTCGGCCGACGAGGTTGAGCGGGCGTTGCTGGACCTTGGGGTCGATCCGGGACTGCCGCCGGATCTCGGGTCTTCCGGCCGGGAGCTGGTGACGCTGGTGTGGCCCGGTTCCGGCTAGCGGGCGGGTTCCAGGGCGCGCGCGGGTTGCAGCGCGAACAGCTGCCAGGCAAGGAAACCCAGGGCGAGAACCAGATAGGAATCGCCGATCAAGTGCTGCCAGGGGGTCCACGCGAGTTCCCGCATTCCGCTGGAGGGCAGGAAAGTATGCGGCGCGGCGATGAAGACAGCGGCACCCGCGAGCAACGCCGCGCCAGCGCGAACCGTGCGGACGCGGGCGGCGAGGACGAGCGTTGCGGGCACCACCCAAACCCAGTGGTGCGACCAGGAAATCGGAGACAGAACTAGCACAGCCGCCGCGTTGACGGCAAAGGCGAGCGAGCTGTCGACGCGTCGCATCACGAGCACTGCGGCGACCAGGACGAACGCGGACAAAGCCAGCCACAGCAGGTCGTGGGTGTGCGGCAGCAGAGCGAGGCGGTTCAGTGCGCCTTGGATGGTCTGGTTGGTCGCGTAGGGCGATCCGCTGAAGCCGTCTGCACCGGTGAGGCCACCGCCGAAGAAGTACTCGACGGACGCGTGCGGGTCGGCCAGGAAGCCGAGCAAGGTGGCCCCGGCACCGGTCAGCAGTGCGTTGCGGGCGGCTCGGAAATCCTTGGCGAGGATGAAGAACAGCAGGAAACCAGCGGGCGTCACCTTGATCGCGGCGGCCAGGCCGACGAGTATTCCGCGCGGCCAGCGTGGGTTGGGTGCCAGGCAATCGGCTGCGACCAGTGCCATCAGGACGAGGTTGATCTGTCCGAAAGCGAGGGTCGACCGCACCGGCTCGAAGGCAAGTGCGGCAACGGTGAGCGCGGACGCGGTGACGACGGCGGTGCGACGGTTCCAGGACTGCCATAGGCGGCGGACGACGACGTACAGGACGGCCAAGAGCGACGCGGCGGAGACCAGGTCGAGCAAAACGGACGCGACGGGCAGCGGCGGAATCGCCAGGGCAGAGAAGAGAATCGCGGCGAACGGCGGGTAGATGAACGGCAGCATGGACCCTGCCGTGGTGCTGGGGAGGGCGCCGTAAAGGTCGCCGCCGCGGTCGACGGCGTCCGCGCCGAATCGGTAGACCTGCAGGTCAACCGGATGGAAGCTGCTGACTACGACCGCTGCGACCGTGACGAGCGCTATCGCGCCGACGGCTGACAGCAGAGCGAGGATCCGCCCGGCTTTTCCTTGCGACCACATACGGGCGGCGATTGTAAGTCAGCGCTCCGCACGCTCTGCCCGGTAGGCGTGCAGGATGTCGCGCGCCTCGTCCGCGGAACGGCGGATGCTGTCCGCGACGACGTCGACAAACCGTGCGATGCCCTCCAACCGGACAGCCGCCTGCGTGTCCGGCCCCAGCACCTCCACTCCGCGACGCGCGGTTTCGGCGAGGCGGAGGTTGGCCCGGACCGTGGACATGATCGATTCGTAGAAGACGTCGTCGTCGACCACGTAGCGCTCGCGGCGGCCCTCGTCGCGCACCCGGCGGACCAGGCCTTGGTGTTCGAGGAACGCGATCGCCTTCGACACCGACGCGGGGCTGACCTGCAGCCGCCGGACGAGTTCGGCCGCGGTGAGGCCGCCGGAATCGGTGGTGAAGAGCGCGACCAGCAGCCGGGCGGTCATTTTGGGCAGCCCGGCGTCGGTGAAGACCGTGGCGAACGACTCCTCGTACTCGCGCACCGCCTCGGCGTCGCGGCCGCCCTCCGGCGGGACCGGGCGAGCCCGGCGGGAAGCCGACTGCCTGCTCCGGTGGGCACGGTGTTCAGTCGCGTGCTGGGCGAGGTCGGCGCGATAGCCGGCCGGGCCGCCGTTGCGCAGCACCTCGCGCGTGACCGTCGAGGTCGGCCGCTCCAGCCCGCGTGCGATCTCCGCGTACGCGAGACCGTCGGCGAGCCCTTGCGCGATCTGATGACGTTCCTGCTGAGTGAGCCTGCCACCGGGCATCGTGTTCTCCTTCGCTCTCCGCCGACGATAGCGTTGATCTTACTTCCATTGCAACGCCACCGTTGCGTTGACTTTAGCGTCCGTTGCAACGATGCACTGGCTTTCACCTGCATTTACGCCTTGAAAACGCAACAAGCATGTTGGCAAACGTTGGAAACGCAACGTAGCGTTTCTAGGGTCAGAAACAAACTGGGGGAAGGAACCCGAGCATGACGACCACCGAGAACTACCAAGCCGCCGAACTGCTCCTGCGCCGCCTCGCCCGTCCCGGCGAACTGGTGGTCGGCGACCGTGTCCGTCCACAGTGGATCGACGGTGGCGCGCGGTTCTGGTACGCCGTCAACCACGGCGACAGCAAGAAGTTCTTCCTCGTCGACCCGGCCGCGGGAACGCGCACCCCGGACTTCGACCCTGCTCAGCTGCCCGCCACGCCGCCGCCGGGCGGCCCGCTGGACGTGCCCTCGCCGGACGGCAAGGTCGCGGTGTCCCAGCGCGGCGCGGACCTGTGGGCGGTGTCCGGCGCCCGCGAATGGCCGCTGACCACCGACGGTGCGCCCAGTTACCAGTACGGCACCAGCCCGGAAAGCCTCGGCAACAACACCCTGCTGCGGAAGTTCGGCCTGCCGCACCTGCCGCCCGCGGTGGCGTGGTCGCCGGATTCGACCAAGGTGCTGACCCACCAGACGGACGAGCGGGAGGTCCGCGAGACGCATCTGCTCGAATCCCGGCCCGCGGACGGCAGCGCACCGGCGCTGCACACTCAGCGCTACCCGTACACCGGCGACGAGACGATGGCGCTGGCCGAACTGGTGGTGCTGGACGTCGCCACCGGCACGACGGTCCGCGCGCAGGCCGAACCGCTGCTCGCGCCGATGATGTCGCCGGTGACGGCCAAGTGGGCGTGGTGGGCCGAGGACGGCTCGGCGGTGTACTTCCTCCGCCAGCCGCGCGACCGGCGCACCCTCACCCTGCACCGGATGGACCCGTCGACCGGCGAGGTCACCACGGTGCTCAGCGAAACCGGGCCGACCCGCGTCGAGCCCACCCAGTGGATGTACCAGCCGCCGATCGTGCGAGTGCTGGAGAACGAGGTGCTGTGGTACTCGCAGCGCGACGACTGGGGCCACCTGTACCGCTACGACCTGCACACCGGCGAGCTGCTGAACCAGGTCACCTCGGGCGACTGGGCGGTGCGGCAGATCCTGCACGTCGACGCGGAGACGGTGTACTTCATCGCTTCCGGACTGGTCGAAGAGGACCCGTACCGGCGCACGGTGTGCCGGATCGGGTTGGACGGCACCGGATTCGCCAAGGTGACCGACGATTCGCTGGACCACGTCGTCACGGTGGCGGCCAACTCGGCGTACTTCGTCGACTCGGCCTCCACTGTGGACACTCCGCCGGTGGCGACGGTCCGCGACTGGTCCGGCCGGGTGCTGGTCGAGCTGGAGCGGGCGGACATCACGAAGCTCGCCGCGACCGGCTGGACGCCGCCGGAACCGTTCCGCGTCAAGGCAGCCGACGGAGTCACCGACATCTACGGCGTGCTGTACCGGCCGCACGGCTTCGATCCGGCCAAGAAGTATCCGGTCGTGGACAACATCTACCCGGGTCCGCAGGTCACCCGAGTGTCGCCGTCCTTCGACCCGGGCGGCATGGGCCTGGACGCGGAACCCCTTGCCGCACTGGGCTTTGTGGTGCTAGCCGTGGACGGCCGCGGCACGCCGGGCCGGAACAAGGCGTTCCACGACGCGTCTTACGGCAAGCTCGCCGACGCGGGCAGCCTGGACGACCACCTCGCGGCGATGCGGCAGCTCGCCGAGACGCGGCCGTGGATGGATCTGGACCGGGTGGGCGCGTTCGGGCATTCCGGCGGCGGATTCGCGACGGTGCGGGCGATGCTGGACTACCCCGAGGTCTACCGGGTTGGCGTCGCGTTGTCCGGTTCGCACGACGCGCAGCATTTCAGCCTGGACTTCGTGGAGGCGTACGACGGCGCGGACAATCCGAAGGCTTGGGCGGCCACGTCCAATGTGGAGATCGCGGATCGGCTGGCGGGCAAGCTGTTGCTCGTGCACGGCGAGATGGACGACCGGGTGCATCCGGACAACACGCTCCGGCTGGCGGATCGGCTGATCGCGGCGAACAAGGACTTCGAACTGCTCATCGTGCCCGGGGCCGAGCACGTGTTCATCGACTGCCTGTCGTATGTCCGCGCGCGCGGCTGGGATTTCCTGGTGCGTGAGCTGCTGGGCGAGCAGCCGCCCGCGTATCGGCCCGCGCCGATCGTCCTCGACCCGGAGCTGCTGAGCGAACTGTTCGCCTGATTGTCCGTTTTTGTCGGACCCCCTCGCTACGGTTGCGCCATGAGCACTTCCCTCTACTACGACGCGAGCCGGACGACCGCGCTCACCTCGACCGAGACGGCCGCTGTCGAGCGCATCGTCACCGCCCACCAGTCGGCTTTCCCGTACCAGGACGAGGAATGCCTCTTCCTGTACGAGGAGGGCAGCAGTGAGCCGGACGCGATCGTGGCCGGGTCCACCAAGCTCCCGTTCGATCCCGACCGGGTGATGCCGGTGCTGGAGCGGGTGCTGGGCTCGGTGACCGAGCTGCGCCGCGCCCTCCCGGACGCGGAATGGCGCGTGCACCTGGACGACTTCGATATCCCGTGGGACGAGAGCGAGGGGTACTTCCTCCCCTCGTGAGGGCTATCCGACCCGCCGCAGGGCCTCGCGGGTGAGGTCCGCCAAGGTCGGATAGCCGTCCACCGCCATGATCAGGTCAGCTTCAGCGAGCAAGGTGCGCAGAACATGGACAACGCCGTCCTCGCCGGCCAGCGAAAGACCCCAGGCGTACGGACGGCCGACGCCCACCGCGGTCGCGCCCAAGGCCAGCGCCTTGACCACGTCGGCTCCGGAGCGAACGCCGGAGTCGAACAGCACCGGCGTGCCGCCGGAGGCATCGACCACTTCGGCCAGGCAGTCCAGCGCCGGGAGACCGCCGTTGGCCTGCCGTCCGCCGTGGTTCGAGCAGTAGATCCCGTCGACCCCGCCGTCGATGGCGCGGCGGGCGTCGTCGGGATGCTGAATGCCTTTGACCAGCAGCGGAAGCTTCGTCAGCGACCGCAGCCAGGGCAGATCGTCCCAGGTCAGCGGGTTGCCGAAGAGCTGGGCCCACAGCCCGACGGCGGCCGCCGGGTCGTCCTCCGGGGCCTTGCCGAGCCGTTTCTGGAACACCGGGTCGGTGAAGTAGTTGGCCAGGCAATGCCCGCGCAGCTGCGGGAAGTTCGCCGTGGACAGGTCACGCGGACGCCAGCCGGTGACCCAGGTGTCGAGCGTGACGACGATGCCGCGGAAACCCGCTGCCTCGGCGCGTTGCACGAGCGAGGCGGCGAGGTCGCGGTCGGTGGGCGTGTACAGCTGAAAGAAGCCCGGGGTGTCGCCCAGTTCCGGGACGAGCGTTTCGATCGGGTCGACGCTGAGTGTCGAAGCGACCATCGGCACGCCCGTTCGCGCGCTGGCCCTCGCGGTGGCGAGATCGCCGTGACCGTCCTGCGCGCACAGGCCGATCACCCCGACCGGAGCGAGGAAAAGCGGTGACGGCAGCTTCATCCCGAACAGGTCCACCGACAGGTCGCGTTCGTTCGCGCCGACGAACATCCGCGGGACCAGGCCCCAGCGCTCGAACGCCTCGACGTTCCCGCGCTGGGTGCGCTCGTCCCCCGCACCGCCGGCCACATAGGACAGCACCGACGGCGGAAGTGCCTGTGCCGCACGCGCTTCCAGCTCCGCGTACGCCATCGGCAGGTCCGGGACACGGCCGGACAATCCGGCGAAGTAGATCTCGTGCTGGAAATCGCCGAAGCCGGGCAACAGTTCTCCTTAACGCTTGCCGTGCAGGACGGTGATCAGCTTGGCGACCAGCGCGTCCGTGGTTTCCTTGCGGGAGAAGGAAGTGAGCGTGAGCGGCGCGGTGAACCGCTGCCGGGCCACGGCCTTCGGGCGGGCGAACTCGCGCAGTCCTTCCGGGCCGTGGATCCGCCCGAACCCGGAATCGCCGACGCCGCCGAAGGGCAGCGACGCGATGCCGGCGAACGACAGCGGCGCGTTCACCGCGGTCATGCCCGCTCGCAGCCGCGACGCCAGCTCGGCGCCGCGCGCCCGCGAGAACACCGTGGAACCGAGGCCGTACTTGGTCGCGTTGGCCTTCTCGACCGCTTCGTCCATGTCGCGGACCTTGGCGATGGTGACCGTGGGGCCGAACGTCTCCTCGCGCACCGCCTCGGAGTCCTCCGGGACGTCGACCAGCACGGTCGGCTGGACGTAGCGGTCGCCGACGCTCTCCACGCCGCCGACCAGCGCTTTTCCGCCCCGGTTCAGCGCGTCCTCGATGTGCCGGCGGATCACCGAGAGCTGCGACGGCATGGTGATCGGGCCGTACTGCGCGTCCTCGTCGGAGCCGGCGCGCACGTTCTTCGCCTTCTCGACGACCCGCGCGAGGAACTCGTCGGCCACCCGCTCGTGCACGTAGACGCGCTCGACGCCGACGCAGGTCTGGCCGGAGTTGGAGAACGCGCCCCAGACGGTGGCGTCGGCCGCCGCTTCGAGGTCCGCGTCCGCGTCGACCAGCAGCGCGTCCTTGCCGCCCGCCTCGATCACGACCGGGGTGAGCGTGTTCGCGGCGGCGGCCATGATCTTCTTGCCGGTGGCCGCGGAGCCGGTGAACGCGATCTTGTCGACGCCGGAGCCGACCAGCGCGGCTCCGGTCTCGCCGAACCCGGTGATCAGCTGCAGCACCGGCTGCTCGGGCACGATCTCGGTGAACGCGTCGACCAGCCATTTCCCGACGCCGGGGGTGAACTCGCTCGGCTTGAACACGACGGCGTTGCCCGCGGCCAGCGCGTAGGCGATGGAGCCGAGCGGGGTGAACACCGGGTAGTTCCAGGGCCCGATCACGCCGACGACGCCGAGCGGGAGGTATTCGACGGTCGCGGCCTGGTTAGCCATCAGCAGGCCGGACGAGCGGCGGTGCTTGCCGAGCACCTTGCGGGCGTTCTTCGCCGCCCACGCGATGTGCTCGATCGCCAGCACGCTCTCGAGCTGGGCGTCCGCGATCGGCTTGCCGGTTTCGTCGCGCACGACCTGGCATAGCTGCGGCAGCCGCCGGGTGAGCACGCCCTTCCAGCGCTGCAGCCGCTCCGCGCGCCCGGCGAAGCCGAGGCCGTCCCACCAGCGTGCGGCCGCCCTAGCCCGCTCGACGGCGGCGCCGACCTCGTCGGCCGTGTGCACCGGGTAGGTGCCGACGACCTCGTCGGTGGCCGGGCTGAGCGAATCGAACGTCTCGCCGACGGGCGTCGGCTTCGGCTGGACCGCGGTCATCGGCGTCTCCCCGTCTCGGTGAACCCCCAGGCTACGAGGTTGCTGACACTCTGCCAACAGTTGCCCGGGCTTCCCGCCAGCATGTCATCCGCGAGCGGGCGCGGAAAGTCCTCCGGCCGGGAGGCCGCGCTGGACGGCGGTGCCGGACCGGTGCCGAAGCGTAGGGTTGAGCCGACCAATCTGGTAAGGAGAAAACCTGATGCGGATCGTCCATTTCGGACATTCCTGCGTACTGCTCGAGACCGCCGCGGAGCGGATTCTGCTCGACCCGGGCACGTTCTCCACCGGCTTCGAGGCCGAGCGCGAACTGTCCGCGGTGCTGATCACCCACCAGCACTTCGACCACCTCGACGTCGAACGGCTGCCCGGCCTGCTCGAGGCGAACCCGGACGCGAAACTGATCGTCGACCCGGGTTCGGCCGAGGCGATCGAGAAGCTGCACCTGGAGTTCGAGGTCGCCAAGCCCGGCGACGCGTTCGAGTTCGGCGGCACGTCGGTGTCGGTCGTCGGCGGCGAGCACGCGGTGATCCACGCCGACATCCCGGTGATCCCGAACATCGGCTACCTCGTCGACCACGGCGCGTTCTACCACCCGGGCGACTCGTTCTTCGTGCCCGAGCAGAAGGTCGACGTGCTCGGCCTGCCCACCGGCGCCCCGTGGCTGAAGGCGGGCGAAGCGGTGGACTTCCTGCGCGCGGTCGCGCCGCGCCGCTCGGTGCCGATCCACGAGGCAGTGCTGGCCAACCCGGCGATGCACTACGGGCTGTTCCAGAACCTCGCACCGGAGGGCACCGAGGTGCAGGTGCTAGAGCGAGGCGTCGCGACGGAGGTCTAGGCGGGAGCGGTGTGGCGCAGGGAGCCGTAGGTGCTCCCGAAGGCCCGGTTTTCGAGGGCGACGTCCACCGCGTCCAGCAACGCCTGCCGCAAGCCGGGGCGGCTGAGGTCGACGGCATCGATGCCGAGCCGCACCAGCCCGCCTCGGCGCGCGGCCCGGGCGGAGGCCAGTACGAGCGCGAAGCAACGGACAGTCTCCGTACGGTGCGACTGGCTCGTGAAGTCCTGTACGCGGGCGCGCCGGGTCTCGCCGGTCACCAGGTCTCGAACAGCGTTCTGGTCGGCGCACAGCGTGAAGCCGTGCTCCCGCAACGCCTGTACGGTGCCGGGCGACGCGAGCCACCGCGGCGGCGCGAAGCCGTCAACGGTCACGCCTGTCGCGTCGAGAGCCGCCTTCGCGGCGATGAGCCGAAGCCGCGCTTCGTGCGCGGGGAGCGCGGCGAACTCGGCCTTACGGCCCAGGTGCACGGCGCGATGCGTCGGCGGGATGCGGTGGTCGTAGCCGTTGAGCAGCACCGAGTCGCCCGCTGCGGCGCGCGTACGGACCCAGGCCGTGACAGGTCCGTCTTCGGTGCGCGCGACATGCAGAATCGACAGCGGGACGTGCCGACGTTCGAGTTCGGCCGCCAGATGCGCACACCGGTGCAGCGTGCGCGTGGTGACCCCGGACAGCGAGACCAGCAGGCGAGCATCCACGCCACCATTGCGCCGCAGCCGTGTGGCGATCGCCTGACCGCATCGTGAACTGCGAGTGAGACTTACGCGGCGGACAGTCACTGCCGGGGTTGGCGTGCGGTTTAGGCGGCTTTGCGGCAGTGCCAGATGAGCATCGACGGCACGTCTTTCGCTGCCGCCGCCAAGGCGTCCGGGACCAGGCCGTTGAGTGACCACGGCCAGAGGTCCCACGGCCCGCCGCCGGGAACGTGCCGCGGCGGGGCCGGTGCGGGCGTCGGCTCCTGGCAGCTCACCGGGGCGAGGCCCGCGGCGAGGAACGCACGCAGGTAGTCGCCGACGCGGTGGTAGCTCGTGCGTACTCGGGCCGGGGCGCCGTCGGCCGTGCGTACGGACGGGATCGATCCGCGCTGGACCTGCTCGGGGTGCACGTCGGAGAGGACGAGGTGCCCACCAGGGGCGAGGACGCGAGCGAACTCCGCGATCACCGGAGCCAGGTCCGGCACGTGCGACAGGGCGAGACCGCAGAGCACGACGTCCTGCGAACCGTCGTCGACCGGGAGTTCGCGCAGGTCGGCGACCAGGGTCGAGTCGGCCTTGGCGTGACTGAGCATCTCGGGCGACCCGTCGACGGCGACGACGTGGTGGCCGCGTTCGACCAGAAGACGGGTGAGACGTCCGGTGCCGCAGGCAGCGTCAAGTGCGCGGCCCGGCGGGATGGCGTCGAGAATCTCCGCGAGGTAGGGCTCGTCGGCGAAGGCGGCGTTTTCGCCGGAGTCGTACGCGGCCGCCCAGCGGGCGTAACCGTCTCGTGGGGCGAGCTGGGTGACTTCAACGCCGTCGGCTAGGTCGTGGTCGGCCAGCAGTGCGCGGATCTCGGCCAGTCGCGCTTCGACGAACTCGCGGTCGTGCTCGCCGGTGAACGCGCGGAGCAGCGCGGTTCCTTCGATGCCGATGAGGTAGGCGAGAGGATGCTCGTAGCTCACTCTCGCGGACGCTAACCGGGCAAAAGCCGCAGGGCCACCGATTTTCGCGCTCGCCGCCGCACCATGGCTCGATGGAGACACCCCCGGCGGATTACGTTCTGCGCCAGGCGAAACACCGAGGCTGATCATGCGGTCTGGGCAGGTCGCTGTCTTGCCCGGGGAGGTGCGGGATCCGGGCTCAGCAGCTCACGGATTGACCGGTTTGGCCGCCTCCACCAGACGGCGCACCGCGACCGCGATCCGCCCGCGCAGGTCGGGGTCGACAAGAGCCCCGTCCTCGACCGCCTGACGGGGAATCGGGATTCGAGCACAAGCGTCGTCGACGATGCGGGTGCCCGCGTAGGTGAGCGTCTTGCGGAGAGACGCGTGCGCGTCGGTGCCCCCGGTCGGCGCGGCGACCGAAGACGCGTTGATCCACGCGACAGGTTTGCCGTACATCTCGCCGCCGCCGATGGTCCAGTCGAGCAGGTTCTTGAACGAACCCGGCAGGCCGCCGGCGTACTCAGGGGTGCAGAACAGGACGCCGTCCGCCGCCCCGATCGCCTCCCGCAACGCCGCGACCTCGGCGGGCAGCGGGTCCCGGTCGTGGTCCGGATTGAAGTGCGGCAGCCCGGCGAGCCCGCCGTACACAGTGGACGGCGTGAACCCGGCCGCGGTCGCGATGACAGCCGTGTTGACCGAACCGGCCCGCAGACTGCCGCTGATGAGCAGAAGCACGAAGCCCAGTGTGCCAGCGCGGACGCCGCCGCGGGATCGCCTTTGTCCGGAGGCACCTGACGTTCACCCGCTGCTACCGCGCGAACGCGATTGCCGCACACCGTCAGCACCGGCCGCCTCGGCGTGGACACGATTCTGAAGCGTGCCAGTGGCTACACGCAGGGCGGCAGCCTTGGTCATCCGTCCGAAATCTGCCGCGGAAACGCCCGATCGACCTGATTTCCCGTGCCGAGCAACGCAGGACAGTGGGCGATCAGTGGCGAATTGGCCTGAAACAGCGGAGTAAAGCCTCCGGAACAGCCGTCACATCGACGGCACCGAGCCTCGCGTTTGGCCCTCCGAGATCACTGCCGGCGACGGACCCGCCCTGGTGTTTCTTCGCTACTGACCAGCCACCGGACTGCGCACCACCCTCACTCCCACACCACCCCGTCTCGTTGACCCTGCGCCAATCCGGCCGCCGCGGCTGCCGCTCGGGTTTCCGGGTCCATCGGGTTCGGCCCGATCGCCGCGACCGAGGCCTCGTCCGGCTCCAGCACCGCCACCTTCGCGCCTGCCGCGCGGAGATCCGCCAGCACCTGTTCGAACGGCCGCTCCGTCGGGAGCACCTCCGCCGCACCCATCGGGACAACCACCGTCACCTCGGCGAAACCTGTTGCGTAGTCGGCGTTCGCGGAGGAGCGGATGCCGCCGTCGACGTAACGCCTGCCGTTGATCGGCACTGCCGGCCAGATGCCGGGCAACGCGCAGCTCGCCGCCACCGCGGCGACCAGCGGGACGCCGGACGCACGGTCGAACACCACAGGTTCACCCGTTTCCGCTTCCACCGCAACGATTTTCACCGCACGCTCGGGCCAATCGTGGGACGGCAGACGGGATTCGATCACCGCGCGCCGCCGCGGTTCCGGTACGGTTTCCGCGGCCAATGCGTATTTTCCCACCGCTGCGCGGATGTCCGCCGCGGTGCCGCCGCCGGCCAGCACCGCGGCGAACTCCTCGCCGAACTTTTCCGGGTCGAACTCGGCCGCGATCTCCGCCGCTTGCACAGCCGGATCGGTCTGCCGCGCGTACAACTGCGGCAGCGGCAGTCCGCTGCCCAGCTGCGCCGCCACCGCCGCGCCCGCCGACGTGCCGATCAGCACGTCGGCTCCGGTCACGTCCTGGCCCGCTTCCGCGAGCCCGGCCAGCAAACCGGTCGTCCACGCGATCCCGGCGACGCCACCGCCGCCCAACACCAAAGCTCGGCTCATGCCGCTCCTCTCACCGGTGTCCACTCTGCCCTAGGGCACGGACAATTTCCGGAGCGCCGATTCCAGCAGGGCGTCCGTCTCGGATCTCGGCAACGCCAGCTCCAGCAACGTTTCCGCCGCCTCGCGGTATTTCGCCACCCGCGCCGGGCTCGAACTGCTCGCGCTCTCCCGCAGCAACCGCTCGTGGACGATCGACGGCAGGTCCGCGAAATCGAAAATCGTGAACGCCCTGCCCAGATCGGGGCGGTGGTCCGCCGGGACCACTCGCACCTCGACCTTGCCCTCCGCCAACCGCTCGCGCAGGTGCCACAGCTGCTCCGCCATCGCGTCCGCGCCGCCGATCCTCTTGTGCAGCGCCGTTTCCCCCAGCACCAGCACACACCGCGTGCCCGAATCGAGCACCGCTCGCCGCGCCAGCCTCTCGGCTACCCGCGCCTCCACCTCGTCCGCGACAGCGCCCGAAGCGGCCGACAGCAACGCTCGCGCGTACCCGCTCGTCTGCAACAACGGCGGCACTACCTCCGGCTCCCAGCCGAACACTGCCTCCGCCGTGCGCTCCCACTCCAGGTACGGCTCTTCTCCGCCGCTGTCTATCCAGTCCTGCTCTCGCGCTCCTCGCGCCATCTCCACTATTCGCCTGCGGTCCGGCCCGATCACCCTGCAGTGCGCCAGGACCGCTCCGATGTCCTCCGGCTTCGGCAGCCGCAGTCCTCGTTCCCAGTTCGTCACGAAACCAGGCGTCATCCCCAGCAACCGGGCCAACTCTCTTACACCCAGTCTTCTTCTCTCCCGCGCCGCGCGTAACTCCAGGCCCAATGCCCTCGCGCGCGGTGTTGCGTACGGTGTGGTCATGGTTGCAGTCTGTCAGGGGGTGCCGACAGTTTTCGGGGTTCTCTCCCTGGGGCCCTTCGCTCTTTCCTAGAGCCACTCCTCCAGCGACAACCCCGTCAGCCTCTCGTACGCCTCCACGTACCTTCCCCTCGTCGCCTCCACCACTTCCCTCGGCAACGGCGGCGGCTGCACGTTCGACGCCCTGTCCCAGCCCGACTCCGGCCCCGTCAGCCAATTGCGCACGTACTGCTTGTCGAACGACGGCTGCACCCTTCCCGGCTCGTACCCCTCCGCCGGCCAGTACCGCGACGAATCCGGCGTCAGCACTTCGTCCGCCAGCACCAGCGCGCCCGTCTCGTCCACACCGAACTCGAACTTCGTGTCCGCCAGCAGGATTCCGCGCTTCGCCGCCACTTCCGCACCACGGCGGTACACCGCGAGCGTCGTTTCGCGTAGCTCCTCCGCACGCTTCGCGCCGATAGTCGCGACTACGGCGTCGAAAGAAACGTTCTCGTCGTGCTCGCCGAAGGCCGCCTTCGTCGCGGGCGTGAAGATCGGCGACGGCAGCTTCGAGGCTTCTACGAGACCTTCCGGCAGCTCTACGCCGCACACTGCGCCCGTACGCTGGTAGTCCGAGTACCCAGACCCCGTGAGGTACCCGCGCGCGACAGCCTCCACCGGAAGCATGTCGAGACGGCGTACGAGCAGCGCGCGTCCGCGTACCTCGGCGGGGATGCGCGGGTCGTCGTACGCGACGAGGTGGTTCGGGACCAGGTCCGACAGCTGCTCGAACCAGAACACGCTCATCGCCGTGAGCACGCGGCCCTTGTCGGGGATAGGCGTGTCCAGGATGAAGTCGTAGGCGGAGATGCGGTCCGAGGTGACCAGCAGCAGGTGGTCGTCTCCGACCGCGTACAGGTCCCGGACTTTTCCGGCGGCGATCTTCGGGTAATCGGCGAGCGTCGTCACTGCTGCACCCTAACCCGAGCACCGCTACCACGAGGATGATGCAGGTCATGGCCTACCGCTGGATTTCGTTCACCTCCGACTACGGGCTGCACGACGGCTTCGTGGCCGCCTGCCACGGGGTCATCGCCGGCATCGCGCCCGACGTACGCGTTCTCGATGTGACACACCTCGTCCCGCCGCAACAGGTGCGCTCAGGCGCGGCAGTGCTCGCGCAGACCGTGCCGTCCCTGCCTAAGGCCGTACACCTCGCTGTCGTCGACCCCGGCGTCGGCACAGAGCGCCGAGGCATCGTGGTGGTCGCGACGCACGGCATCTTGGTCGGCCCGGACAACGGTCTGCTGATACCCGCCGCAGAAGCGCTAGGCGGCGTGTACGCGTCGTACGTGATCGATGTGCGCACGCCGACGTCCGCGACCTTTCACGGCCGGGACATCTTCGCACCTGTTGCCGCGAAGCTCGCTCTCGGCGCGCACCCCGGCTCCTTCGGGCCCGCCATCCGTGACCTGGTCCGGCTGCCGGAACCGCTGGTCGCGGCGTTTCCTGGCAAGCTCGTGTCGGATGTGCTGACCGTCGACCACTTCGGCAACGTCCAGCTCGCCGCCACTCCCGCCGACCTCGAACTAACCGGGCTGACCGGTGAGGTGACGGTGCACAGCGAGCAGGTCGCGGTGTCCGCCGCGATCGGCCGGACCTTCGCCGACGTGCCCCCCGGCGCGAACCTCGTCTACACCGACTCGGCGGGAAGGCTGGCCGTCGCCGTCAACGGCGGTTCGGCGGCCTCGGTGCTGCGGATCGGGCCGGCCGAGGAATGCACGATCACCGCGTCGCCGACCGCCAGCTGACCGGGCCGGGTCACCGCCGCCTTCATGCCGAAGAGGACGCCGCCCGCCGGATCGCGGTGGTACGCCGCGAGCGTGCGAATCGGCTCCGGACCGGAGCGCTTGCCGGTTTCCTGGTCGACCATCGGCACCGCGCACCGGACGCACAGCTTCGCGTAGGCGAACTCGGCCCCGCCCGCTTCCATCCGGCGGACGGAGTCCTCGGCGTGCGGTTCCGCCCAGCCGCGGATCACGAGATTCGGCCGGAACCGGTCCATCGGCACCGGTTCGCCGCCGCGCTCGGCGATCCGTTCGTTCAGATGGTCCAAAGAGGACTCCGAGATCACGAGGATCGCGTGACCGTCGGCGAACGTCGCGGTACCGGGCGTCTCACCGCTCGTGACCCGCTCATGCTCCGGGGTGACTCCGAGCAGCACGGACGGCTGACCCACCACGGTGGAGAACCACTCAGCGGCGTCGGCGCCCTGGTAGATGCCCTCGCCGGTCCAGTTGAAGGTGGACGCGGGGTGGCGTTGGCCGTCCTTCTGGACCTCGATGGTCAGGTCTTCCATCCCCGGCGCGGACAAGGCGAGGCGAGTGCCGCCGTCGAGGAGGCGGGGCCGGATGGCGGCCATGACGGGGAAGCGGCGCTGGCTGCGGAAGTCGCCGTCGGGAGCGGTGAGGATGAACTCACGGTCGTGCGCGAGACCGGCCGGGGTCGCTTCGGCGGACTGGACTGTGGTGCCGGCGCAGCCTTTGACCGGGTAGTACGTGAGCCGAGAGATCATCCCCATGGGGTTTACGGTACCTGGCCGTCCGAAGGGGACTGGGGTGCACGATCCCGCACGCGCAGCTGCCGCGCCGGTACCCTGCGGACTCGTGGAGCTGCTGCCGTTCGACGAGTACGTGCGCTCGCTGCCACGGAAGCGGATGTCGGCAGGCACCCTGCTCCGCGACGAAACCGGCCGCGTCCTGCTCGTCGAGCCGTCCTATAAGGACAGTTGGGACATACCCGGCGGGGTGTGCGAGGCAGGCGAGCCGCCGTGGCGCACGGCGCGCCGGGAACAAGCCGAGGAAATCGGGATCGACCGCCCGCTCGGCCCGCTCCTGGTCATCGACTACGCGCCGGACGACGGCCGGATGCCAGAAGGACTCGCGTTCATCTTCGATGGCGGACGAATCTCCGCCGAAGAAACCGCCCGCCTAATCCTCACCGACCCGGAGATCCTGGCCGTCCACCTGCTGCCGCTCGACGATGCGACTCAGCGAGTCGCCCCCTCGCTGGCCCGGCGGCTCCGAGTCGCCTGGGAAGCCGCACGGACCAGCGACAGCTTCATCCTCTGCGAGGACGGCCAACCCCTCACAACACCTGCGACAAGAACTGCTGCAACCGAGGACTAGCCGGTGCCTCGAACACCTGGTCCGGCGTCCCCTGCTCCACGATCCGCCCCGCGTCCATGAACGCGACCTCGTCCGCCACGCTCCGGGCGAACCCCATCTCGTGCGTCACCACGATCAACGTGAGACCCCGCGAAGCCAGCCCCGCCATCAGGTCCAGTACGCCCTTCACCAGCTCCGGGTCCAGCGCACTCGTGGCCTCGTCGAAGAGCATCACTTCCGGTTCCATCGCCAGCGCGCGGGCGATCGCCACCCGTTGCTGCTGGCCTCCGGACAGCGCGGCCGGGCGGTACGGGGCCTTGTCCGCGAGCCCGACTTCCGCCAGCCGGGTACGGGCGACCTCCGCCGCGTCCTCTTTGGACAGACCGCGCACGCTGCGCAGCGGCAGCACGATGTTGTCCAGCACGCTTCGATGCCCGAACAGGTTGAAGTGCTGGAACACCATCCCCACCCGCTGGCGCAACGCGTCCGGATCCGAGGCGATGACGCTTTCCCCGTCCAGCAGCAGGTCGCCGCTGTCCGGTTCCTGCAGGCGGTTCACGCAGCGCAGCAACGTGGACTTGCCGGAACCGGACGGGCCGATGACGCACGTAGTGCTGCCGCTGGGCACCTTCAGGTTCACCCCGCGCAGGACCTCCAACGTTCCGAAACGAACGTGGATGTCCTTCAGTTCCACCGAAGAAGAACGAATCGCCGTGCTCATATCGTCGCCCCACCCGCGAGCATTTCGTTGCTCTCCGCGGTCACCTTGCGACCGGTCTGCAGCCGCTTGTCGATGTAGTTCACCAGATGCGTCAGCGGCACGGTGATCACCAGATAGACCACGCCCGCCGCGACCAAGGGTGACAGGTTTCCGGTGTTGGCCGCGAGGTCCTGGCCGATGCGGAACAGTTCCCGTTGCGAGGTAAGGAAACCGAGGAAGTACACCAGGGTCGAGTCCTTCACCAGCGCGATGAACTGGTTCACCAGCGCGGGCAGCACCCGCCGCACGCCCTGTGGGATCACCACCAGCAGCATCGCCTTGGAGTAGCTCATGCCGAGCGCTCGGCTCGCCTCCAGCTGTCCTTTGTCGACGCTCTGGATCCCGGCGCGGAAGATCTCGCCGATGTACGCGGCGGCGATCAGGCTCAGCGCGGCGATGCCCAGCGGGTACGGGTTGTTGCCCACCAACCCGCGGGCGAGCAGCCCGACCCCCTGACCGATCACCAGGATCGTCAGAATCGCGGGCAGGCCACGGAAAATGTCCGTGTACACCCGCGCGGGCCAGCGCAGCCAGCGTTTGGTGGACAGGCCCATCACCGCGAGCACCATGCCGAGCAGGGTCCCGATAACAGCAGCCGCCACCGACAGGATCAGGGTGTTCAGCAGGCCGGTCTTGAGCAGGTCCGGGAAAACCTCCCAGATGTACTGCCAGTTGAGGAAAGTGTCGAGAAACTGGTCCATCAGGCTACTTCGTCTTGAAATCAGCGGGAACCGGAATGTTCGGCTCGAACTGCTGGTGCACCTTCTGCCAGGTGCCGTCCGCGACGGCCTTCTTGATGCCGTCGTTCAGCTTGCCCAGCAGTTCGGTGTTGCCCTTGCGCACCGCGTACCCGTGCGGAATGTTGGTGGTGATCGACTTCGTGACCTTCAGCGCGGGATTCTTGGCCGCGTAGTCCTCCGCGGACACCTGGTCGAACACCGCGCCGTCGACCGCACCGGAGTTGAGCGCGCTCAGCGCCGCCGCGTCGCTCGGGAACCGGACCGCCTGCGCCTTCGGCGCGTTCGCGCCGAGCCAGGTGTCCGACACCGTGCCCTGCACCACGCCGATCCGCTTGCCCGCCAACGAGTTCTCGTCGGTGATGCCCGCGCTCGCCTTCGCCTCGATGCCGAGCGACTGGTAGTTGTACGGATCGCTGAACGCCACCGTCTTCTTGCGCTCGTCGGTCTGCGCGATCGCCGAACTGCCGATGTCGAAGCGGCCGTTCGCGACGCTGCCGAGCAGCGCCGAGAAATCGGTCGCGACGAATTCCAGCTTCAGGCCCTCTTTCGCGGCGATATCCTTCAGCAACGCGTTGTCGAACCCAGTGAATTCGCCGTTCTCCTGGTAGGCGTTGGGCCGGGAATCGCTGAGGGTGCCGACCCGCAGGGTCTCGCCGGCGTCGCCACCGCACGCGGTGAGACCGGCGACCAGTGCCGCCGTGACGGCGGTGACGATCAGTTTCTTCATGCCACCAGTGTGCCCGGGCATCAGGAGTTCGCCACCGGGAGGCCCGGGCCGCCCTTCTCCAGCTCCTTCGCGACCGGCGCTTCCTTGAAGAACTGTGCGTGCAGCCGGGCCGCGGTGCCGTCGGCGATCGCCTTGGCCAGGCCGTCGTTGATCTTCTTCAGCAGCTCGGTGTTCGACTTGGCGACCGCGAAGGCCGACGGGGTGTCCTTGTCCGCGACGGTGTAGCCGAATTCGAGCGGCACGGCCGGGTTCTGGTCGAGGTACTTCTGGCCGATGTCCTTGGGCACGACCCAGCCGTCGAGACCGCCGGTCTTCAGCTGCGCGAAACCGGCGTTGTAGTCCGGGAAGCGGACAACCTGCGCGCCGGCGAGCTTGCCGGCGAACTCGTCCTGCACCGAACCCTGCACGACGCCGACCCGCTTGCCCGCGAACGAGTTCGCGGCGGGCAGCGCGGCGCCCTTCTTGCTGACGACGGTGGTGTAGCTGGTGTCGTAGCCGTTGCTGAAGGCCACCGTCTTCTTGCGCGCGGCGGTCGCGGAGATCGTCGAGCTGCCGATGTCGAGCTGGCCGCCGGCGACCTTGGCGAGCAGGCCGGAGAACTCGGTGCCGACGAACTCGACCTGGAAGCCCTCGCGTTTGGCGATGTCCCGGAGCAGTTCGTTGTCGTAGCCGGTGAACTGGCCGTTTTCGAGGTAGATGCTGGGCGGGGCGTCGGTGAGGGTGCCGACGCGCAAGGTTTCCCCGGAAGCGTCCGAGGATCCGCACGCCGTAAGGCCCGCGGTGGCGGCGACTACGACGGCGAGCGTGCTGAGGATCTTTCTCATGACTTCTTCCTGAATATCCGGGAGGCGCAGACAAGAAGCGCCAGGCCGCGGGTTGGCGGTCTGGCGCTTCCGGGTTCGGCAGGAAGATTAAAAGCTTCGCCCGATCGAGTAATGCCGTCTCAGCACGTGGACGACGTGCGCGCGCTCACAGAATCGGCTGCGGCGCGTACTTCGCGGCGTCCGGGAATCGCTTGAGCACGTCCTCGACGCGCGCCGCGACTTCTTCGACCTGACGCGGGGCCACGCCGGTGAACGAGATCCGGTCGGCGAGGAGTTCGTCCAGGTCAGCGCGGTCGAGCGGGATCCGCTCGTCGGCCGCGAGGCGGTCGAGCAGGTCGTTCTCCGCACCGCGTTCGCGCATCGCGAGGGCGACGCCGACGGCGTTCTCCTTGATGGCCTCGTGAGCCGTCTCACGCCCGACGCCCCGCCGCACGGACGCCATGAGCACCTTCGTGGTGGCGAGGAACGGGAGATAGCGATCAAGCTCACGCTCGACCACGGCCGGGAACGCGCCGAATTCGCCGAGCACGGTGAGGAAGGTCTCCAGCAGGCCGTCGAGCGCGAAGAACGCGTCCGGCAGCGCGACGCGACGGACCACGGAATCCGAGACGTCGCCCTCGTTCCACTGGTCGCCGGCCAGTTCGCCGATCATCGACAGGTAGCCGCGCAGCACCACCGCGAGACCGTTCACGCGCTCGCAGGAACGGGTGTTCATCTTGTGCGGCATGGCCGACGACCCGACCTGGCCCGGTTTGAAGCCCTCGGTGACCAGTTCGTGCCCGGCCATCAGCCGGATCGTCTTCGCGAGGCTGGACGGCGCGGCGGCGAGCTGGACCACAGTGGACAGCACGTCGAAGTCGAGCGAACGCGGGTACACCTGGCCGACGCTGACGAACCGGTTGCCGAAGCCGAGGTGCTCGGCGATCCGCGATTCCAGCTGGTCCAAAGTGGACTCGTCGCCGAGCAGGTCGAGCATGTCCTGCGCGGTGCCGACCGGACCCTTGATGCCGCGCAGCGGGTAGCGCTCGATCAGGTTGTCCAGCCGGGAGAACGCGACCAGCAGCTCGTCGGCGGCGGTCGCGAAACGCTTGCCGAGCGTGGTCGCCTGCGCGGCGACGTTGTGCGAGCGGCCGGCCATCACCAGGTCGGAGTGCTCGACCGCGAGCGCGGCCAGCCGCGACAGCACCGCGGCGACGCGGGCACGGACCAGCTCCAGCGACCGGAGCAGCTGCAACTGCTCGACGTTCTCGGTGAGGTCGCGCGAGGTCATGCCCTTGTGCACGTGCTCGTGCCCGGCGAGGGCGTTGAACTCCTCGATCCGGGCCTTCACGTCGTGCCGGGTGACGCGTTCGCGGGCGGCGATCGATTCGAGGTCGACCTGCTCGACCACGCGCTCGTAGTCGTCGAGGACGCCATCGGGCACCTCGACGCCCAGTTCGGCCTGAGCCCGCAGCACGGCGAGCCACAGCCGCCGCTCGAGCACGACCTTGCGTTCGGGCGACCAGAGCGCCACCAGCTCAGGCGAGGCGTAGCGGGCGGCGAGCACGTTCGGAATGCGGGGCTTGTCCGTCACGCGGCCACGATACCTGCGCAGGTCAGCGCGGCGGTCACCACTCCGTGAAGCTGCCGTCGGCCAGCCGCCACACCGGCGACCGCCAGGCGTGCCCGGTCTCGTCGGCGCGGCGGACGGCTTCCTCGTCCACCTCAATGCCGAGCCCGGGCGAGGTCGGGCGCGCGGCGTAGCCGTCGACGAAGCGGAACAGCGCGTCGTCCGCGAGATAGGCCACTGGTTCGCGGCCGTCGTGATAGTGCATGCCGAGGCTTTGTTCCTGGATCAGGAAGTTCGGCGTCGCGAACGCGACCTGCAGCGCGGCGGCCAGCGAGATCGGGCCGAGCGGGCAGTGCGGGGCGAGGTTCGCGCCGTACACCTCGGCCAGCGCGGCGATCCGGCGCAGTTCCGAGATGCCGCCCGCGTGCGACGGGTCCGGCTGCACCACGGCGACGCCCGCGTCCAGCACCGGTTTGAACTCCCAGCGCGAGAACAGCCGTTCCCCGAGCGCGATCGGGACCGTCGACGCCTCGACCACCGACGCCAGCACGTCGGCGGGCAGTTCCGGCAGCACCGGCTCTTCGACGAACATCGGTTGTACTTCCTCGAGCATCTTCACCAGCCGTCGCGCCATCGCGGGCGAGACGCGGCCGTGGAAGTCGATCGCCAGGTCGCGGTCGGGTCCGAGGGCTTCCCGGGCCTGCCGGGCGCGGGCCAGCGCAGCCGCCGCCTCGGCGGGCGTGGCGATCGGCCCGAGCGGACCGGCCACGTTCATCTTCACCGCGGTGAAACCACGCTCGACCTGCGCGGACACCGCGTCGAAGATCCCCGACGGACGGTCCCCGCCTACCCACGAATACACCCGGACGCGGTCGCGCACCGGACCGCCGAGCAGCTCGTGCACCGGAGCGTTCCGCGCCTTGCCCGCGATGTCCCACAACGCCTGGTCGAACCCGGCGAGCGCGCTGGAAAGCACCGGACCACCACGATAGAAACCGCCGCGCCGCAGCACCTGCCAGTGGTCCTCGATGCGCAGCGGGTCCTTCCCGACGACCAGCTCAGCCAGCTCGTGCACGGCCGCGCGGACGGTACCGGCGCGCCCTTCCACGACCGGTTCGCCCCAGCCGGTGATGCCTTCGTCGGTGCTGACCTTGAGGAACAACCAGCGCGGCGCGACGAGGAACGTCTCGATCCCGGTGATCTGCACCCTGTCTCCTAAGCGGAATCTTTGGCGGCCGACCAGCCGCCGTCGACAGTGAGGTCGGCACCCGTGACGAACGACGCTGCGGGCGAGAGCAGGAAGGCGATCACCGCGGCGACTTCGGCTGGGTCGCCGAGCCGTCCGGCAGGCGTCGCGCGGACGCTGCGTTCGCGGTCTTCCGCGCTGATCCGGTGCCACGCCTCGGTTTCGACCGGGCCGGGAAGCACCGAATTCACCCGGACCTCCGGCGCGTACTCCACGGCCAGCTGCCGGGCCAGAGATACCAACGCGCCTTTGCTGGCCGCGTACGCCGGATGGCCCGGCAGCCCGAATCGTGCGTGCACCGAGGAAACCAGCACCACCGAGCCGCGACGAGCCCGCAGCGACGGCAGGAAAGTCCGCACTGCCAGGTACGCCGCGGTGAGGTTCACGTCCAGCTGTCGTTGCCATTGTGCGCGGCCGGTTTCGTGCAATGGGCCCAAAGTCGGCAGGTACGCGTTGCTGACCACGGCGTCGGCTTCGCCGGCCAGATCCAGAACGCGTTGCCACGTCTCGTCGTCGGTCACGTCGCCCTGGACGCCGCCGGAGACCGGGGCGAGGTCGACGCCGATCACCCGGTAGCCGTCGGCGTTGAGCTGGCGGGCGGTCGCGGCTCCGATTCCGGACGCCGCGCCGGTCACCACGGCAGTACGCATGGTTCGCAAGCATGCCGGGGCGGCAGCGAAGCCGTCAAGAATAATTAGTAATTTATAATTTGCCTGCTAGGCTGGCGGCCATGGGATACCGGTGGGAGATCACGCGCGAAGCGGTGCGGCAGGGCGTCGTCGGAATCGTGCGGACGGCGGACGCGGCCTCGGCGGTCGCCGCTGCCCGGGCAGTGCTCGACGCTGGGTTGAAGTCGGTCGAAGTCCCGCTCACCAACGCCGGCGCGCTCGTCGCGATCGAGGAGCTGAGCGCCGCGTATCCGGACGCCACGATCGGAGCGGGCACGGTGCTCGACGAGTCGTCCGCGACGGCCGCGATCCGTGCGGGAGCCCAGTTTCTCGTGTCGCCGTCGCTGCACACCGAGGTGTTGCGTACCGCTCATCGGTACGGCGTCGCGGCGCTGCCGGGCACCGGTTCGGTCACCGAGATCGTGCGCGCGATGGAGGAAGGTGCTGACGCCGTAAAGGTTTTTCCCGCCTCCGCGCTCGGTCCGCAGTGGATCAAGGACGTGCGCGCCGCGCTTCCGCAAGCCCCGCTCGTGCCGACGGGTGGAATCGCTCCCGAGGACGTGCCACTCTGGCTCGACGCGGGCGCGGTCGCCTGCGGGATCGGGTCGGCGCTGACCCGAGGTTCGTCTGAGGACATCCGGGCCAGAGTGGCCGCATTAGTGAAGGAGCGCTCGTGAGCGACGTCGTACTCGTCGGCTGCCGCACTGCCGAAACCGGCGGGAGCGGCACGGGAATCGCGGTTTTCCGACGCTCCGGCGGCGAACTGGTGCTGGATTCGACAGTGCCGATGGTGTCGCCGACCTGGCTGATCCAGCATCCCGGACTGCCGATGGTGTACGCGGTCAACGAGACGAGCTACGGCGAGATCACCTCCGTTTCCGTCGCTGACGGCCTGACCGCGCTCGACGTGGTCGAATCCGGCGGGGCCAGCCCGTGCCATCTCGCGGTGACGCCGGACGGCCGGTTCCTGTTGTGCGCCAACTACGGCGGCGGCAGTCTCGCCGTGTTCGCCCTTCGCGCGGACGGCCGCATCGACGGGCGCACGGATCTGGTGCAGCACACCGGAAGCGGGCCGCGCGCCGACCGGCAGGAAGGTCCGCACGTCCACATGGCGGTGTCGTCGGCGGACAGCTCCGTGGTGAGCGCCGTCGACCTCGGCACCGACGAAATCCGCAGCTATACGCTGTCCCCGCAAGGAAAACTGACTCCGCTGGCCGTTTCGTCGCTTCCTCCGGGAACCGGACCGCGGCAGCTGGTGCGCGGCGCGGACGGAATCGCTTACGTGGCAGGAGAATTGTCCGGAGAGCTGATCACGATGCGGGAGACTTCGCCGGGCGCGTTCGAGTTCGTCGAGGCGACTCCTTCGACGGTCAAGGGCGGCGAATCCCTGGTGGCACACCTGGAAGTGCTCGAATCCGGGGTATACCTGTCGAATCGCGGCCCCGAATGCATCACGTCGTTCGCCGGTGCTCCGTTGCGTGCGACGGCCGATCAGCCGTGCGGCGCGTTTCCGTGGAACTTCGCGGTGGCGGACGGAATGTGCTACACCGCGGCCTTCAAGGAAGACGTCATTTCCGTTTTCCCGTTGCGGGACTTCGGAAACGCAGAGGTGCGCAAGTACCCGACCGGCTCCCCGACGTGCGTGCTCCCGCTCCGGTGACCGACCATCGCCCTCGCGGCCTGCACGGGCTGACCGTGGAAACACTCGCCGCGCGCATCCTGTCCGGCGAATGGCGCGAGGGCACGGTGCTGGACCTTCCCGCGCTGCGCGAGGAGCTGGACATCAGCCTCACCGCACTGCGCGAAGCGTTGAAGGTGTTGGCAGCAAAGGGAATGATCGGCGCTCGACAGAAGCACGGCACGTTCGTGCAGCCGCGCGAGAACTGGCAGCTCCTGGACGCGGACGTCATGCGCTGGCAAACCACCGCGCGCGGAAACGCCGGTCTGCTGGACGAATTGGCCGAGGTGCGCGCCGTGGTCGAACCCGCGGCCGCGCGGATGGCCGCCGAGCGCGCGGCCGACGAAGACCTCGCCGCGATGGCGTCCGCACTCGACGCGATGGTGGCCGCACCGGATCTGGAAGCCAGTGTCGAGGCGGATCTGGCGTTCCACCGCAGCCTGTTGGCCGCCGCGCACAACAACTTCCTGCTCCAGATCGAACGCGTCATCGCGATCGGGCTGGCCGAGCGGGACAAACTGGTCCACAGCGCCGGCCCCACCGACGATCCGGTGCCGAGTCACCGCCGGGTGCTGGACGCCATCGCCGCGCACGACCCGGTCGCGGCGGAGACCGCGATGCTGGATCTGCTGGTGAAAGCCGCCGCCGACGCCAAACGGACCGGTCAGGACGTGAAGGCCCGCCGGTAAGCCGTCGGCGTGGTTCCGAGCGCCCGCCGGAAGTGCAGCCGCAGGTTTGCCGGGGTGCCGAGACCGCAGTCGCGTGCCACCCGGTCCACCGAATGATCCGTGGTTTCCAGCAGTTCCCGGGCTTTGCCGAGCCGAGCGTTGAGCAGCCACTGCAACGGCGTCGTCCCGGTTTCCTCGGCGAACCTGCGCAAGAAAGTCCGCTGCGACATCCCCGCGTGCCGGGCGAGCAGGCGGATGCTGAGCGATTCGCCGAGCCGCTGCAACGCCCATTCCCGCGTGTCCGACAGCGAAGCGTCCCCGGCGTCCGCGAGCGGAGCGGGGACGTACTGCGCCTGACCGCCTTCCCGATGCGGAGCGGCGACCAGGCCGCGCGCGATCCGATTGGCGACCGCGGCGCCCAAATCCCGGCGCACGATGTGCAGGCACAGATCGATGCCGCAGCACACGCCCGCTGAGGTGAGCACGTCGCCCTCGTCGACGTAGAGGACGTCCCGGTCGACCTGGACCGAGGGGTAGTCCCGCTCGAATTCGTCGATATATTCCCAATGCGTCGTGGCGTGCAGGCCGTCCAGCACTCCCGCCGCGGCCAGCGCGAACGCACCCGTGCAGATGGACACCACCCGCCGTCCCCGGTCGCGTGCCTCGGCCAGCAGCTCGACCGCCGCTTCCGGCGTCTCGCGGATCGGGTCGTACCCCGGCACGATCACCGTGTCCGCCGCGCGCAGCTCTTCGATCCCGCCTTCAGCGGACAGGTCGAATCCGGCGCTGGTGGCGACCTTCGGACCGAGCGCGCACAGCGTCATCTCGTAGTGCGTTTGCGGCCGCGCGTGGAACACCTGCGCCGGGATCGCCAGGTCCAGTGGAAGGACCCCGTCGAGCGCCAGCACCGCGACCCGATGCACCGTCATGGCAAGATTCTATCGAAGTACGGCAAACTTGCCACTGGCCAGGTCAGAGCGTTGCGGGCCACGCTTGAAGCCATGACCGAACTCCTTCCGGACCCGGTAGTCGCACTGCCCGCGACTCCACTGGCGGACGCCGTCGTCGAGGTCGTCCGCCCGGTGGAATCGCAGTCGGTGTTCAACCACAGCGTCCGCACCTACCTGTTCGCCCGGCTGGTCGCCGACCGGCTGGCCCTGTCCGGCTATGACGACGACCTGCTGTTCGCCGCGTGCGTGATGCACGACATCGGCGTGGCACCGGACGGCCCGCACGTGGAACGCTTCGAGGTCGAAGGGGCCGAACGAGCCGCCGGATTCCTTGTCCGGCAAGGGATTTCCACCGCGGACGCCGACGCGGTCTGGCAAGCCATCGCCTTGCACACCACCGCGGGCATCGCGGAACACCGAGGCCCGCTGTGCGTGCTCGTCCGCGCCGGGGTCGCCGTCGATTTCGGCGGTCCGGTCGGTGCCGAATATCTCGCCGCCGTCAGCGACGAGCAGGCCGCCACGATCCACGCGGCGTACCCCCGGCTGGAGATGGTCCGCTCGCTCACCGACGCGATCGTCGCGCAGGCCGCGAAAAACCCGAACAACGCGCCGGTGCCGTCCGTTCCCGCCGATTTCCTGCGCGAACGGACGGCAGACGGCGAAACCCGGCTGGAACGCGCCTCCCGCGCCTCGCGCTGGGGCAACTGAGAAAGGGATCTCCATGCACGCCGTCAAAATCCCCGAGGACTCCGAGGTTTTCGGGCCGTCCGGGGCTTCCGCCTTCGCCCGCTTCGGCTACTCCGCCGCCGTCCGCGCGGGCGACCACCTCTTCATCGCCGGGACGATCGGCCGTCGCCCGGACGGGGCCATCGCGGAAACCATCGAGGAGCAGACCGAGATCGCGCTCCGGAGGATCGAGGAGATCCTTCGCCTGGAAGGCCTCGACCTGGCCGCACTGGTCGACGTCACGAGCTATCACGTCGACATCCACCAGCACCTGCCCGGTTTCCTGGAAGCCAAGCAGCGCCTCGTGACCGCGGAGCCTTATCCGGCGTGGTCGATGATCGGCGTCAGCGGGCTCGCCAGTCCGGGATTGCTGATCGAGATCCGCGCCACCGCGGCATATCCGGGGTAACTGTCCTCAATGGACGGAGGACTCCGCGAGCGCGGTCCGCAGCATCCGCCCGGCCGCGGCGCGCGGAGCCGGGTCCACCGCGATCAGCGCGTTGACCACGGCCCCGTCCACCAGCGCGACCAGCCGGTCCAGTTCGTCCTTGCCCACCGGGGTCCCGGAACGGGCGAGGATCTCCGTCAGCAGTTCGTTGAGCTGCTGGGACAACGTCCGCATCAACGGCCGCAGGTACGGCCGCCGCCCCGTCGCGACCAGGCGTTCGTAGCGCAGCAGGACCGCCTCGGCGTCGGCTTCCGGATCGCCGCTCTGCGGGCCGAGCAGCATGTCCAGCACGAGTTCCACGGTCGCCTGCACTCCCCGGTTCCGGGTCGTCAGGTCGTCGAGCTGCCGGCGTCCGTTGGCCAGTTCGGTGTGCCCGTGGTGTTCGACCGCGGCGGTGACGAGGTCTTCCAGCGAGTCGAAGTAGTACGTCGTGGACGCCAGCGGCAGGCCCGCCCGCTCGGCGACGGCCCGGTGCCGGACCGCGTCGAAACCGCCCTCGGCCAGCAGCTCAGCGGCGGCTTCGACGAGCGCTGCCCGTCGTCGCTCGCCCTTCGGGGTGGTGGCTGCTGCCGTCATGCCCGGATATTCTGCCAGCCGCCCCGCTGGCCGCCGATCAGAACCGGGGGGCCAGCGAAGCGGCGAGGCGCGCCAGGTCGGTTGCGTACGGTGCTGGATGCCCGGAAGTACCCGGCACGCTGACCAGCACGAGAGTCCCGCCGCTGCCGGTTTTCTGACGCACAGTGACGGCTCCGGCCGGTTGCGTGGGCACGGTCACCGCCGCGTCGCGAGCGAACACCGCCGCGCCGATCGACCCGTCCGGAAGCGGGAACCCCGCGCCGCGCGACGACGTCGTACAAACGCTGCCTGGGGAAGCCTGCGCGGCGCTCAAGTGGCCTGGGAGCTCGCCAGCGAGGGCTGTGGCGAGCTCCCAGTCCACCCGTCCGCACCCGGAGGTGCCTTCGACCCGAGGGCCGGTCCTCCCGTTCCCGCCCTCTCCCTGCCGAGACGGCTGACCCGGGAAGTCATCCCCATTGCTGAAAGGACGCGCGGCCGACCCGCCGGGTTGCACGGGTGCGGCTGCGGAATTCGCGACCGAATCGGACTTCTCGCTCGAACTCCCGGCAATCCCCCAGGTGCCGAACCCCGCGGCCACGAGCACGGCCGCCGCGCCGGCGGTGATCCGGTTGCGTCGCCGCAGCTTCTCGCGCTGGGAGCGGCGCACGACGTCTTCCACCGAGAACGTCGGAGGCGGCACCTCCCCAGGCGCAGCGGAGAACAACGTCTCGGCTTCCCGCTCATCCATTGGTCTCCACCTCCCGTTCCAGCACCTGACGCAGGTTCGCCAGCCCGCGCGCGGTCTGGCTCTTCACATTGCCCTCGCTGCAGCCCAGCGCCGTCGCCGCGGCTCCGACGTCCAGGCCGTCGAAGAACCGCAGCACCAGCACCGCCCGCTGCTTCGGAGGCACCTCCTTGAGCGCCGCGAGCAGGTCCTCGCGCGTCGCGACGCGTTCGGCGAGCCCGGGACTGTCGTCCACCGGCTCCGGCAGCACCTCGGTTTGCCGTTCCCGCCGCCACGGACGGCGGGACTCGTCGATGACCGCGCGCACCAGCGTCTTGCGCACATACGCGTCGGTCGCCGCGCGGTCTCTGATCTTCTTCCACCTCCGGTGCAGTGCGACGAACGCTGTCTGCGCGAGGTCGTCGGCCTTGTGCCAATCCCCGCACATCAAATACGCGGTCCGGCGCACGGCGTCCCTCCTCGCGGCGAAGTACTCCGCGAACTCTTGTTCGTCGCGCTGGTCCACGCGCTTTGCAGCTCCGCTCTGGCCATGTCCGGTGAAGGGACGGATCCGGGGGCGTCCACGGTTGCACGTCCGGCCGGAAACGTTCCACCCCCCGTCGCATTGATGCCGCGCCCACCTGTGTGATGTGATCGGACTGTGACCATGACTGGGCAGCTGATCGACTTCCGTTCCGACACCGTCACCCGCCCGGACGCGATCATGCGCGCGGCCATGGCCGAGGCGGAGGTCGACGACAATGTCATCGGCACCGACCCGACCATCGCCGAACTGGAGCGCCGGGCCGCGCAGACGCTCGGCATGCCCGCGGCGCTGTGGACGCCGAGCGGGACGATGGCGAACCTGATCGCGCTGAGCGTCCACCTGCGACGCGGCGACCGGTTCCTCGCCACCCGCGGCGCGCACGTGCTCGCCAACGAACTCGGTTCGGCCGCCTGGCTGGCCGGCGGCATGCCGGACATCCTCGAACACGACGCGGGCCCCGGCCGGTGCCTGCCGGAAACGCTCGAAGCCGCGATCGGCAACCCCGGCCCGTACTTCACGCTCCGCACCTCTCTGCTGTGCCTGGAGAACACGCACAACGCGGCCGGCGGCGCGGTCACTCCGCCCGACGAGCACGCGCAGCTGCTGTCCGTCGCGAAGCAGGCGGGGCTCACCGTGCACCTCGACGGTGCCCGGATCTGGCACGCGGCCGTCGCGCTACAGGTGCCGCCCGCGGCGTTGACCGTCGGCGTCGACACGGTGTCGGCGTGCTTCAGCAAGGGTCTCGGCGCACCAGTCGGCTCGGTCGTCGCGGGCAGCGCCGAGTTCGTCGAGCAGGCCCGCCGGATGCGGCAGATGCTCGGCGGCGGCGTCCGTCAGGGCGGTGTCCTCGCCGCGGCCTGCCTGGTCGCGCTGGACCGCGTCGACGAACTGGCCGAGACGCACGAGTTCGCGAAACGGCTGGCCGACGGCCTCTCCGAACACGGGTGGGACGTCCCGGCTCCGGATACCAATATCGTTCTGGCCGGGGTGCCAGACGTGCCGACCGCGCTGAACTGGCTCGGCTCGCTCGGCATCCAAGCCCTGCCCATGGCGGGCAAGGTCCGGTTCGTCACGCACCGCGACCTGTCGTCCGCTGACGTTGCCGAAGCACTGCGCCGGATCAAAGCCGGCGCCTGAACCCTGGGGGACTCGGGTGACCAACTGGATCGTGTTCGACTACGGCGAGGTGCTCAGCGTCCGCACCGCCGCGGTGCCGAAGCTGGCAGCCGCCATGGGCGTCCCGCACGAGACGTTCGAACCGGTGTACTGGAGCGTGCGCGACCCGTACGACCGCGGCTGTCCTGACCTGGAGTACTGGACGTCCATCGGCGACCAGGTGGGCGCGAAGGTGGACGACGCGCTGTCGGCCGAACTGACCGCGCTCGACGTCGCGGGCTGGGGACAGCTCGCGCCGGGATCACTGGACTTGCTGCAGTCGCTGTCCGACGCCGGAGCCTCGCTCGCACTGCTGTCGAACGCGCCGTCGGCGTTCGGCGTCTGGGTGCGCGAGCAGGAATGGTCGAAGCTGTTCAAGCACACGCTGTTCTCCGGCGACGTGAAGGTCGCGAAGCCAGACGCCGAGATTTTCCAGCTGCTGCTGGACAAACTGGGTGCCGAACCGGACGAGTGCCTGTTCTTCGACGACCGCCAGGTCAACATCGACGGCGCTCGCGCGGTCGGAATCCGCGCACACCTGTGGGACGGCGCGGAAGCCGCCCGCGCGGCACTGGCCTGAGCAGCGAACGGCTCCCGCACCTTCCCGGCGCGGGAGCCGTCTCGTCCGCTCAGTATGGTTCGGCGCCGGTCAGCGGGTGATCCGCTTCGACTGCTTCTTCCCGGTGATCGCCCCGTAGGCCGCGGTGCCCAGGAACAGCACCCCGCCGATGATGCCGATCCACAGCACGGCCTTGAACAGGAAGCCGATCACGGACCCGATCACCATGAAGGCGATCCAGGCCACGACGAGCGCTCCGACGATCTTCCAGAACATGGCTCCTCCGATGCCGTTTCCGCGCCACGTCGGCCCGGTGCCCTCCAGCGTGCCATCCGTACGACGGAAACTCTCTACGCCAGACCAACGTTCAGGGAAAGCTCCGGGTTCCCCCTGACCGGAATCATCCCAGCCAGCCACCGAGCCGACGTACCCCCTCGGTCACGTCCTCGGTCGCTCCCGCGAAGGAAAACCGCACGTAACGACCGCCGTCGACCGGGTCGAAGTCGATTCCCGGGGTGATCGCGAGGCCGGTGTCGGCGAGCAGCCGCTGGCACCAGCTCAGGCTGTCGGTGGTGTGGTCGGAAACGTCGGCGTAGGCGTAGAACGCGCCGTCGGCGGGCGCGAGCTTGTCCAGGCCGATCTCGCGCAGGCCGGCGAAGAGCAGGTCGCGGTTGCGCCGGTAATGCTCGACGTGCGCGTCCGCTTCGGCGTACGACTCCGGCGTGAACGCCGCGACCGCCGCGTACTGCGAAACCGCGGGCGGGCAGATGGTGAAGTTGCCGGTGAGGACGTCGACCGCGCGATGCAGCCGCTGCGGCACCAGCATCCAGCCGAGCCGCCAGCCGGTCATCGCGAAATACTTCGAGAACGACCCGAGCACCAACGCTTCCCGGCCGTACTGCCAGGCGCAATCGAGCTGCTTGCCGTACGAGATGCCGTGGTAGATCTCGTCGCTGATCAGCTGTACCCCGTGGGACGCACACCAGCCGGAGATCGCGGCCAGCTCCCCGGGCGGCAGCACGGTCCCGGTGGGGTTGCTGGGACTCGCGACGATCAGCCCGTCGATCGGCCCGAGCCGGTCGAGCTGCTCGACGGTCGGCTGGAAATTCGTCTCGGCCGTGGTCGCGAATTCGACGACCTCGCAGCCGAGGACGCTCAGCAGATTCCGGTACGCCGGATAGCCCGGGCGGGCCATCGCGACCCGCGCGCCCGGGTCGAACGCGCTGAGGAACGACAGCAGAAAACCGCCGGAGGAGCCGGTGGTCATCACGACGTCGGAGGCGGTGACCTCGACGTCGTAGGTGCGCCGGTAATGCCCGGCGACGGCTTCGCGCAGCTCAGGAATGCCGAGCTGCTCGGTGTAGCCGAGGGTGTGCTGGCTCAATGCTTCCTGAGCCGCGCGCAGCACCGCAGCCGGAGCGGGCGCGGACGGCTGCCCGGCGGCCAAGGAGATGAGGTCGCCGTGGCTGCGCTGCCGCGCCTGCGCCGCGGACAGCACGTCCATCACGTGGAAAGGAGGTACGCCTGCCCGCAACGCGGGCCCGCCGAAAGCACCGATGTCGACCATGCGGCCAGGCTAACCGGCGGGACCGCGTGCGGGTTGTGCCGTCAGTAACCGCGGTACGCGCCGCCGTGCGCCATCGCCGCGATGCCCGGGACGTTGGACATCGAGCCGTACCGGTCGAGCGAGTAGCGGACCCCGGCGATGATGTTGTCGACCGGGTTGTAGATGTTGTCGTGCCCGGGCAGCTTGTGCGCGTTGAACGTGGAGTCGATGCACTGCATCAGGCCCTTGGACGGATGCCCTGCCGCGGCGTTCGAATCCCAGTTGTTGATCGCGTTCGGATTGCCGCCGGACTCGTGCTGGATGATCGCCCAGATGTTCTTGATGTCCGCGTCGGTGACGTTCACGCCCGCGGCCTGCAGTGCCTTGATCGCTTCCTGGATCCACTGCTGAACGTTGCCGGGCGGAGGCGAGGAGGGCGGACCGCCGCTCGGGCCGAGGCCGCCGCCACCTCCGCTGGCGCCACCGCCACCGCCGCCGTGGTGACCCCCGCCGCCACCGCCACCGCCGCCGCCGTGGCCGGTGTGCAGGCCGCCGGTGCTCTGCGGAATGGTGCCGTCCGAGTTGGGGAGCGGGACCTTCGAATAGCCGCCCTCGATCTGGGTCTTCATCAGGTCCTGCGACTTTTTGACCATGTCGTCGGCCTGCTTCAGCAGCGGGTCGATGGTCTGTTCGGCCGCGGTCGCGTCCCTCTGGTTCGCCTTGTTCGCCTCGTCGATGATCGACTGCGACGTCGGGCTGGGCGCCGGGCCCTTCTTGTCCGACTTTGCGTACTCCGCCTCGGCCGTCTGCGCCTTCTGCGCGCGATCCGATTCGGTCTTGATGCGGTTGTCGATGTTCGTCTTGGCGGTGTTGAAGGCCTCGGTGACCTTGGTCTTGATCCCGCCGAGGTCGCTCGACAGCTGAGTCAGGTCCTTGCCGACCTCGTCCAGGTGCCCCTGCACCTTGTCGCCCGCCTTGGTGATCTGCGTGACGTACTCGACGAAAGAGTCCGCCGCCGGACCTTCCCACACTCCGCCTGCCAACGACTTCGTGGAATTGTTCAGCGCGGCGCTGTGGTCGCCCGCCTGTTTCGCGGCGTCGCTGAACTGCTGCCCGGCTTTGCTGATCGCGTCCGGGTTGATCTTGTCGACCTTCTTAGCCTTTTCGACGATGCCGTTCCAGTTCGGCGGGTAGTCGATCAGCGCCATGCTCTTGCCCCCTCGTGCCTGCTCAGCGGTCTTCGTGGACGGTCAGGTCGGTCTTGTGGACCTGGTCGGTCTCCTGGATCAGCCCGGCGGCCTTCTTGAGAATGAAGCTGGTCGCCTCCATCAGCTTCCCGGCCGCGTCGAACTCGCTGTGCACGCCCTGTTTGAACGTGCCGACCGCGCCGTGCACGTCCTTGGAGCCGCCCATCGTGCCGAACGGGCTTTCCGGCTCGTCGTCAACGCCGGTGAGGTGCTTCTTGGACTTTTCGAACTCGTCCTTCAGCTTCTCCACGTTCCTGGCGGCAATGGCCATGGAATCCGGATCGTAGACAGGCACCGTTCGTCATCCCCTTCGCGACACTCGCTTCCCGACCAGTTCGGACGCTCCGCTCACCAGGTCGGTTCCCTGCTTACTCTAAGACTTCGAGCGCGTGCCGTGTGCAGTTCTGTCCGAGTTCCGGCCGTGAACCCCCGGACCGGGTTATAGCGAGGTCGAAACGGGAGAAAACGGTCTGCCCCAACGCTTCAGATCGCGGCCTGCAACTCCCGCACCCGCTCCGCCAGCACCGCGTTGTCCGCCGGGCTCACCGTCGCCCAGGTATGCCCGTCCGAATCGTCCGTGAGCTGGAACAGATACCGTCCGGAATCGGTGTCGTAAAACGCCGCCACGTGCGGCGACCGGCGCACCGTCCCGTCCCGCAGCACTCGCTCCGCGCAGAACTGGCCGCGCGCCGCCTGCCCCATCAACATCCCCGCCAGCTCCTGCGCTTCCCACAGCGCCACGCCCCGGTCCTCCAAGGCCGTGACCAGCGTCTTCGGGTCACCACCGGCGGCCGCGTCGGCGGCGACCAGCGTGCTGTGCGGCACCGAAACCGACTGGCCGACGCCCGGGTCCAGCGATCCGGCCACCGAGACCACGGCGTCGGCGAGCGCGCTGGCCTCAGCGGGAATCAGCCACACCTCGTCCCGGTCGACCACCGCCAGCACGGCCTGGCTTCCCCGGCTCACCGCGCGGCCGTGGATCTCGCGGTCCGCCCATACCCAGACGTCCACGGCTTCCCGCGGACGCGCCAGCAAATGCAACTGGTCCAGCACGGTCCCGGACGGACGGCGGCCGCGCGCCAGCCGCCGCTGCGCCAGCGAATCCCAGACGGACTCGATCAGTTCGGCCCGTTCGCTGCGGGTGCGTCCCGGCGACGGGACCGCGAGCGCGGCCGGACGCCTGCCCAAGTCGAGCGATTCCCACAGGACGTCGAATTCGAGGGCGGTCAGTACCAGGTTCACGGCCGCCGCACGTCTCCCGTGCCGTCGCCGAGGACGTCGCGCGTGACCATCCGACCGTCGGCGAACAGGTCCTTGTCGTCGACGCCGAAGCGGCGCACGTGCTCGTCGTCGCTTTCCTGCGGGGCGGCTTCGGAGAGGTACTTGGCGTCGCCGCTGCCCGATTTCGGCGCGATCTGCTCGGCTTTCTGCAGCGCGACAGCTTCCTCCTCGGGAAGCTCGTCCACCGGCAACGGCCGGACCAGACCCTTCTGCTGGCTGTCCGGTCCGCGGCCTTGCCGTTCCCGGTCGCCGGAGAGCGCGCCACCGGCCACTCCCGCGCCCAAGGCAGCAGCGCCCGCGCCGATTTCTCCGGGCGACGCGCCGCCTCCGCGCGGAACCGGAGCAGTGCTGGGGGCTTCGGCGACCGGGGCGGGCGGCGTCTGCGGGACGCTGCCGACCAGCCGACCTCGTTGCAGCGCTTGGTTTTCGTGGCCTCCGCCGGGATAGCTGCCGCCCGCGGCACCGCCGGGGTTTCCTCCCGAGCCGCCCGCCGCCGGGCCGCCAGCTGCCGGGCCGCCGACCGTCGAACGACTGGATCCGCTTGTGCCACCAAGACTTTCCGAACTGCCGACAGCTCCGCGATTACCCGGGCCACCGCTTTCGGATCCGCTGCCGGTCCCGCGCGGGCCAGTCGGCAGGAACGTGCCGGGCTCCCCGGGCCGCACTCCGCCAGGGACCCGCGTTCCGCCGGAAGCACTGGGGCCGCCGGAAGTGCTTGGCCCGCTAGGGATTCCCGGCCCGTTAGTGGACCCGACCGACCGAGGCGCACTGCCGTGCGGAGCCGGTGCCTTCTCCCAGCCCGACGGCGGAGGCGAAGACGGCGGCACATAGCTAGCCGCGACCACCGGGGCGGTCGGCCGAGCAGCCGGTGCCTGCGAAGCACTGCCGTACGCGGGCGTCGGCGGATCTACCGGAGGGGCCGGAGGCGGCGGCGGGGGAACGTACTGCGACTTCACCGACGCCGCAGCGGGCCGAACCTGGCCGTCTGGGGTCACGTCGACCGCCGCCGCGGCGCGGTCCACCGGACTCGGCCCGCTGCCCGGCTGGACCATCGTGAGCGACTGCGGCTGGCTCAGCGGCTCGGTGGACAGCAGGTTTTCCCCGCTCTGCTGGGCGTAGGAGTTCAACGCCTCGACCGCTTGGCCGCGCGCGTTGTCCGCGGCCTGCACCTGAGCCGCGTGATCAGTCTCGAAGCCGAGGAAGCTCGCCACCGAATCGATGAGCGTGAGGCTTTCCGCGCCTTTGCGCACCGCGGCCGGGTCGGGCAGCTTGTACTTGGTGCGGTTGAACGCTTCTCCTTGCGCGAAAAGCATTTCCGCGGTGTGCGTGACCTTCTGCATCGCGTCCTGCGAGAAGCCCGCCTGGTCCGACAGCACCTGCCCGGCCTGCCCGCCCGCCTGGCTCTGCCATTCGACGCCGAGCTTCGCGAGCTGGTCGCGCAAAGCGCGGTCGGTGCCCGCGAGCGCGGTCGCGACCTCCCGCAGGGCCTCGACCGCGGTGGCGATGCTGGCGATTCCGTCGCCGGTGCCGAACTTCTCGATCTCGTCGGCGATGGCGGTGTCGGTCCACCCGTCGAAACGGTGGTCGCGGATCCTGCCCGCGAGTTCGGAGATCTCCACGCGCCCTCCTAGGTCCGGTTCTTCAGGCCCTGCACGGCCAGGCCGGCGGCCTGGGTGGCGATTTCGCACAACTGCGGCTGGCTGAACGCGCCCGCGGTGACCGCGAACTCCTGTGCCGCCATGGTCTGCCCCGCGGCGACGCCGACGAGCACCTCGCAGTCGGCAGGCGTGCCCGCCGCGCGGTAGTTCGTGATCGCCGGATAGCCCTCGACGCTGGTGGGCGAGGTGGTCATGCTGTTCTTGCGCCGCGAGCCGGTGAGCCACTCCTGGACGTCCGCGCCGACGATCCGCAGGTGCAGCGCGTGGAACGGCTCGGTTTTGTCCGAATCGAACACGCAGGTGGGCCCGTCTTTCGCCTCGGCGGCCTTGCGCGGCACGCTCGTGACCTTCAGCAGGTCGAGCTGCGCTTGACCGAGCAGGTCGCACGGATCGGTCCCGGCGATCGGCAAATCCGACGGCCGCTGCGGCAGTGCGGCCGCCTTCGTCTGTTGCGCCAGGGAACTCATCGCCGGTTGTACGGGGTACGCGGTGCCTTGCTCGCCCGACGAGCAGCCCGCGAGGCCGAGTACCGCGACGACGGCGATGATCGGCTTAGTGGATGCCGTGCGCACCACGGTCCCCGAACGCCGCGGCCTTGTCTGCGTCGCTGGCCTCGTACGTCTTCGCTGCTTCGCGCAGCTGTCCGACAAGCTTGTGCAGATTGGCGACGTACGCGCGCACCTGCGCGGCGTACGAATGATCACCTTCCGCGACAACGGTGTTCCACGCAGCCATCGCGTTCACGCTCACCGTGTCCGACGAAGGAGTGTCGACCCGCAGCTCGCCCAGCCGCGTGAGGAGCTTGTCTTCGAGCGCGCTGACCTGCTCGTCGACCACCCGCGCGACCTCAAGCAGTTTCGCCGGCTCGACCACGATGTCCGCCACGCCCGGCGCTGCCGGTACCGACGAAGCCAGGTCGGTGAGCGGTGTGCTTCCCGGCATGCGCTAACCCCTCCCGTGATACGGACGGTGACCGTACGGACCGTTTCGAGGCTACCAACCGGCGCGTGAACCCGAGGCGAACTTCGTGGAGAAGCTGCTCAGGCGGGAGCGCTTACTTCCCCGTTGGCCGCGCGCAATGCGATATCGGTGCGGTGGTGCGACCCAGCGAGGTGTACGCGCTCGACAGTCTCGTACGCGTGCTTGCGCGCCGCCTTAAGCGACTTACCGGTGCCAACGACCGACAGCACCCGTCCGCCCGCCGAAATCACCGCACCGTCGTCGCGACGCCGCGTACCCGCGTGAAGCACGCCTTCGATCTCTCCGCCGGTGATGACGTCACCAGTGCGCGGCTTGCCCGGGTACCCGTCGGCAGCGATCACGACGGTGACCGCGGCTCCGCCCGACCACTCCAGCGGCGGCAGCTCAGCCAGCTTCCCGGTCGCCGTCGCGTTCAGCACAGTCGCCAGCGACGTACGCAGCAGTGCCAGCACAACCTGCGTCTCGGGGTCGCCGAAGCGGCAATTGAACTCGATCACCTGCGGGCCTTCCGAGGTGAGCGCGAGCCCGGCGTAGAGCAGGCCGGAGAACGGGCTGCCCCGGTCGGCGAGTTCGTCCACCACCGGCTGCACGATCCGCGCGACGACGTCGTCCACCAGGCCCGCAGGAGCCCACGGCAACGGTGCGTAAGCGCCCATGCCGCCGGTGTTCGGGCCGGTGTCGCCGTCGCCGACGCGCTTGAAGTCCTGCGCGGGCAGCATCGGCACCACAGTGCGGCCGTCGACGAAGCAGAACAGCGAGGCCTCCGGTCCGTCCAAAAAGGACTCCAGGAGGACCGGGTGACCGCCGTCGAGCAACATCAACGCGTGCTTGCGCGCGACCTCGACATCCTCGGTCACGACCACGCCCTTGCCAGCGGCGAGACCGTCGTCCTTCACGACCCAGGTGGGCCCGAAGCGCTGAAGCGCGGCGTCGAGACGCGCGGGGGTGTCGACGACTTCGCTGCGGGCCGTCGGCACCTTCGCCGTCGCCATGACGTCCTTCGCGAACGCCTTCGACCCCTCGATGCGCGCAGCCGCGGCAGACGGTCCGAAGCAGGCGATGCCGGCTTCGCGCACCGCGTCGGCGACGCCCGCGACGAGCGGCACCTCCGGCCCGATCACGACGAGGTCGGCCTTCCACTCCTTGGCCAGGGCCGCGACGGCCTCCGGCTCGGCGAGTTCGACCCCGAGCTGCTCCGCGACCGCCGTCGTCCCCGCGTTGCCGGGGGCGCAGGCGAGCGCCGTGACCGCGGGGTCGCCAGACACCGCGAGGACGAGTGCATGCTCACGGGCGCCGGAGCCGATTACCAGTACGCGCACGCCGGACAGAGTAACGGTGCGTGTCGCGCCCCGGCAGCGCGCCGTCCGCGACCTCGTCCCGGACCAGGTGCGCGACTGGTCCGTTGAGACCTCGGACACCGGAGAACGGGGTCCGGATTCGGCCGCCATCCACCGTTTACCCGGTTGTCAACCGCCCGTCCGGCTGGTGCCGTGCGCGCGACGCTTGCGGCGGTGAGGGTGACGCGGTAGTCGTGGCGAGCTGCGGATCGCCCGGTAGAGAAAGGTCCCCCATGAAGCGCAAACGCCTCGGCGTGCTCGCCCTGTCCGGCCTGGCCCTGCTCGGCGTCGCCGGCCTCGCGATCGGCCCGGCCGCCGCGAGCGAGGACACGGCCGCGGGTGCGGCCGCGCACGGTCCCCGGCACGATGGCCCGGTGATCGTCGGACACCGGGGCGCGCCCGGCTACCGCCCGGAGCACACGCTCGCGTCGTACGAACTCGCCTGGCGGATGGGGGTGGACTACGTCGACGTCGACCTGGTGCCGACCAAGGACGGCCAGCTCGTCGCCCGGCACGAGCCGGAGATCAGCGGCACCACCGACGTCGCGGCCCACCCGGAGTTCGCCTCGCGCAAGACCACGAAGGTCATCGACGGAACCAAGATGACCGGCTGGTTCACCGAGGACTTCACCCTCGCCGAGCTGAAAACGCTCTACGCCAAGGAGCGGATCCCGCAGAACCGGCCGAACAACCAGCTCTACGACGGCCGCTACCGGATCGCCACCTACCAGGAGGTGCTCGACCTGACCCGGCGGCTCGGCCACGAGCTGCACCGGACGCTGGGCACCTACCCGGAGGTCAAGCACTCGACGTACTTCTCCTCGATCGGCAACCCGACCGAACCGAAGCTGGTGTCGATCCTCAACCGCAACGGCCTGAACCGGCCGAACGCGCCGGTGATCATCCAGTCGTTCGAGGTGTCGAACCTGCAGGAGCTGCACAAGCAGGTGCGAGTGCCGCTGCTGCAGCTGACCGAGGCGAAGGGCGCTCCGGCCGACTTCGTCGCGAAGGGCGACAAGCGCACCTACGCCGACCTGGTCACGCCCGCCGGCCTGCGCGAGATCGCGAAGTACGCGAAATACCTCGGCCCGGAGAAGGGGCAGATCATCCCGCGGGATGCGCAAGACAACCTCGGCAAACCGACCACGCTGATCGCCGACGCGCACCGCGCCGGGCTTGAGGTGCAGCCCTACACCTTCCGCAACGAAAACCCGTTCCTGCCGGCGAACCTGCGCTCCTCGGCCAGCCCGAGCGCGTTCGGCAACGTGTTCGCGGAGGAAGCGGCGTTCCTGAAGGCCGGGGTCGACGGATTCTTCGCCGACCAGCCGGACACCGCGCTGGAGTCGGTCCGGGACTTCACCGGCCGCTGATTTCTCTTTGCCGACTTAGGTTTTTCTTTCCGGCCCGCCGGTGACGTCCGCGTCGCTGGCGGGCCGTTTCAGTCTTGCGGCGCGAGCAGAACGATCGGGATGACCCGGTCGGTTTTCTGCGCGTATTCGTCGTACAGCGGGAAAATGCGCGCCATCTGGGGCCACAGAGTCTCGCGCTCGTCCGGAGCCGCGACACGGGCGCGGGCAGTGAACCGGCGATCGCCGACCTGCACGCCAACACTCGGTTCCGCCACCAAGTTCTTGAACCACTCCGGATCCTCGTCGGCACCGCCTTTGGAGGCGACGACGACGAATTCGTCGCCGGAGGTGCCGTAAATCAGGCAGGTGCGCCGAGGCACGCCGGTTTTGCGGCCGGTCGTGACGAGCAGGAGCGTGTAAAGGCCGTTGGATTCATGCCCTTCCGCGCCATTCGTGGCCAGGTAGGTCCTGGTCTGCTCGGCGACCCAGTCCCACTTCGAGTCGGTAGCGCGGTCGAGGTCTTCGGCGACAGCCATGGCGACGGTCCTTTCAGGGGCGAACGGGGAGTATCTCGCCCCGGAGACGGAGCCGCCGCGACATTCTCGACATCCTGGTCAGAAATGTCTGTCCAGCCCGGGCGAGGTAGGGCTGTCCCCACCCCGTAACGGGGGGTGCAGGCCATCGCCGTCGTGCCGTCGGGAGCCTTAGCGTTCGTCGCGCAGGCTGTCGAGGGGAGAGACCGGTGGCTGGAACTGCGGCGGGAGTCGGTCAGCAAGGCATCCGGGCCGGAGAGGAACCGGGTGCGTGCGCTGGCAGGCACGAGTTGGCCGGCCCTTCGGCTGTCGAGCGAAGGGCAGCAGTCCGATGATCATCTTTCGTTTCGCGCTGCGCTCGCTGCGCCACCGCCCCGCCAGCTTCGTGGCGAGCTTCGTCTCGCTGTTCCTCGGTGCCACGATCCTGATGACTTTCGCGTCGCTGCTGGACACTCGCGCCAACGCCGCCGTTGACGAGGCGACCGGAAGCATGCTGACCATCATGGCGAGCGCGGTCGGCGGCTGGGGCCTGGTGCTCGTCGTGGTCGCCGTGATGTCCACGCTCGGCTTGCTGGTACGCCAACGCGACGCTGAGCTGGCTCTGCTGAAAAGCGTCGGCGCGACGCCTGCGCAGATTGGCCAGCTGATCGTCGGCGAGGCCGTGTCCATCGCGATCATCGCGTTTCTCGCGGCGATCACACCGGCGGTGTTCGCCGGCAGGCTGGTGGTCGACCTGCTCAAGAACACTCAGCGCGTGCCGCGAGGCATGCCCGCCGAATTCGGTCCGTTCGCGATCGGCATCGGCCTCGGGATCACACTGCTCGCGGCCGCGATCGCAGCCGCGGCGACGGCGTGGCGCGGAGCCAGGATCGGGGTGCGGGAAGGACTGCTCACCGCTTCGGTCGGCGGTGCCCGGCCAGGGCGGGTCCGCCTCATCGCCGGGGTGCTCGTGCTCGCCGCCGGCATTTCCGCCGGAGTGCTGACCGCGACCGTGTTCACCGGCCGGGAGCCCGCGTTGATGGCTGTCGGCGGCCAGGGCGCCATCCTGTCCGCGGTCGGGTTCGCGCTGCTCGCGCCCTCGCTGCTGACGGTGATCACGCGGGCGCTGACCAGGGCGCTGAGGCGAACGGGCGCTAGCGGCCACCTGGCCGTGCTCAACCTGCGCGGGCAGACTCAGCAGCTGGCCGGGGCCCTCGTGCCGAACATCCTGTTCACCGGAATGGCCACCGGCACCCTCTACATGCAGAGCATCGAGAACTCCGCGGCGACCGGGGCGCGGACCGAGATCGCCCGGAGCATCGAAACGCTGAACTACGTGGTGGTCGGCATGGTCGCGTTGTTCGCCGCGATCATGGTGGTGAACACGCTCATCGCCACCACCATTCACCGCAGGCGGGAGTTCGGCCAGCAACGCCTCGTGGGTTCGACGCCGCCGCAGGTGCTCGGGATGGTCGGGCTGGAGGGAGCCGTGCTCGCGTCGACCGGGGTGCTGTTCGGCTCGATCGCCTCGGTCGCGACGGTGGTCCCGTACAGCCTGGTGAAGACAGGTTCGGTACTGCCGGACGCCACCATCACGATCTACCTCGGCATCGTGCTCACCGCGTGCGCGCTGACCCTGGCCTCCAGCGTCGGCACCGCCCGGCGGGCGATCCGCGTCCCGGCGGTGCGGGCCTGCCGCTGACCGGCCGCCGCTTCGCAGACGACCGGTTCGAGTGATGCGCACTCGAACATCCGTTCGACATACTGGCCTTATGTTGATCACCGAAACCCGGACCGCCCTGCGCCGTTCGGAGGAGCTTCCGCCCAGCCACCAGCGAAACCTTGACACCCGCGAACGCCGGGGGCTAACTTCTGCGCACTCTCAATGGTCTGTCCGCATACCTTTCAGGTGGGTGCCCGATGGATGTCTCCGATCAGCAGACCGGCCAGCCCGACGAAGACAGCGCTCGCCTGCACGCGCTCGGCTACGCGCAGGAACTCAAACGCACGATGTCGGCGTTCTCGAACTTCGCCGTGTCGTTCACGATCATCTCGATCCTCTCCGGCTGCCTCACGCTGTACGGCTTCGGCATGAAAACCGGCGGCCCGGCGGCGATGATCTGGGGCTGGCCGCTGGTCGGGCTGTTCGTGGTGCTGGTCGGGCTGGGCATGGCGGAGGTGTGCTCGAGCTACCCGACCGCGGGCGGGCTCTACTACTGGGCGGCGAAACTGGCGACGCGCAACGGCCCGGCGTGGTCGTGGTTCACCGGCTGGTTCAACCTGATCGGGCAGATCGCGGTCACGGCCGGCATCGACTTCGGCGCCGCGCTCTTCCTCAACGCGTTCCTCGATCTGCAGTGGGGCTTCAGCGCGACGCCGGGGCACACGATCCTGTTGCTGGCCGTCATTCTCGTCGTGCACGGGGTGCTGAACACCTTCGGCGTGCGTGTGGTGGCGGTGCTGAACAGCGTCAGCGTGTGGTGGCATCTGCTTGGCGTGCTGGTGATCGTGGGCGTACTCGTGTTCGTTCCGGCGAAACATCAGGAAGCGTCGTTCGTGTTCGGCAGTTTCGTGAACCAGACCGGCTGGGGTTCCGCGCCGTATGTGTTCTTGCTGGGTTTGCTGCTGGCGCAATACACCCTCACCGGCTACGACGCCTCGGCGCACATGACGGAGGAAACCAAGAACGCCGCGAAAGCGGGGCCGCGCGGCATCATCAACTCGATCCTCGTCTCGCTCGTGGCGGGCTGGATCCTGTTGATCGGCCTGACGTTCGCGATCCAGAACTACGACGGAGCCGTCAACTCGGCCACCGGCGTCCCGCCAGCGCAAATCTTCATCGACGCGACCGACGCGGTGACCGGCAAATTCCTGCTCCTGATCTGTATCGGCGCGCAGCTGTTCTGCGGCATGGCGTCGGTGACCGCGAACTCCCGCATGATCTACGCCTTCGCCCGCGACGGCGCGATCCCGGGTTCGAAGATCTGGCACAGCATCAACAAACGAACCCAAACACCGACCAACGCGGTGTGGCTGGCCGCTGGCGGTGCGCTGGTGCTCGCGCTGCCGTACCTGTGGAGCGCGACGGCGTACGCAGCAGTCACCTCGATCGCGACAGTGGGCCTGTACGTGGCGTACGTGATCCCCGTCTTTCTCCGCGTCCGCCGCGGCGACAGTTTCGAGAAAGGCCCGTGGAACCTGGGCCGCTGGGGCAAACCGATCGGCATCGTCGCGACGGGATGGGTCGCGGTGATCTTCGTGCTCTTCATGCTCCCCCAGGCGAGCCCAGTCACGGTCGACACGTTCAACTACACGCCGATCGCCTTCCTGGTCGTTCTGGGCGGGGCCGCCCTGTGGTGGGTGTTGTCGGCACGGAAGTGGTTCACCGGCCCGAAGGTGCAGGGCTCGGCGGCGGAACTCGCTGCGGTGGAAAAGGAACTGAAGGAACTCGGTTAGTCCCGCAAGCTCTCGAGACGGCCGGCCGTTCCCCGCCCGGCATCGCTCCGCTGGCTGGTGCTTGACCGGAGCCTGCGGGCGGGATCCGGCCGAACCGTCGCGTGCCGACCACGGCTTCGGTTCACTTCGTCTGCTGCGAAGTGAACCCGCCGTGACGGGACGCCCGATGCCATCCCGTCACGGCTCTCGCTTCGCAGCCAGACCACCCCGCCGACTCCACACCGAGGCTCGGGAACGACGACCGCGAGCTTCTCGCCGAGCGGCCGCGCCCTTTCGTCGGCCCGCTGCGCGGCGGATCTGCGGCAGCTGGGCTGGTGAAGGCGGCGGATCTCGAGGGCGGGTTCCGCGCTCAGGCGGCGGCTGGGCTGCCGGTGCGGGAAGCGGTCTCGATCGTCTGCCGCAGCCCGATCGCCGGTGCGCGGGCCAGCCGCTGCACTTCCCACCGCTGCCCCGCTCCCGCGCCCATGCCGGGCCCCGTCCGCCGACGGTGCCGGGGTTACCAACACCGTGTGCCGGGGTTACCGACACCGTGGCGGTGATGGCGCGCAACGGCAATGGCCCGCAGCGGCGGTGCGGCGGCGGTGCGCGGCGGTGGTGGTGTGCGGTGGCAGCGATACGGCAGCGGCGATGGTGCACGGCGGCCGCGGTGTGCGGCGGCGGCGATGCGGCGGTGGTGGTGTGCGGCGTGCGGCGGCGGTGCAGCGACGGCGTGCGTGCGGCGGCGGTGTGCAACGGCGAGCGGCGACGGCGTGCAGCGATGGTGCGCGGCGGCGGTAGTGCGGCGACGGCGTGCAGCGATGGTGCGCGGCGGCGGTAGTGCGGCGGCGATGTGCAGCGGTGGTGTGCGGTGCGGTGGCGGCGCGGCGTGCGGCAGCGGCGGTGGTGTGCGGTGCGGCGGCGGTGTGCGGTGCGGCGGCGGCGCGGCGTGCGGCAGCGGTGTGCCGTGCGGCGGCGGCGCGGCGTGCGGCAGCGGCGGCGGTGCGGGGTGCGGGGTGCGGGGTGCGGGGTGCGGGGTGCGGGGTGCGGGGTGCGGGGTGCGGCAGCGAAGCCACCCTGGCATCGATCCACAATCAGCCGCTCCTTCCGAGCCCACCCCAGTCGCTCTGCCCACCAGCCAGCCCGGAACCGAGCAGCAGCCGGTTACCCCTTCCCCGCCAATACCAAGCGGCCCACCCATCCGCCAACCGTCCCGCGTGGACCCGCGCCGTCCGCCACCACGCCCCGCCAGCCGACTCGCGCGGCCCCTGCCCGGCCACCCGAAAACCCCGCGCCCGACCCACCCCGAACGCACCCGCGCAACCCACCGACGACCACCCCCAACACCAGCGACCCGGCCCATCCGCCTCACCCCGAAGGGAGTCCCGACACGAATCCACACCATCCGCGTCCCGCGCGACGCATGAGTCAAGATGCGAAGCATGGAGACCTTGACGCTGGTCGGCGTGCTCGCCGGGTCGCTGGGGCTGACTGCGATCGCCCGGCGGTTCAACCTGTCCGCGCCGCTGCTCATCGTGGTGGTCGGGCTGGGGATCGCGTTGATTCCCGGTGTTCCGCGGGTCGAACTGGAGCCCGAGCTGATCCTGACCGTCGTGCTGCCGCCGTTGCTGTACTCGACGTCGCTGGAGAGTTCGATCTCCCACTTTCGTGCGAATCTGCGGCCGATCATCACGCTCGGCGTGCTGCTCGTGGTGGGCACCGCGTTCGTGATCGCCTTCGTCGTGCATTTGCTGCTGCCCGATTTGCCGTGGGCGTCGGCGCTGGTGCTCGGGGCGGTCGTGTCTCCGCCGGACGCGGTCACGGCGGTCGCGATCGGGCGGCGGCTCGGGCTGCCACGGGGCGTGATGACTGTGCTCACCGGCGAGAGCCTGGTCAACGACGCGGCCGCGCTCACGCTGTACAAGGTCGCGCTCGCGGCGGTGGCCGGGACGGCGGGGTCGCTCGGGCACGGGTTCGCGGTGTTCGCCGTCGCGACGGTGGTCGGCATTCTTGTCGGGCTGGTCGCGGGCGGGGTGGTCGAGCTGATCCGTGCGAGGCTGGACGATCCGCTGCTCGAATCGGCGTTCGGGATCGTGGTGCCGTTCGCGGCGTACGTCACCGCGGAGCATCTGCATCCGTTCGGATCGGAGTTCAGCGGGTCCGGCGTGCTGGCGGTCGTCACGGCGGGGCTGTTCCTCGGGCACCGATCGCTGCGGGCATCACCGGCGACGCGGGTGCAGGACCGGTCTGTCTGGGCCTCGATCGACGTCATGCTCGAAGCGCTGGTGTTCGCCTTGATGGCACTGCAACTGCCGTTCGTGCTCGACGGGGCGCAGCATGCCGCGCGGGACAACTGGACGCTCGCGCTGTCCGCGGTCGTCGTGTTGCTCGCGACGATGTTCGTGCGGATTCCCGCTGTTTTCCTGTCCAGTTACCTGCCCCGGTCGCTGCAGCTTCTCAGACGCACCAAGCACGATCCGCCTGCTTGGCGTTCGCTGGCGGTGATCTCCTGGACCGGCATGCGCGGTGTCGTCACCATCGCCGCCGCGTCGGGTGTTCCCGCGGACACGCCTGGGCGCGCCGAGATTCAGCTGTTCGCGTTCGCCGTCGCGGTCGGGACCGTGCTGATCCAAGGTCTCACGCTGCCGCCGTTGATCCGGCTGCTCAAGGTCCAAGACCCCGACGAGGACGCGCGCGACCAGGCCGAGGAGCTGGCCGCGCGCGAGGTCGCGCAGAAAGCCGCGCACGAGCGGCTGCGCGAACTCGCCCGCGATCAACTGTCCACATTAGACATCGAGCCGGAGAAAATGAAGCGGCTCGAACAACGGCTGGAACGCATGGTGGACACCCGTTACCGGTTCGCGCAGGCCGCGATCACCCTGTCCGGCGAGGAGCGCCGCGACAGCCCGCAGGCGCAGTTCGCCAAGGCGCGGCGGGAACTCCTCATCACCCAGCGTGCGGCGATGATCGAGGAGAACCGTGCCGGCCGCCTTGACGACGACGTCCTGCAGAAGGTGCTGCACGAACTCGATCTGGAGGAAATGTCAGTAACGACAACCCTTACGAACCGGATGAGTTGAGCTCGCCCGTCAGCCGCCAGGTACGCCGCCGGTCCTCGTCGGTGTGCAGGGCGGTCTGGGTGAGCAACACGTCGGTCGCGCCGGCGTCGAAATAACGCCGCACTCCGGCGGCGACCGTCTCCTCGTCGCCGATCAGCACCAGGTCCGCTGCGCTTTCGACGCCGCCCTCCTTCAGGATGCGCTGGTACGACGGGATCGAACCGTAGAAACCGAGTTCCTGCGCCGCGATTTCGCGCACCGCGTCGACGTCGCTGGTCACCACGGCCGGTACGGCGGCGATCACTCGCTTGCCCGGACCGATCCCGGGCACGATCAGGTTCGAAATCGCCTGCGGGCTGGCCAGATACGGCAGCGTGCCGTCGGCCAGTTCTCCGGTGACGCGCAACGCCTGCGGCCCCATCGCGGCGACGATCACCGAGATCGGCGTCGCCGGCGCTGGCTGCGACAGGTGGACTTCCAGCGTCGAGCCGGTGAAGTCGACTTGTTCCCCGGCGAACAGCGCGCGCAAGGCGGTCAGGTACTCCCGCAAGTGCCGCACCGGGGGCGGGTACGGCGTGCCGTAGACGGGTTCGAGGAAGTTCTTGGCACCAAGGCCGATGCCAAGCGTGAAGCGCCCGCCGGACGCCTCGCTCGCCGTGCGTGCCGCGGACGCCAGCACCAGCGGATGCCGCGGATAGATCGGCACGACGGAGGTGCCGATCTCGACTCGCGACGTCACCTGTCCGGCCAGCGCGGCCACCGCCAGCGCGTCGTGACTCGAGGGCAGTTGGGCGAACCAGATCGACGCCGCACCAGCCTCCTCGGCCTCGCGCGCCTGCTCCAGCACTTCGGTCACCGTGATGTTCGCCTGCGGAAGGGCGGGCAAGGTCAGTCCGACGCTCATGCCTCCAAGCTATCCAGGCCCACCACCGGTTTCTCACCAGCCGAAACAACCACGCGGCTTTGTACCAGCCGCTTTCTCAGCCGCCGAGAGCCCCTGCCGCACGCCGCGGCAGACCCGCACCCTGGACGCCCGACGACCCCAGGAGGACCGATGTCACTGACCGACGTCATCGACGGCACCCGCCAAGCCGTGCAGACGGACCGGCACAACGCGGCGGTGTCGTTCAGCGTCGACCACGCACTGGCCGCGAACACTTCGACGGTGGTGGACGTCCGGGTGCGCGACCACGCGTTCACCGTCGACGAGCCGCCCGCCCTCGGCGGCACCGACCAGGCCGCGAACCCGGTCGAGTACGCACTGGCCGCGCTCGGGTCCTGCCAGGTGATCACGTACCAGTTCTGGGCGGCCCGCCTCGGCATCCAGCTGGACGCGGTGCGCGTGAAGGTGGACGGAGACCTGGACCTGCACGGCTTCTTCGGCTTCGACGAATCGACCCGGCCGGGCTTCAGCGACGTGCGGGTGTCCGTGGAACTCGAAGGCCCAGCCTCGGCCGACGCCTACGAACAGTTGCGCCGCGCGGTGGATGAACACTGCCCGGTGCTCGACCTGTTCCGCAACCAAACCCCGGTCACCACCACGGTTCGCTGACGAAAAAACGGCCAGGCCGGCAGGAAACCAGCCTGGCCGCCAAAACCGAATAGATCAGGCGAACTCGTGCCGCACGATCGTCTGCTCCCGGCCGGGGCCGACGCCGATCGCCGAAACCCGGGCTCCCGACAGCTCCTCGATCCGCTCGACGTAAGCCCGCGCGTTGGCAGGCAGTTCGTCGTACGTGCGGCAGTGCGAGATGTCCTCGAACCAGCCCGGCAGCTCTTCGTAGATCGGGACCGCGTGGTGCACGTCGGTCTGGGTCATCGGCATGTCCGAGGTCCGGAAGCCGTCCACCTCGTAGCCGACGCACACCGGGACCTTCTCCAGGCCGGACAGCACGTCCAGCTTGGTCAGGAAGTAGTCGGTGATTCCGTTGACCCGCACCGCGTAGCGGGCGATCACCGCGTCGAACCAGCCGGTGCGGCGGGAACGGCCGGTGGTGACGCCGAATTCGCCGCCCTGCTTGCGCAGGTACTCGCCGGACTCGTCGTCCAGCTCGGTCGGGAACGGGCCGGAGCCGACGCGCGTCGTGTACGCCTTCAGGATGCCCAGCACGGTCGTGATGCGGCCCGGCCCGATGCCCGAGCCCGCGCTCGCGCCGCCGGACGTCGGGTTCGACGACGTGACGAACGGGTACGTGCCGTGGTCGACGTCGAGCAGCGTGCCCTGCGAACCCTCCAGCAGCACCGTTTCGCCGCGCTCCAGCGCCTGGTTCAGCTGCAGCCGGGTGTCGGCGATGCGGTGCGCGAACTTCTCGCCCGCCGCGAGCACCTCGTCGGCGACCTGGTCGGCGTCGAGCGCCTTGCGGTTGTAGACCTTGACCAGCACCTGGTTCTTGAACTCCAGGGCCGCCTCGACCTTCTGCCGGAAGATCTTCTCGTCCAGCAGGTCCTGCACGCGCACGCCGACGCGGGCGATCTTGTCCTGGTAGCACGGCCCGATGCCGCGGCCGGTGGTGCCGATTTTGCGGCTGCCCAGATAGCGCTCGGTGACTTTGTCGATCGCCACGTGGTACGGCATGATCAAATGCGCGTCGGCCGAGATCAGCAGTTTGCTGGTGTCGACGTCGCGCTCCTCGAGGCCGGCCAGTTCGTCCAGCAGCACGCCCGGGTCGATGACCACGCCGTTGCCGATGACGTTCGTCACGCCCGGCGTCAGGATCCCCGACGGGATGAGGTGCAGCGCGAAGTTCTCGCCGTTCGGCAGCACGACCGTGTGGCCCGCGTTGTTGCCGCCCTGGTAGCGGACGACCCACTGGACGCGGTCGCCGAGCAGGTCGGTGGCCTTGCCCTTGCCCTCGTCCCCCCACTGGGCACCGATCAGCACGATGGCCGGCATGTGACACTCCAGGTGTTCGGCAATAGGAATAGTGACCCCGGACGGGGGCACGGGTGGCGCTGGTAAATGCCGGTGCATGACTTTAACGGAGGACGCCGGAGTGCGCGGAATAGTGGTGGCCTGCGGCGCCGCGGCGGATCTGCCCGCGCGGCTCGGCGACGTCCCGCTGGTGCATGCCGGACCCCGTCCCGGCAAGGCAGAAATCGACCCCTTGCTGGGGGAACACGACCGGCTCGTCGTGCTGGGCTCCGACGCTGGCCTCGCCGCCGTGGTGGTGCGTCTCATGCGCCGCGAACTCCTCTCGGGCGTGTCCGTCGGTTTCGTGGCCACTGAGGCCGGCTCTCGCGTCGCCGAGCACTGGCGGCTGCCCTCGGACCCGGACGAGGCGTTCACGCTCGCCTGGAAGGGTGACGACACCGAGATCCCGCTCGTGCGCGACGACACCGGCGGAGTACTCCTCGGGCACGCGACCCTGCGCGATGTCAAGGGCCAGGCGTATTGCGACGAACAGGTGGCTTTCGACGGCTCGGTTTCCGGCATCGAGGTCGCACCGGACGACGCTGGAGTGACCGCCCGAATCACCCGCGGCAAGCTCCTCAAACGATCCTCGACGTATCGCGGGCGCGCCTTCCAGCTCGGCTGCGTGCCGACGTCTTCGCTGGTCATCGACGGTGTGCCGCAGGAACGCGAGATCACCCGCCGCACTTGGTACCGGCATACGGCCGACCTTCGGGCGGTCCGCGGCTGACCCGCTTCGGCCGCGCAGGGTTCAGGCCAGCTTGGACTCTCGGTGACTTTCCGTTTACTGAAGGTCGGTTTCCTGTCACCTGACGGTGTTGCGCGCGCCACTTTCGTGGTCAAAGGTGAACCAGTCCCGCACCTGACCAGGGAGGCAGAAATATGCCGACCACTCGTACAGTTCGCAACTCCTTGACCGTCCTGGCCGGCGTCGCGCTGCTCGGCTCGGTCACGGTCGGCGTCGCCGACGCCACCCCGCCCGGCATCCCGTCGGCGGACACCGCGAAAAGCCAGCTCGCCGGTCTCACGGTGAAACCGGACGGCTCGCAAGACGGCTACAGCCGCGACAAGTTCCCGCACTGGATCGACCAGGGCAACAACTGCAACACGCGCGAGATGGTGCTCAAGCGTGACGGCACGAACGTCCAGGTCGGCTCCGATTGCTATCCGACGTCCGGCAAGTGGACCTCGCCGTACGACGACGCGACCTGGAGCTCTCCGTCCGATGTGGACATCGACCACGTCGTTCCGCTCGCCGACGCGTGGCGCACCGGGGCCTCGTCCTGGACGCAGGAGCAGCGCCAGGCCTACGCCAACGATCTGTCCGATCCGCAGCTGATCGCGGTGACCGACAACGTGAACCAGGAAAAGGGCGACAAGTCGCCGGACCAGTGGAAGCCGCCGTCCACCGGCTACTGGTGCACCTACGCCAAGATGTGGGTCACGGTCAAGTACAAGTTCAAGCTCACCGTGAATTCGGCGGAGAAGTCTGCGCTGACGGACATGCTGGGGCGTTGCTGACGCTTTCGGGCCTACCGCGGGCACCGCTGCCGTCCTAGGGTCCGAACCCATGAGGAAGATCACGGCGGCGGTGCTGGCGGTGTTCCTGGTGCTCTGCGGAGCAGTCCCGGCCACGGCGGCAACCGGACGCAGAGTTGTTGTCTACTACCAAACGACGCACCAGAACGGGTCGTACATCTCCCCGCTGGGACTCACCGACCACGACACCGGCGCAACCGACGTGATCGTGGGCGCGGTGCACCTCAACGACGGCGGAACCATGACGCTCAACGACGATCCGCCCTCAGACGGCAAGTTCACGCAGATGTGGGCCGACCTCGCCACGATGCAAAGCAAAGGCGTGCACGCGCTCGCCTTCGTCGGCGGCGCGGCGAAGGGCAGCTTCCAGCGTCTGGAGCAGGACTTCGACACCTACTACCCGTTGCTGCGCAACCTGATCCGCGACCATTCGCTGTCTGGCATCGATCTCGATGTCGAAGAGCAGATGTCGAACGACGCCCTGAACCGGGTGATCGACGCGCTGCGAAACGACTTCGGCGCGGACTTCCTGATCACCCTCGCGCCGGTCGCGACCGAACTCAGCGGCGGCGGTGGGCTTTCCGGCCTCGACTACGACCGGCTTTATCGCGAGCGCGGCGACCAGATTTCCTGGTTCAACGCCCAGTTCTACTGCGGCTGGGGTTCGCTGGCGGACACCTCCGGCTATGACCAGATCATCGGCCGCGGCGTCGTCCCGGCAAGCAAGGTTGTCGCCGGAACTGTCACGAATCCCGCCAACTGCAACGGTTACGTCGACATGCCGACGCTGAAGAACACCGTCGGCAGCCTCGTCCAGAAGTATCCGGACTTCGGCGGCATCGACGGCTGGGAGTACTTCAACTCGCTGCCCGGCGACACCACCGCGCCGTGGGAGTGGGCACAGCAGATCGCGCCGACCGTCAAGGGTTAGCCAGCCGCAGGATTTCCCTTGCCAATGCGTCGTTCTGCCGGAATGAGATCGCATTCGTGCGCGGCCGCGTGAAGGCCCCCGCCGAGCGGACGCTCGTGTGCGGGCCGACCGCGAATCGCCGCGGATGCGCCGTTCCGTCCACAGTGAGCAGCCGGAAGTCGTTGAGCGTCGTGGCGATCCGCCCGGACGGCAGGGTCGCGCCGTCGACATCCGGCACGGTTTCCTCGGCCAGCGCGCCAGTGTCGCGCAGGCTGCGCAACAGCGGGTCGGACACTCGCGGGACACTCGCGTCCGGCAGTCGCGCCTCGATCAACGTGCGCGCGGCGACAGTGTCCGGGTGGCTGGCGCTCGAAGCGACGAACGTTCCGGCGGCCTCGTCGGCGGCGATCGAAATGTCCGCGCCGAGAAACGAAACGACACCAGCGTCCTCGAGCGCGAGCAGCTCGTCGAGACGCCGCGGCGGCGGACCACTGGCGTAGTAGGAGAAAAAGCCGTGGAACCATCCGTCCATATCGGACACTTGAGAGGCGGCGGTCAGCCGTCCCGTCGCGAGCAGCGCGGGCAGCTGGCCGATCACCGACAGCAGTGCCATGAACGCGCCGAGGTCCGCACTGTGGTGCACGTCCGCGCGCCGGGCAAGGTCTGATTCGATGTACTTCCGCACCGCTTTCCCGAATTCCTCACCGGAATCGAAGCGGCGGCCAGCGAACGGGCGATCCAGCCGTTCCAGGTCGAGCCGGTCTTCCCGGGCAGGAACCGCGGCCGCGATCAGAGCGTCCATTTCGGACGATTCCCAGGGCAGGTCGGCGAATTTGTCCGCGAAGACAGCGAAATCTGTGCGCACGCGGTCCGGATGGCCGGTGAACAGCTCGGTGTAATACGCCCAGGCGAGTTCTTTCGCGATGAGCGGCCACACGTCCACGCGGAAGTCGAGCGGGCCGGTCAGCCCGTCGATCGCCCGCTGGTCGAAGAACCTGGGCAGCTGCAACGGTTTCCCACGCAACCGGTAACCGGTCTTCGCGTGGTACGGCACCCCTCGCCGGGAACCGACGTGCAGCACCGGCTCTGCACCGCTCGGGTGGTAGCGCAAGCCGCCGCACGGCAATTCTTCGAACCGGCCGCCGCGCCCCTCCGTGAGCAACAGCATCAGGTCCACGAACGCCAGACCGAAACCGCGCACCAACACCGGTTCTCCAGCAGGCACAGCGGAATAGTCGACGTCCGCGGTGTAGCCAGCGGGGTAGTACGACAGCGCGTGCTGCTCGGCGAACGCCTCCAGTTCGCGTTCGCGAGAGTCCGGGACCGCGTCGAGGTGGCCGACAGTCAGCACCACGGCATCGGCGACCACGGTCGTGCCGTCGGAAAGCCGCACCGTTTCGTCGTGGTCGATACGCTCGGCCGTGGCGAGATGTTCGACCACCGTGATGCCGGGCGGCAATTCGGCCACCACCTTGCGGTAGAACCACTCCAGGTACCGGCTCTGCAGCCGCCGGGTCGGGAAATCCGTGGAGGCGAGGCTCTCGAACTCGGCGCGGACGTCGTCCGGCACCGGATAGGCGACGGTGCCCGCGCGCACCTGCCGCACCCACTCGATCAGCGACGGACCCGGCCGCACCGGACCGTCGATCCGGACAGTGTCGTCGGTGAACACGGTGACGTCCTCGGGCATCGAGTTCATCCGCAGCAGCGGCGACTGCTCGTACCGCCACACGCGGCCAGGGCCGGGCGGGAACGGGTCGATGAGGTGGACTTCGACGCGCCGGTCGCCGAGCAGGCCGGCGGCGTTCGCGGACAGCCGTTCGAGGACGCCGACCCCGCGAGGTCCGGCGCCCACGATGGCGAGCGTGAACGTCGGGAGAGCGGTCACCCGGGCGAAGCTACGCGGCTGGATGGCCGGACGGCGGCCGTTCCACTCTGCGGACGGTCCACCCGAAAGGATGTGTCACAAACCACAAAGATCGATCTGGCCCCAGCCGAGAGTGCGGAGCGCTATCGTCTGGACACGTGGCGAACTGATCGTGACCTGTCGGATACCGGCGAAAGAACCTAGAGAATCACCAACAGTCACGAGACACTGAGCTTGACAACTCACTTCGTGTGACCGGCCCGTGACCAGGAGGTTCTAGGGTCACCCGTTGGTCACTAGTGCGGCACAGTCCGCACACAGCAGCGGGGAGAACACGCATGACGACAGCACCACACCGGGTCACGTTCCGCGAGGTGTTCGGAGTCGCCGAGTTCCGCGCGATGTGGTTCGGCGAACTGCTGTCGATCGCCGGTGACCAGCTGGCCCGGGTCGCGTTGTCCGTCCTGGTCTACGCCAACACCGGTTCCGCGACGCTGACCGGCCTCACCTACGCGCTCACGTTTTTCCCGTCGCTGCTCGGCGGCATCTTCCTCACCGGATTCGCCGATCGCTTCCCGCGCCGGGCGGTCATGGTCACTGTCGACCTCACGCGCGCGGCGCTGATCCTGTGCGTAGCCATTCCCGGACTGCCGTTCTGGGCACTATGCGTGCTCGTCGGCTGTGTTTCACTGCTGAATCCGCCGTTCAAGGCGTCTCAGCTGGCGTTGCTGCCGCAGGTGCTCGAAGGCGACCGGTTCGTGGTCGGCATGGGCATCCGGAGCATGACGGTCCAATCCGCACAGCTGCTCGGTTTCGCCGGCGGTGGCGCGCTGCTGCTCGCGATGGACGCCCACCTCGCCCTGGTGCTCGACGCGGGCACCTTCGTGCTCTCCGCGCTCTTCCTCCGCTTCGGACTGAAAGCCCGCCCCGCGGCGGCCAGCGGGGAAAAGCGCAAGCCGTTCTTCTCGTCGCTGAGCGCGGGCGGCCGCGTCGCGTTCGCGACCAGTGCGTTGCGTTCGTTGATGGTCTTCACCTGGCTCGCCGGTCTGATGCCGGTGTACGAGGGCATCGCCGCGCCCTACGTGGCTTCCTCGGGCGGCGGGTCCGAAATGATCGGCTTGCTGCTCGCCGCCGACCCGGTGGGCAGCGTGATCTTCACGTTCGTCTACACGCGCTGGGTGCCCGCCGGGATCCGGCCGAAGCTGATCGGCCCGATGACCGCGCTCGCCGCGATCCCGTTGCTGCTCTGTTTCCTGCAGCCGGGGCCGATCGTCTCGGTGATCCTGTTCGTGATTTCCGGCGGTTTCGGCACGATCGCGCTGCTGCAGGCGACCGCCTCGCTGACGGTCGCGGTTCCGGACGAGAGCCGGGCGCAGACGATGGGGCTGTCGAACACCGGATTGACCACGACAATGGGCGTGACTCCGTTGATCGGCGGGGTCATCGCGGACCACGTGAGCGCCCAGACGACGGTCGGGATCTTCGGATTGGCCGGGTTGCTCATTACGATTCCGCTCGCGATCGCGTGGCAGCGGAGCGTTTCCGGACAGGCTGAAGGCGGGTCAGCGAAGGAAGCCACACGCGCCGAACATGCCTGAACTACCCCGACATGCCCCGCGCGTGAGGCTCTGACCTGCGCGACCTTGCGGTGCTGCTACGCGGTCACTGTTCCTTGCTGCGCATCGCTGGTCACCCTTCATCCGGCGTGTTCGGGAAAAATGTACACACCTAAGGCCCTTGTGGACAGGCGGCAAACGGTCTGAAACTGTGAGTAAGGCGAGTGTCACTGGAGATCCGCGCAAGACCCGGGGGGAAAAATGGTCACATTGGGGGAATTTTCACGTCTGGGGCTGCGCGATGCGGTTGCCCGGTGGTCGCTCTGGTCCCGACCGCGACAGTGGGTCGCGGTCACGCTGACGAGCATGGCCGTCACCGTGGTGCTCACCGTGGTGAGCACGCTGGTGTTCCCGGTCAGCCTCGGCGAGATCGGCATCCTCGGCATGCTCGCCGGCCTGGCGATCGCGCAGACCGAGGTCACCCGCCAGATCGAGCGGCAGCGCCGGATGTTGAGCCAGGGCCCGCACATCACCGTCACGTCGGTGTGGCTGCTTCCGGCGGCGCTGCTGGTGCCGCCGCAGCTGGTCGCCGCGCTGGGCGTGATCATCTACGTCTACCTGGCGTTCCGCAGCTGGCACGGCACGCGCCCCGGTGAGGCGCACCGCGTCGCGGCCAACGCGACCACGATGATCCTGTCCGGTTTCGGCGCCGCGCTGGCCGGACACCTCGCGGACGGCGACAGCGTCGCCACTGTGGTCGCGGGCGCGCTCGGCTATTTCCTGGTCAACACCGCTCTGACCGGCCTTGGTCTGTACCTGACCGACCCGGCGAAGGCGACGGCCGAATCCTGTCTCGGCACCATGGACGACAACCTGCTGGAACTGGCGACCCTGTGCGTCGGCGGGCTGCTCGTGATGGTGCTGAGCCATGAACCGCTGCTGTCGGTGCTGGTGATCCTGCCGCTGTACGTGCTGCAGCGGTCGATGCTGATCAAGCGGCTCGAGGAACTCGCGACGACGGACCAGAAAACCCAGCTGCTCAACGCCACCACCTGGCAGGACGGCGCGCAGCGCGAGATTTCCCGCGCCGAGCGCGAGAACGGCAGCTTCGGCGCGCTGATGATCGACCTCGACCACTTCAAGCGGATTAATGACACGTACGGCCATCTCGCGGGCGATGACGTGCTCAAAGCCGTTGCCGCGGTGGTGAAACAGGAGACCCGGGCACACGATCTCGTCGGCCGTTTCGGCGGCGAGGAGTTCGTCGCGCTGCTGCCGTCGACGTCCAAAGAAGACGCGATCGTGACCGCGGAACGGATCCGGCAGCGCATCAGCGAGCTGGTGATCCCGACGCAGACGAACGAAGGCGAAGCAGTCGCGATCGAAAACCGCACCGCGTCGATCGGGGTGGCGGCGTTCCCGCTGGACGGGACAAGCATCGAGGAAGTGATGGCGGCGGCCGACGCCGCTGTCTACGCGGCGAAGAACAGCGGACGCAACCGGGTCGTCGGCTCGGTCGCTCCAACCCGGGAACTCGCGGCGGTCGCCTGAGAGCCTCGGACCCGGCCGGCACCCTCCCCCGGCCGGCCGGGTCCATCCTTCACCTGCCAGCGGCAGGGAAGCTCAGTCCAGTTCGCCGTAGAGGAGCTTGCTGGCTTCTGCTTGGCTTGAGGTGATCACCTCGCGTTCCACGGCTTTGGCGACTAGGGCATCGAAGGACCGGTACAAGCTTCTCTGCCGCCGCCGTGGCTGCCCGCGAGTTCTCCCAGCAACTATGCCAAGCGGAACCGCCCCACAGCCGGGAATCCGGGAGTGCCGCCCGTGCCAGCCACCGAAATCCGCCTCGCCCGCACCGACGAATTCGCCGCCGTCGCCGCGTTGCGCTGGCGTTGGGTAAGTGACCAAGACGGTCCGCCGAAACGCGATCGGACCGAATTCCTCCGCGAATTCGCCGCCTGGGCCCGCGCACACGCCGAAACTCATCGGTGTCTGGTAGCGGTCCGAGACGAGCACGTGCTCGGCATGGCGTTCCTCGCCCTCACCCCCAGAGTGCCGACGCCGCACGACTTTTCGCGGGTCTGCGGCGACGTGCAATGCGTGTACGTCGTGCCGGAAGCACGCGACAGCGGCGTCGGCGGACTCCTGATCGAGGCGATTTTGCGGCTGGCCGCGGAATCCGGGCTGGAGCGGGTGACCGTGCACTCCTCGGATCGCGCGATCCCGGCCTATCTGCGGCACGGATTCGCGGTGTCGCAAAACCTGCTCCACAGCGAACTGCGGATCGCGGTCGACGTACCCGCTAACCGAACATATCCGTAGGCCCCTCCGGGGTTTTCCCTTGGGCGAGGTCCCGGAACTGCTGCGCGGTGCGCTGCACGAACGCCGCCGACGCGCGGGGGCCAAGGGAGATGTCGCGGATCCGGTCCGCGACCTCGCAGTAGGTGTCGTTCCCCTCGTCGAGGAGGAAGGCCCCCGAGTGCTGGTGCTCGAAGTAGACGATCGGATCGCCGACCTCCACGTGGTACACGCAAAACCGGCCCGCCAGGCCCGGATGCCCGCCGTTGCCCGCGGGCACGACGCGAACCGACAGCTTCGCCGACGTCGCCATCAGGTCGGCGAGGAACCGCAGCTGCCGGGCCATCGTCGAAGGCCCGCCGATCGGATTGCGCAATGCCGCCTCGCCCAGCAACACCTCGCACGGGATCGCGCCGGGGCCGACCACCAGCGGCCTGCGCATCATCCGGAGCTCCGCCTGGCGTTCCGCGTCCTTCAGCGGCAATCCGTCGGCGAGGAACAGCGCTCGCGCGTAGTCCGGGATCTGCAGCAGTCCCGGCACGAGCAGCGGCTGCCATTCGACGACCGACGTCGCGGCGCGTTCGCAGGCGAGCAGCCCGCCGAGGTGGTCCGGGTCGGACTGCTTGCCGCGGGCGACCCAGCCCGGTTCGGCGGTGCCGCGCGCCAGTTGCAGGATCCGCTGTTTCTCCGCGCCGACGACACCGAGCGCGCCGAGGATGCCCGCGACGTCCTCCAGCGCGGGAATCCGTTGTCCCAGCTCCCAGTTCGACACCAGCGCAGGGTTGGTGCCGACTCGCCGGGCGAGTTCTCGGAGTCCGAAACGGGCGTCGATCCGGGCCTCGCGCAGTGCGGTGCCGAGGGTGCGGATCCGGGGGGTGAGCATGGCCGTGCCTCGCATGGCCGCCTTTGTAGGTGTCACCAAATGCGAACACCTCAGGCTGTCACCCGAAGGTGGGCAACGTGCCGGTCGCGCCCCGGTTTTCCGGGCCGCGACCGGCGGCCCAGTGTCACTTCAGGCCGGTCGCCTCGGCCGCCGCCGGGTCGGAATCGGCGAGGAACGTCTTGCAGCGCTCGTGCTCCTCGGACTCGCCGATGCGCTCAGCAGCCAGGCCGAGCGCGGCGAGCGCGCGCAGGAAACCCTGGTTCGGCCGGTGCGCCCACGGCACCGGGCCGAAACCCTTCCAGCCGGCGCGGCGGAGCTGGTCGAGGCCGCGGTGGTAGCCGGTGCGGGCGTAGGCGTACGCGGCGACGGTCTCGCCGTCGGCGAGCGCGCGCTCGGCGAGCGTGGCCCAGGCCTCGCTGTAGTCGGGGTGTTCGGCGGCCACGGCGGACGGGTCCGTCCCGGAGTCGAGCGCGGCCTGCGCTTCGGTGTGCTCGGGCAGCAGCGTGGGCTCGGGGCCCAGCAGGTTGTGCGTCATGCCGCCATTGTGCCCACGATGCCAGCGGGTCAGAGGAACAGGCTGGTCAGCACGCCTCCGCCGGCCAGCACGAGGGCGGCGATCAGCACAGCGGCGACGGCTCGTTTCGGCATCATGGGCCGACACCCTGCCGTGCCGGGCCGCGCACGGGCAAGTCCGCCACCCGTAGGGGTGAACCCCGGTTTTTGCCCCTTCTCGCGTCGCCTGCTCTTGCGGCAGGGGATGATGGCGCCTATGACGAAGGCGGTTGAAGACGTCGCCGGCCCCGCGGTCCCGCGCGGACCCGTTGGCAAGACCAGGCTTTTCTTCGCGACGCACTGGCACCGCGGCGCGCCGGGACAGCCGACTCCGGCGTGGGTGCTGCGGTTCTGTTACGGCATGTGGCTGACCGCTTTCGCGTTCAAGCTCGTCGGGTCGTCGTGGGACATGTCGTGGCACTTCAAGTGGCTGCGCGACGACCTCGCCCCGCCGCACCTGATCAACACCGTCGGCACGGTGATCATCGTCGTGCTGGTGGCGATCCACAGCTACACCGGCCTCGGCTGCGACCGGCGCTCGCTGCGGCTCATGCAGGCCGGGCTGATCGTGTTCCTGGTCGCCGCGCCGCTCGACGTGATCAACCACCGCGTGAACGGCCTCGACCTGACCGCGTGGAGCCCGTCGCACATGATGCTGTACCTCGGCACCGGCATCATGCAGGCCGGCGTCCTGCTCGGCTGGCTGCGGCTGTCCCCGCCGGGCCGCTTCCGGACCGGGGTGCTGCTCGCGCTGTGGGCGTTCTTCCTGGAGAACACGTTCTTCCCGAACGGACAGCAGGAGTACGGCATCCTCGGCCTGCGGGCCTGGGAACGCGGCGCGCCGGAGGCGGAGCCGACGCTGCTTTCCTTCGCCGCCAACCAGATCGGCCACCCGGTGGACCGGCCCGCGGTGCTGCACTTCACGATGCCGATCCCGGAGTGGGTGTACCCGCTGTGGGGCATCGGGGTTTCGGCGCTGATCCTCGTGCTGGCCCGCAAGACCGTCGGACGGCGCTGGGCGGCGCTGACCGTGGCCGGCGCGTATGTCGCCTACCGGGCCGTGATGTGGCCGCTGCTGCTGGCGCTGGGCTTCCCGGTGTCGACGGTGCCGTTCTATCTGCTGGCCGTCGGGCTCGCGGTGGATCTAGCCTTCCTTCTGCCGCGACCCGCGCTGGCGGGGGCGGTTTTGGTGACTGTGCTCGGGTACGGGGCGTTCTGGGTGCAGTCGCAGCTGCGGCCTTGGCTGCTCGGGGAACAGCAGACGGAGTCCGCGCCGCCGGTGGCGTATTGGACGGCTTTGGTCGCCGTGGTGGCGGTGTTCGCGTTGTGGGCCGGGGCCGGTCCGGCGAAGGAGTGGTGGGCTTCCCGGCGCGCGGTCGCGGCGTAGGACGACGCTGCCATTCGAGTGATTCGCGATCATGCTCGTTCCGGGACGGCTCCTTTCCGGAATACTGCGGACACCGGCAGTAACCTCGGGGAGGGGGTTCCGTGGCGCTCAGTTCGCACGCCCGAAAGCGGCAGCTCGCCGCGAACCTGGTCGCGGAGCGGTATCCCGGACTGAATTCCTTGCAGCGCAATGTTTTCGCCGAGCTGGTGGCCCGCACCGCGGAGGGCTGGCATCTCGCGGTGCACACCGGAGCGGCGCCGGCCGCGGACGCTTACCTGATCGGCCGGGTCGGGGTGTTCGCCATTGTTGTCGCTGATCCAGCCCCGGATGCCGAGACGATGCGGGCGGTGCTGCGCCAGGTCGACGAACGGTTCGCCGGGCTGGCGCTTCCGGGCGAGCGGCGCGTCGCCGCGAGCGCGGTCACCCCGGTCGTGATCGGCGCCCCGGATTCCCCGGCCGGGCCGCGCAACGCCGGGCCGTTCTGGTCGCTGCCCGCTTCCCGGCTGGATCAGCTTTTCCGGCGCGACACCGTGCATCTGACCGCCAAACAAGCCGCGCGGATCGCCGGTGCGCTGCGACCGCGGCTGGACGGGTACGACTGGCCGAAGATCGAGCCGTCAGCCGGGGCGGAGGAGCCTTTCGAGCTGCTCTCCGCGACGAGTGTCGCCGAGAATCAGCTGGCGGCGGCGGTGGAGCGGCCGTTCGACACGTGGATGACGTTCCTGCACCCGGACCAGGCGGCGCTGGCGACGCGGAACTACGGCGGTCCGGCCCGGATCAGCGGACCGGCCGGCACGGGCAAGACCGTGGTGGCGCTGCATCGGCTTCGGTACGCGGGACGCCGGAGCACGGGTCCGTTGCTGTTCACGACGTTCGTGCGGAATCTGCCGCCGGTGAACGAGACCGCGTTTCGCCGGCTGGCCCCGGAGATGGCGGATCGGGCGGAGTTCGTCAGCCTGCACTCCTGGGCGAGCGCGTTCCTCGCCAGCCGGGGAATCCAGGTGAACATCTCGTTCGAGACCTCGTTCAGTCTCGCCTGGAAAGCGCACAGCAGCGAACTCCAGGACGATGGGCCGCATTATTGGGCGGACGAAGTGCACCGGGTGATCAAGGGCAGGGGCATCAAGACTCTCGCCGAATACCAGCGGGTGGTCCGCCGCGGACGGCGACGACGTCTCGACAGCCGCCAGCGCGCCACGGTCTGGCAGGTGTACCTGGACTACCAGAAGAACCTGGCGGAGCGAGACGCTCACGACTTCGACGATCTGCTGACCAAGGCGCTGGAAGAGCTTGAACGGCAACCGATTGAGGAGCCGTACGCCGCCGTGGTCGTCGACGAAGTGCAGGACATGACGCTGACCGGCCTGCGGCTGCTGCTCGCAATTGCCGGTGACGGGCCGAATCAGCTGTTGCTCGTCGGTGATGGCCAGCAGCAGGTCTATCCGGGCGGCTGGCGGCTTTCCGACGCCGGGATCCCCGTTCAGGGCCGTGGCGAGGTACTCAAAGTCAACTACCGCAACCGCGTCGGCATCCTGGATTTCGCCCGGCGGATCACCGCGCTCAACGAGGTCGACGACCTGGACGGCGCGGCCGGGGTCGCACTGCGCGACGCGGCCGCGGTGAACGAAGGCGGGATTGCGAAGTCCTGGGAGGGCACCGAATCCGAGCTTCCGGACGCACTGGCCGCCGCGGTGCGAGACCTCGACATTCCGCACGGTGAGGCCGCGCTGATCACCTTCAGCAACAAAGACGCCCAGCAGTGCCGGAAGCTGCTGGAGCAGGCCGGTGTCTCCACCCGGCCGATCGAACATCACACCGGCGAGACCGGCGACCGGCTGTACGCGGGGACCGTGCACAAGGCGAAAGGACTGGACTTCCGTGCGGTGCTGGTCGTGGACTTCGTGCATCCCGAGCCGGAAGACCCCGCTACGGAGCAAGAAAAACGCGAGCTGCGGAACCGGCAACGGCTCGTCGCCGCCACTCGCGCGCGGGACTATCTCTGGTGGGCGACCGTAAAGTCCTAACTGGACAGAAGACGGCGGTAATAGTCGGTGGCCGGTTTGATGCCGTGTTCCGGATCGGCGTTGTACAGCCCGTCTGGACCTTTCGGCCCGAAGCTGTACGGCTGATACAGCGTCGCGCAGGACGGTTCGGTCTTGGCAAGCCGTTGCCAGCGTTGCCATTCCGCGTCGTAGCGGGCCAGGTGGTAGCACATTACGGCTTTGTTGTATCCGCCGGCGTAGCCGCGCAGCATCACTTCCCAACCGTGGTGCACCACCCGGTGCCAGGATTGGCCATAGCGCGCTGACACTCGCAGGTACGTCCGGTCGGCGTGGTCGCGTAGCGGAAGCGTGCCGGACAGCGCGACGATTTCGTCCCACATCTGTGCTGCGCGGGCCTTCTCCGCCCGCACCGGTTCGACCCGCCCGGCCGCGACGATCGCGGCGTAATCACTGGTCAGGTCCTTGTCGGAGCCGCCGAGGAACTGGTCTCGGGTCCACATCAGCCTGCCCATCGGGTGCACCACGCTGTAATGCCCGCGCAGCACGGCGGCCGCCGACAGCAACGCCAGCCGACGGAAGCGGCGGACCTGGTCGCCGTGCAAGCCGAGCCGCGTCGTCGCGTATTCGGTGAACGCCCCTTCCTCGCCGAGCCCGGTGTCGCGGGTCCAGCGGGCGACTACCCAGGTGTTGAGGTCGCACCACAGTTCGTTCTGAAGATACGGCCCGCGCCAACCGCCGCCTCGGGACCACGTCCAGATTCCGGCGATGATCGGATTGCCGGCGACCTCGGCGAGCCCGATCGGGCCGGAGCGCGGCTGGGCGCGGAATTCTTCGAAGCCGTTGACCACACCGTCGATCACGTAATTCGGGAAAGCTCCCTTTCCCTCGTACTCGCGCTGGCATTCCACCTCGATGATCTGCCGGTGCTTGCCGACGCCGATGGTGCGGTTGAACGGGATGGTCCGCCAGAAGTCCTTCTCGGTGTGCTTGATCGAGAAGACCAGGTTTTCGTGCGTTTCGACCTGGTCGGTCACCTGCCGGTAGAAGTCGGGGTCGCTGGTCAGCTTGTCGCTTCCGGTGGACCAGGTGCGGTAGAAGACTCGCTTGCCAGCGCGTACGCACAGCTCGTCGCGCAGGATGCCGAGCAGGGTCAGGTGACTGGCGGCGCCGTTGGTGATCGGGTTGTTTCCGGTGTGGAACGGCACGTTCTGCACGTAAGTCTCGCCGGTGCGCACGACAATTCCGTCCAGGCCGGGGAACCGCGCGCAGATCTCGCGCAGCATCAGCCGGTGGATGTGCTGAGTAAGCGGACGGTCGAAGCTGATGCGGCCTTTGCTGTCGAGGATTTGGTCGCCGTACAGTTCGACTAGGCGCTTCGGCAGCACGATGATGTCGGTGAAGAAATAGGCCGCGATGCCCGCCGCGTGTGCTCGCGCGAAGTGCGCGTCGATCTTTTTCGCAGTGGCTTCGACCCAGGTGCGGCCCGGTGAGCCAGCGGGGAAAATCCGCTCATCGAACGTCTCGAAGGTGATCGCGGTCTGCGGCGGGGTGAACTCGTTGATCACCTGACCGTCGTAGCCGTAGCTCTTCAACGTCGCGGGATCGTTGAAGCGACTGGAAAACAGCGGTTCGCCGGGGTTGTTCTGAACCATGTCGAGCAGGAACGGCAGCCGCCGCCCGGCGGGTTTCGGGTCAGCGAACGCGGTCCCCGCAGTGGCCGCAAGGGCGATCCCGCCAAGCAACGCCGTCCGCCGGCTGGTTTCCCACGCTGCACTCATGACGGCCGCCCTCGATAGATCTGATGTATCCACTCGACCATAAGAAAGGCATCCAGCCGAGTCAATCGACCAACTGTCGTGTTCATGCTTGTGAATAGTTCTTGACCAGACAGGATGCTTGCCGGCTTGCCAGGTGAGCTGGTACCCCTGAAAGGCCAATACATCTGATGACCGTCGGAGTGGATGCGTCATAAACCAGGCAGGAATCAGCCGCCGCAGTGTGCTCGCCGCAGCGGGCACCGCCGGACTGCTCGGACTCACCTCGGCACCGGCTCAGGCCGCCCCCGCCGCCACCCCGTGGTATCCCTCCGCCAAATTCGGCATTTTCCTTCACTGGGGCGCTTATTCAGCCGCGGCGTGGGGCGACGCCAAACACGCTGCGGAGTGGTACCTGTACGCCATGAACGTCACGGATCCCGCACGCGGCACCGGAACCCGTGACCACCACCTGAAAACCTACGGCGCGGACTTCGCGTACGACCAGTTCATCCCGCGTTTCACCGCCCGCCGCTACGATCCGCGCTCCTGGGTGAGACTGTTCGAACAAGCCGGAGCCCGATATTTCGTGCTGACTTCCAAGCACCACGACGGTTTTCAGCTGTTCCGCAACACCGCGTCCGACCGCAATTCCGTCCGGCTGGGCCCAGGCCGCGACCTGGTCGGCGAACTGTTCTCCGCCGCCGCGCACTCCCGGCTCAAACGCGGCCTCTACTACTCACTGGGCGAGTTCTACAACCCCGCCCTGGGAACCGCACCGAGAAACCCTTACACCGGCTCGGAAATCGACTACACCGGCTACCGTCCGGTCACCGACTACGTGACGCAATACGAGCACGCACACCTGAAAACCCTGATCGACCAGTACGATCCGGACCTCCTGTGGGCAGACGGCCAGGGCTACCACGAATTCGGCGGCGGCCCGATCTTCCGTCCGAAGAACTGGGACTGGCGCAGCCACGAAATCTTGTCCTACTACTACCGGCACGCCGCCGACCGCCCGCACCCGAAGAGCGTCCTGGCAAACGACCGCTTCGAGGCTTCGCACGCGGATTTCGCTACTGTCGAAGGGGATAACAAGAAGTACGTCCTGCGCCCGGATCCGTGGGAAGCCTGCCTGAACATCGGAAAATCCTGGGGCTACAACGAAAACGAGGACCCGGCGAAGATCAAGTCTTCGGTACAGCTGATCCGCCTGCTCGCCGAAGTGGTGAGCAAGAACGGAAACCTGCTGCTCAACATCGGCCCGCGCGAGGACGGCACGATCGCGGACTGGATGAGTTCGCGCCTGCTGGACATGGGCCGCTGGCTACGCCTGAACGGCCGCGCGATCTACGGTTCGACGCCCTGGCACCGAGCGATGGACGGCGACCTTTGCTACACCCGCACGCGCGGCGCGTTCAACCTGATCCCGCTCCATTGGCCTGGCGCGCGGCTTCTCGTGCCGGGGGATGTCCCGATTAGCGGTCGGTCACGGATTCGGCTTCTGGGCGGGGGTTTCCGGCCGTTGCCGTGGGCGCGTACGGCGGAGGGGATCGTGATCGACCTGCCGGTGCGTCGGACGGATGACTTCACAGAGGAGTTTCCGGCGGTGCTCTCGGTGACGGACTAGTAGGTGCGGGTCTCGGAGGGCGTCTGCGCTTTAGTGCCGCCGGCGAGCGTTGTGATCACCACGAACTGTCCGACTGATTCCCGACAATGCGTCGGACCAAGTCGAGAAAGTCGGCCCGTTCCGTCTCGTCGAAGTCTGGCTCTGACTGCACGCGTCTCTCGAGCTGAGTCAGCCAGCCTGAGGGGAGGCGGCCGCGATCCGCAACGAACTGGCTCAGTACCAGAAGCCGGAAATGATGCCGCGTCCTCTCGTCGACCGGGGCGAAGCCGTGCATCGCGATCAGCAAGCACGTCTCGGCCGCATCGGCGAGGCGTTCGGACGGGGCCCCGGAAGTCGAGCACAACCACAGGGAGAGCAACGCCTGCGCGGCCGACACCGGACCACGCTGCTGGAAATCGTGGAACGTGGTGATCGCGAGGCCGAGGTGGCCAAGTAACGGTTCCAATGAGTGGAGATAGGTATCTTCGTTGACCGCGCACAGGAAAGCGGCTTCGGTGCGCATCGTGCCTGGATCCTTGTGCACCCAGCTGAAGCGTCCGCCTCTACGATATGGCGATTCCGGTGAGAAGCCGTAGGCCCAGAAGGGATCCGGTGATCGCGGTGCACCGCCGCCGAGCGAGAAGCGCACTTGCCGATCCGTCCTGCTCCACTCACGGGTCACGGTTACCGAATGCACAAGGTTGAGCCATCCCTCAACGGGTAACTGCGACTGCCACAGCCGGGCGATCTTAATCCACTCGTCGACCGGCACCCCGACAGGGAACAATTGGTCGGTCGTCACTTCTCCCAGGACGATGACGGCGAGGAGGAATAAGTTCGCAGAGTAGGCCGAGTACCGTGCCGGCGCTGACGTATGCGCAGGGCAGTAACCCTCGATTGACGTTCGCCGCGGAGTCAGACTTTCGTGGAAGAGCCGCAGTACCAATACAGCAAGGCGTTCGCGGGTTGAGGCTGTCTGCTGTTTAACAAGCGAATCGATGAGCGCGATGGTGTGCGGTTGCGTCGTCAACGGCACGAAGGAGAGCACGGCGTGACAGAAGACGTCGTCGACCAGCTCCGTGAGCTCACTGACAACCAGTCTCGCGATTAAATACTCACCAAACGTGCCATGCAAGAACTCGATCGTCCTCAGTACCGCTTTCCCACGTACAGCCTGCGCAATATGGACGAAGTAGAAGCGTCCCACCGTGATTTGGGCAGTGGACAGCGCCGCTGGTTCGTGCTCCCGAGTAGCCCCTGGAGCGTTTACGAGTGCCCGAAGGTCGGTATCGAGGTCTGACTCGGCCACCCACAATTGCTGCCGGTTGAACATCGCGAACGCGACGACCGACAAGACCCTCAGCTCGCGGTCGATGGCGGTACCGACCTGCTCTTCGGTGAGTTCCGTCCCCGATTTGAGCACCTCACGCCGAGCGAATGCGACTAGCAGGCGCTCGTACAACTCCGCCTCGTCCAGATGCGCGCTCTCATGCTGCAAGGGGTTGCCCTCGGCGTCGTAAAGAGCCAGGAGAAGCAACAGTAGTGGTTGAGCAGTCAAATCACGGTGCGCCAGCGCGATCTCGACCGGCAGAGGTCGCAATCCGCGCGCGGCGAGAGAGGTCCTGTTCTTGTCCTGCCACACAGCGAGCCAACGGCTGATCTGCGCGTCATCGAATGGTTCAAGTAATACGGTGACCATACCGTCGACAAGACGAGCGCGGTGCGCCATCGCCATTCTGGTGGTCACCAGAACCACTACTGGGCGATCCTGATTCATCTCACGTTGCTGGAAGTCCGCCACCTTCTCCAGATAGCTCGACTGACTCACGCCAGTTGCCTGCAGCAACTCGTCGAACCCATCGACGAGTATTACCGGAATGGCGTATCCGATTGTTCTGGCAAGTTGTGACCAGCTCAAGTTCTCACCGGTCGCTGCGCGAACCGCTTCCTCGATGTGTGTTTGCAGATCCGCGTCGGCGTCGAGTTCGCGCAGCGCGACGCGGATAGCGAGAAAGTCGGTGGGCGGTAGCCGGGCGGCTAAGATCTGGGTGAGTATTGACTTGCCGGTTCCGGGTTGTCCCATCACCAGCAGGGGCGTCTCAGTCGCGACGGGGCTGGTCAGGTAGCCGACAAGGAAGCGCTGGAGGTCCGACTGCCGGCGCTGTTGATCCCACCAGCTCCTGTTGGTGATCTCTTCGGCAGGAACGTCGGCTCCCAGACGGAAGTCGGGGTTGATATAGGACTCCTCGACCAAGGGAACCGATACCCCGCCGGGCACGTCTCGCGAGGACAGGACGGGGCGGCGCAACGTCGCTTGGTAAGACTTTGCCAGCCGAGTTCGTACCTCGTCGGCTGGACCGCCCGCGGCGATGCTGGTCAGAGTGTTCGCGAGGCCGTTGAGTGCGATCTGCAGCTCGCGGATTTGGGTACGAGTCGCTTGGTGGTCGACGAGGTTGGCCCAAAACGCGACTTCGGGGAACTCCGTCGCCAACCGGTGGAACATCTCCTCGTACCCGCGTAAGGCGTGTTGCGTTACCGAGGTTCTGACGATCTCCGCAGTGGTGTTCCTGATCGCGCTGGGAAGCTGCGTCCAAGCGGCGAGCCCGGAGAAAAACCGCATCACCGCTTGTCCCAGGTTATCGTAGAAGCGGCTCAGCTCGGCGATGGTGTTTTCGTACGGCTGCTGCGGTTTGGGAATCGGTATCGGCGATCGCAGCAACGCGGTGGCGAGGTCCTTTTCCGGATGGGTGCTGGTGGCGACCGCGACCTGTTCCTGCGCAGTCATCTCCAGTTCGTCGAGGTCGAACGGAAGGGCGACCTCACGCATTGCTTCGAAGTACGCCGCGATCACGAGCACTGAGTTGGCAGCTACCAGAAGCTCAGTCCTCTTGGCACGTTTCGCGCGCCGAAGTCGACCAGCGACGGACCGCACCAGATCCTGACTCAGCTTGAAAAACTCGGCCTTCGCACCGAACAGACTACGGGGAAGGGCGACACCCGTCGCGGACGTCAGCAGCAGCACGCTGCCGGACAATCGATCCAGCGCGACTACGATGGGATTCTGTGGACCGTTGCCGAGCAGTACGGCGGCGTCGGCATAGCTCAGACCTTTTGCCACATCCGCCTCCGCGCGATCGCTTACAGTCATGTGGGTAGCTGAGCGAAAATGTTCCGCAGAGCCAGGCTACTACTGTGCGTGAAGCGTTCGGCAGATGTTTCGCTGGTTAGGCAACCCGACCAAGCATGTGTGCTGGCGCTTGGCCTCTCAGGGGAACCGCAAGATTCGTAGCCACGAGCGAGGTCGCATGCTGGATCGAACAGCCTCGTTTGCTTGGAAAACCGATCGGTTTCACCAGCCGCGTTCGCGCCACTCCGCGAGCTTCGGCCGCTCAGCACCCAGCGTGGAATCGCCGCCATGCCCTGGGTAGAACCACGTCTCGTCCGGCAGCTCGCCGAAGATCTTCTCCTCCACGTCCTTGAGCAACGACGCGAACCGGACCGGATCCTTCTCCGTGTTTCCGATCCCGCCCGGGAAGAGCGAATCCCCGGTGAAGAGATGCGGAATGCCTTCCGGGTCGCGGTAAACGAGCGCGATGCTGCCGGGCGAATGGCCGACGAGGTGCCGAGCCGTCAGCTCGACCTCGCCGACGCGGATGGTGTCGCCGTCGTCCACCGGGACGTCGATGCGGGCCTTGATGCCGTCGATGTCGTCACGGCCGGCGTAGGTTCGGGCACCGGTCGCCTCGGCGACTTCCTCCAGTGCGATCCAGTGGTCCCAGTGCTGGTGCGTCGTCACGATCGACGCCAGTCCGCCGTCACCGATCAGGGCGAGCAGGGTCTGCGGGTCGGCTGCCGCGTCGATCAGCAGTTGTTCGCCGGTCGCGCGGCAGCGCAGCAGGTACGCGTTGTTGTCGATCGTGCCGACGGAGACTTTCGAGATGGTCAGGCCGCTGGTCTCCCGCACGTCAGCGGGGCCGCCGGTGGTCACCACTCCGGTGTAGGTCAATGGGGTTCCTCCCTCGTTCCGTCTCCAGCCAACCGGCGCGAGGGGGAGCGGTCAACACCTACGGAGTCCCGTCCGGCCACACGCACGGCGACGTGCTGGTGAGGAACAACCCGCCCTGCGAGTTCGCCTGGAGCGTCATCCGGAAACCGTCCGAATTGTTCTCGACCCAGAGGTATTCATTCGGCGGGTTGTTGTCGAGCACGCGGAAGTTGTGGCTCTGCCACCAGGCGCGAAGAGCGTCGAAGTACCGGGGAAACTTGTCTTTCGCCAGTCCCTCGACCCGATAGCCCCGGCTGGCTAAGACGCGATTCTTGGCGCCGTTGTCGCTGGGATCGCTGCAGTCCCCTCGCTGCTCCGAGGAAAACAGCGAGTACCGAGCCTCGGCGGGCAGCGCGAGGCGGGCCTGCATCGAATAATCCTCGACCTGCCGGTTGGCCTGGTCCGCGGTGATCGTGGGCTCCGCTCCGCTGCCACATCCGGAAACAAGCAGAAAGGCCGCCCCGACCACGAGTCGAGACGGCCTCCCCACGACCAAAACCCCGTCAGCCCAGCTTCTTGCCCGCCGAGCCCAGCGCCTGCGACGCCTCGACCACGCGGGCCGCCATCCCGGCCTCGGCGGCCTTCAGGTAGCTGCGCGGGTCGTAGACCTTCTTGTTGCCGACCTCGCCGTCGATCTTCAGGACGCCGTCGTAGTTCTTGAAGAAGTGGTCCGCGATCGGGCGGGTGAACGCGTACTGCGTGTCGGTGTCCACGTTCATCTTCACCACGCCATACGACACCGCCTCGCGGATTTCCTCCGGGAGGGAGCCCGAGCCGCCGTGGAAGACCAGTTCGAACGGCTTCGAGCCGGCCGCGAGGCCCAGCTTCTCGGACACGACTTCCTGGCCGCGCTTGAGCACGTCCGGGCGCAGCTTCACGTTGCCCGGCTTGTACACGCCGTGCACGTTGCCGAACGTCGCCGCCAGCAGGTAGCGGCCCTTCTCGCCGGCGCCGAGCGCGTCGACCGTCTTCACGAAGTCGCCTTCGGCGGTGTACAGCTTCTCGTTGATGTCGTGGGCGACACCGTCTTCCTCGCCGCCGACGACGCCGATTTCGACCTCGAGGATGATCTTCGCGGCCGCGGCCTTGGCGAGCAGTTCCTGCGCGATCTGCAGGTTCTCGTCCAGGTCGATCGCCGAACCGTCCCACATGTGGGACTGGAACAGCGGCAGCCCGCCGCCGCGGACGCGTTCGGCGGAGATCTCGATCAGCGGGCGGACGAAGCCGTCCAGCTTGTCCTTCGGGCAGTGGTCGGTGTGCAGGGCGACGTTGACGTCGTACTTCGCCGCCACCACCTGAGCGAACTCGGCCAGCGCGGTCGCGCCGACAACCATGTCCTTCACCTTCTGCCCGGACGCGAACTCCGCGCCGCCGGTGGAGAACTGGATGATCCCGTCGCTCTCCGCCTCGGCGAACCCGCGGATCGCGGCGTTCACGGTTTCCGACGAGGTGACGTTGATGGCCGGGAAGGCGAATTCGTCCTTCTTCGCCCGGTCGAGCATCTCCGCGTACACCTCGGGGGTGGCGATGGGCATCGGTTCCTCCTCGAGACGACTGGCTTCTACAGCGGCATCGTACGAGGTGGACCGGCCGGGCCGACCGGTCCTACCTCACACGAGACGAAACCGACTGGAGCGATTCAGAGAAGCTCCGCCGCGATTGCCCGGTAGGCAGGGAAGGGATCCTCGTCCAGCGACTGCACGCTGACGTGGTCGGCCCCCGCGTCGAGGTGCGCCTTCAGGCCCTCGGCCAGCGCTTTTCCGTCGCCGTGGACGGCGAGCGCGTCGATCAGGCGGGCGCTGCCGCCGTCGGCCAGGTCGTCTTCGGAGAAGCCGTGCTTGCGCAGGTTCGCCGTGTAGTTGGACAGGCCGAGGTAGAACTGCACGGTCTGGCGGCCGGTCGCGCGCGCCCGCTCCGGATCGGTGTCGAAGACGACCTTCTGCTCGGGTGCGAGCACCGCCGCCGAGCCGAGGATCTCCCGTGCGGCCCGGGTGTGCTCCGGCGTGGTCAGGTACGGGTGCGCGGCCGCGGTGCGGTCGCGAGCGAGTTCGAGCACCTTCGGGCCGAGCGCGGCCAGTGCGCGCGACTCCTTGGGCACCCCGGCCGCGTCGAGCGCGTCCAGGTATTCGACCAGCGCCGCGTACGGCTTCTTGTACTCCTGCGTGTGCTCGCGGTGGCCCGCGCCGACGCCGAGCAGGAACCGTCCCGGGTGCTTGCCCTCGATGCGGTGGAACGCCTGTGCGACGCCCTCGGGCGCGTCGGCCCAGATGTTGACGATCCCGGTGGCGACCTTGATCCGCTCGGTCGCGGCCAGCAGTTCGTCGACGATCGCCAGGTCGCCGCCGGGCGAACCGCCGAGCCAGATCGTGCCGTAGCCCAGTTTCTCCACCTCGGCGGCGAACGCGCTGTCCACCTGAGCCGACATCCGCCACACGCCGAGCTTGCCCAATTCGATAGCCATGCCCCGCCCAACGCACGAGAACCCGGTTTTCCTCCCGACCCGGCCGGATTAGGTTCGAAAGCATGACCAAGCTCGGCTCCACGGAACTGGACATCCACGGCCTCAACCTCGGCTGCAACGTCTTCGGCCACACAGCGGACGAACCCACGTCATTCGCTGTTCTCGACGCGTACACCGCGGCCGGGGGAAACTTCCTCGACACTGCTAACACCTATGGCGGCGGGGGCGGTTCCGAAACGATCATCGGCAACTGGCTCGCCAGCCGCGGCCGCCGCGACGACATCGTCGTCGCCACCAAGGTCGGCGCGGGAGACCAGCGGCCGGGACTCGCCGCGAAGAACATCGCCGAGGCGGCCGAGGAATCGTTGCGCCGCCTGCGAACCGACCACATCGACCTGTACTACGCGCACAAGGACGATCCCGACACCCCGCTGGAAGAAACCCTCGCGGCGTTCGACCAGCTCGTGCGCGCGGGCAAGGTCCGCTACATCGCGGCGTCCAATTACGAGCCGGACCGGCTCGCCTCCGCGCTGTCCATTTCGGACGAAAACAACCTCGCGCGATACGTTGCCCTGCAACCGCATTACAACCTTGTCGAGCGGGACTACGAGCGAGAGCTGGCCCCGCTCGTCGCCCGCGAGAACCTGGTGACGCTGCCGTATTTCGGCCTGGCAAAGGGATTCCTCACCGGCAAGTACCGCTCGAAGGACCAGCCGGGCGATTCCCCGCGCGCTCCGCGGGCGCTGGAATACCTCGACGCCCGGGGCGAACGAGTGCTCGCCGCGCTGGACGAGGTGGCCGCCGCGCATCAGGCTTCGGTCGCCAGTGTCGCGCTCGCGTGGCTCCGCCAGCAGCCGACCGTCGCCGCGCCGATCGCCAGTGCGCGCACCCCTGAACAGCTCGTCGACCTGCTCGCGTCAGTGGAGCTGAATCTGACCGACGCCGAACTCACCGCTTTGGGCGAAGCGTCGAACTGATACTTACCGAGGAGTAGCTTACTGCGGGTAGGTTGTTGTACGGTGCCCTCCGGACAGGCGAAAACCGGCTCAGGAGGGCACCGTGGCTCAGGAGAAGCAGGTCGACGGCAAGGTCGTGCTCATCACCGGAGCCGCTCGCGGGATCGGAGCCGGCCTGGCCGAGCGGCTCGCCGCGCGCGGAGCCAAGGTCGCGCTCGTCGGGCTCGAAGCCGGCGAACAGGAAGCGGTCGCCAAGCGGATCGGGCCGAACGCGAAGTCCTGGGAAGCCGACGTCACCAGCTGGGACGACCTCGAACGGGTCACCGCGGGCGTGGTCGAGCACTTCGGCGGCATCGACATCGTCATCGCCAACGCGGGCATCGCGACCGCCGGGTTCGTGCGCTCGGTGGACCGCGCCGCGTTCGAGCGGGTGATCGAGGTCGATCTGCTCGGCGTGTGGCGCACGTTCCGCGTCACGATGCCGCACGTGATCGAACGTCGCGGCTACCTGCTCGGCATCTCCTCGCTCGCCGCGATCACGCACGCGCCCGGCATGGCGAATTACGCCGCCGCGAAGGCGGGCGTCGAAGCGTTCTGCAACAGCCTGCGCGCGGAGGTCGCGCACCTCGGCGTGAAGGTCGGCGTCGCGCACCCGACCTGGATCCGCACCGACCTGGTCGAAAGCGCCGACGCGCATCCGGTGTTCGGCAAGCTGCGCACCGGGATGCCGGGTCTGCTCGGCAAGACCTACCCGCTGGACGTCGCGCTCGACGACTTGGAGGCCGGTATTCTGCGCCGCGCCAGGACGATCCACGTGCCGCGCTGGGTCGGTGGGCTGAAGCTGCTGCGCTCGTTCCTGCCGCCGATCGTCGAATTCGGTGCGCGCAGCCGGGTTCCGGCAGCCGACCGGGCAGCACTGAAGGATGTCGAGGAACGCGGCGCGTTCGAGTCGTCGGTCAACGGTCACGGCGGTCGTGCCGCCACGAAACGCAACTGAGGAGCGCCATGTCCCGTCGCGACCAGATCCGGATGACACCGGACGAGGTGCAGGCCTATCTCGCCGAGCAGAAGATCATCAACGTGGCCTCGATCGGACCGAACGGCAGGCCGCACCTCACCGCACTCTGGTACTACCCGCACGAGGGCGGGGTCGCGACGTGGACGTACGGCACTTCGCAGAAGGCGAAGAACCTGCGACGGCTCCCCGAGGTGACCGTGCTGATCGAAAGCGGCGATTCGTACGACCAGCTGCGCGGGCTTTCGTTCGAGGCGGACGTCGAGTTCGTCGAGGAGACCGAGCAGGTCACGGCGATGGGAACCGCGCTGATGATGCGCTACTCCGGAGCCGAGCCGGGCGCTCCGGTGCCGGACGAACTGCGGACCTTCATCGAACACCAGGCCCCGAAGCGGGTCGGGCTGATCCTGCGTCCGACGAAGATCACCAGCTGGGACCACTCGAAACTCGGCGGCACCTACTAGGGGACGAGGGCGACAAAGCTCAGTCCTGAAGTACGTTCCGCAAGGTCGAGAGCGCTCTCCGGGTCGTCCAGCCCCACCTTCAGCAGCTCCACGGCGGAGAGGTCCAGTACGCCCGAGCGGATCAGGTTCCACACCGTCCGCACCGTGTCGTCGTCGCTCATCCAGGAGCCGCGCAGGGTGAGCCTGCGGTGCATGAAGTCGCTGTACGGAATGGTCAGGTCCTGGCGGACGCCGCCGACGAGCACCAGGGTTCCGCGCACGCGCAGGCTGTCGTAGGCAGCCATCGTCGCGTCCGCGGCCGGCGTGGCGCCGAGTGCGTCAAGGGCCACGTCGATCGGGCCGATCGCCGCCGCGTCCGTCGCGCGATCGCCGGTCAGCTGGTGGGTGCGCACGCGCGGGCTGAGGTCGGACAGCCGGTCCAGCGCGACCTTGTTGCGTCCGACCGCCGTCACCGTCGCAGCGCCTTCCGCCAGCGCCAGCAGCACCGCAGCGCCGCCCATCTGACCGGTCGCGCCGATCACCGCGACGTCGCGTCCGGCCAGCGGGCCCGCGGAGTGCAATCCCGCGGCGGCAACACAAAGCCACGGCAGAAACGCCAGCCGCGCTGGGTCCGGGTAATTCTCGGCTCCGGGCAGTTTGACCATCGTTTCCTTGGCGCACAACGCTTTCTCCGCGAAGACACCGTCCCGCCACACCTCGCGCATACGGTCCGTGCGCTCGCTCGCGCCGGAACCGCCGAGACCGACCCAACCGACCAGGATTTCGTCACCGTCGCCCGCGTTGAGCAGCGCGGTGTCCAGCACGATGTCGCCCGGGGTCACGTGGAAAACGTCCGGCGCTACGTCGGTCACGCGTCCGATGCACGAAGGGCCAAGGATCAGCGGGGTCAGCAGGCCGCCGCGGCCGCCCGTCACCACCGCCTTCGTGTAAGCCGGGAGGTGCGCGGCGAGCACCTCCACGACTACGCCGCCGCCCTGCGGAACGGGTTCCGGCACCTCGGAAAGCCGCAGGTCTTCGTCTTGTGAAGGCACAGTCCAAGCTCGCATGAACCAAGCCTCACGCGCCGTTAAGCTGGCATCCAGAATCGCTTTATTCTGGTACTGGAGGTTCTAGGGTGAGCGTCGAACTGGGCACGTTCCTGCGCAGCCGCCGCGAGCGGATCGCCCCGGCCGACGCTGGCCTGCCGGTCACCGGACGCCGCCGCACGCCCGGGCTGCGCCGCGAGGAGCTGGCCTTGCTGGCCGGGATCAGCGCCACCTGGCTCACCTATCTGGAGCAGGGCCGCGACGTCCGCCCCTCCGACCAGGTGCTCGACGCCCTGGCCCGGGCCTTGCGGCTGACCAGCGCCGAGCAGGAACACCTGCACCGCCTCGCCGACGGCGGCGCGTCTCCCGAAGACGCCCCAGAAGAAGCCGCACCCGAGGTCGCGGGCGTCCCGGCGATGCTGGGCGACAACCCCGCGTACGTCACCGGCATCTGTTACGACCTGCTCGCGTACAACGACGCCGCGGCGGAGCTGTTCCGGAACATCGGACCGGGAGCCAACGTCGTGCGCTGGATGTTCACCGAGCCCGCCGCTCGCGAAGTCCTGGTCGATTGGGAGCAGGAGGCGCGCAACATCCTGGCCCGGCTGCGCGCGATCGCCGGAAGGCATCCCGACCACCCGCGAGTGACCCGTCTGGTGGCCGAGCTGACCGAGGCGAGCCCCGAGGTCCGCGAGTGGTGGCCGCATTACGAAATCCAGTTCAGCCACGCAGGTCACAAGCGTTTTCGACACCCGAAGCTTGGCGTGGTCACCGCGACGCACGCCGCGTTCCACGTCGCCGAACGGCCGGAGCAGACGCTGGTGGTCTACCGGCTGCCGAGTGATACTGACGAGTAGGAAGTACTTTCGAGTAACTGTTACCTGAGGTAACATCAACGCTGCCAGACCCCCAGCGCAGCGGAGGCCGACAAGATGACCGAGCGGTTCAAGGTCGTGATCGTGGGCACCGGGTTTTCCGGGCTCGGCCAGGCGATCCAGCTCGAAAAAGCGGGCATCCGGGACTACGTGATCCTGGAGAAAGCCGACGAGGTCGGCGGCACCTGGCGGGACAACTCGTACCCGGGCTGCGCGTGCGACGTGCAGTCGCACATGTACTCGTTCTCCTACGCGCAGAACCCGGACTGGAGCCGGTCGTTCTCGCCGCAGCCGGAGATCTTCGACTACCTCAAGGGCGTGGCCGACAAATACCGGCTGCGGGACAGGATCCGGTTCGGCGTCGAGATCACCGGCGCGCACTGGGACGAGAGCGAACGCCGCTGGACGGTGGAAACCAAGGGCGGCACCGAGTTTTCCGCGCAGTTCCTCGTCGCCGGCGTCGGCGGACTGCACATCCCGCAGATCCCGAAACTGCCGGGGATCTCCAAATTCAAGGGCCAGACCTGGCATTCGGCGCAGTGGAACCACGAGTACGACCTGGCGGGCAAGCGGGTCGCGGTGATCGGCACCGGCGCGAGCGCGGTGCAGTTCGTGCCGAAGATCGCGCCAGAGGTCGGCGAATTGACGCTGTTCCAGCGCACGCCGCCGTGGATCATGCCGAAGCCGGACCACGCGATGCCGGGCTGGGCGAGGCAGTTGTTCAAGCGCGTGCCGGGTACGCAGCGGCTGTACCGCAACGCGTTGTACTGGATGCTCGAATCCCGCGCGATCGGGTTCAACGGGCATCCGAAACTCATGCAGGCCGCCGAAATTCTCGCGCGCAGGCACATCGCGAAGGGCATCAAAGACCCCGCGCTGCGCCGGAAAGTCACGCCCGACTACACGATGGGCTGCAAACGCGTCCTGCTGTCGAATGACTATTTCCCGGCGCTGGACCGGCCGAACGTGGACGTCGTGACCGACGGGGTCGCCGAGGTCCGCGCGCACAGCATCGTCGACACCGCCGGGGTCGAGCACGAGGTCGACGCGATCATCTACGGCACCGGCTTCAAGGTGACCGACGCGCTGGAATACCTCGACATCACCGGCGTCGGCGGCCGCGATCTCGCGAAAACCTGGGCCACCGAAGGAATCCAGACGCACAAGGGCATCACCGTGTCCGGCTTCCCGAACCTGTTCTTCCTCCTCGGCCCGAACACCGCGCTCGGGCACAACTCCGTGGTGTTCATGATCGAATCGCAGTCCCGCTACGTGGTCGACGCGATCCGGCTGGCCGATTCCCGCGGCGCGGCGGCGCTGGACGTGCGGCCGTCGGTGCAGGACGAATTCCAGGAGCAGATCCAGGAAAAACTCGTCAAGGGCGTGTGGACCCAAGGCGGCTGCAAGAGCTGGTACCTCGACGCGAAGGGCGTCAACCGGACGATCTGGCCGGGCTTCACGTGGCGGTACTGGCTGGAGACGCGGCGCGTCGAGCCGAGCGACTACGAGCTGAGCGGCCGGTCATGAGCACCGACCACGAGCAGATCGTGCTCCACGCGCGCGACGTGGAGTTCGACTGGTCGAAACTGCCGATGCACTGGATTCCCGGGCAGCCGCAGGCCACGCACAGCATCAACGTGCTGCATCTGGCGCTGCCCGAGGGCGAACGCTGGTTCGTCGAGGTGTTCAAGCAGGCCGTCCCGCTGATCCGCGACGAGCGGCTCAAGGAGGACGTGCTCGGCTTCATCGGCCAGGAGGCGATGCACGCGCAGGCGCACGACGGCGCGGCTGAGCACCTGGAGTCCGCCGGGGTTTCCGTGCGCCCGTACATCGCGCAGATGGAGTGGATGTTCCGGCGGCTTCTCGGCGACCGGCCCGGATCGAGCCGGGAATGGCTGATCGAACGGCTCGCGCTGGTCGCGGCGATCGAGCACTACACCGCGTTTCTCGGCCAGTGGATTCTCGACGCGAAGGAACTCGACGCGGCCGGTGCCGACGAGACGATGCTGGATCTCCTTCGCTGGCACGGTGCTGAGGAGGTCGAGCACCGGTCGGTGGCGTACGACCTGTTCTGCCACCTCGACGGCCGGTACGGCAGGCGAGTGCGTTCGATGCTCGTGGTGACGCCGGTGCTGGCGTGGATTTTCCTGCGCGGGACCCGATTTCTGATGAAGAACGACCCGACACGCCCCGGCCGCACCAGTTGGCGGTCCTACCGGCGCGCCGCCCGGCAGGGCCTCCTGCCTGGCCCGCGCGAGCTGCTGCGCGAGATCCGGCCGTACTTCCGGAAGTCCTATCACCCCACCGAAACCGGCAACACCGACCAGGCGGTGGCGTACCTGGCGAGTTCGCCCGCGGCCAAGGCCGCCGACGCTCCGCGATGACCGCACCGCAGTTCCCGCCGAGACTCGACGGCAGCGGGCGGCGCGACCGGCTGATGTCCACTTTGGTCGCGGTCGGCGCGGCTTACCGGCGGCTGGCGGAGATTTCCGGCCGACGACGTCCGCCAGTACAGGAAGTCGACCGTCGGCTGCCGTTGGTTGTCGACGCCGTGCGCACCGAGGCCGACGGCGTGGTGAGCCTGCGTCTCGTACATCCTGACTCGACGCCGTTGCCCGCGTGGCGTCCCGGCGCGCACATCGACCTGATATTGCCTTCGGGAGCGGTGCGGCAGTACTCGCTGTGCGGTTCGCCTTCCGACCTTTCGCACTATCGGATCGCCGTGCGGCGCATCGGTTCCGCGTCCGCTGAGGTGCACGCGCTCACCGCCGGGACTCGCGTCACGGTGCGCGGGCCGCGCAACGCTTTCCCGTTCGTCGCCGCGCCCGCGTACCACTTCGTGGCGGGCGGAATCGGGATCACGCCGATCCTGCCGATGGTGCACCGCGCGGAGGCGAGCGGCGCGGACTGGCGGCTGGTCTACACCGGCCGCGACCGGGAGTCGATGCCGTTCCTCGACGAACTCCCCGCCGAACGGGTGCGGATCCGGCCGGACAAGGAGTTCGGCATCCCGGCGTCCGGCGCGGAACTGCTGGAGGAAATGCCCGGCGGCGCTTCGGTGTACTGCTGCGGCCCGGTGCCGATGATCACCGGGGTCCGCGTCGACCTGGCCCGCACGGACGCCGCCGCGGTCTACTTTGAACGGTTCGCGCCGCCGCCGATCGTGGACGGCGAACCGTTCCGCGTGGTCCTGCGCCGCAGCGGACGCACCCTCGACGTGCCTGCTGACCGCTCCACGCTCGACGTGGTGCGCGAGGTGCTGCCCGACGTGCCGTACTCGTGCCGCCAGGGCTTCTGCGGCACCTGCGAGGTGGCGGCCGAAGACGGCGGGCGCGTGCGGATCTGCGTCGATCGCGGGCCCGCCGTCCTGGAGCTTTAGCCCTGCTCGGGGACCCAGTCGCCGAGCACCGGCTTGAATTCGCGGACGGTGCGCTCGGCCACGACGCCCTCGAGCGCGTACGGGTCGTTGTCGATCAGCTTGGCCAGCTCCGTCTCGTCCTCGGCCTGCCACAGCACCAGGCCGCCGGTGTTGTCGGCGAGCGGCCCGGCCACCGCGACCCGGCCGGCCGCGACGTGCTCTTTCAGGTAGTCCCGGTGCCGCGGCCGGACGTCGGCCAGCTTCTCCTGGACGTAGCGGATTTCGACGAGGTACCAGGCCATGCGCTTACTCCCGGGGTGAGCACGACAGTGACGCCGCAGACGCTACCGGTCACCGCCCGGCGGACGCACCATGCGAGCGGTGGCAGCGAAAGGCCAACCCGATAGGCTAGGCGCGGGCGGAACCTGTGTGCACGCTGTGCCTATCGCGCACCAACGGGCCTGCTGAGCGGACACGTCGAGGACAGGCGGGGATACATGCTGGAGGGGAACGCGGAACGCAGCGTCGAGGCGACCCTCGGCCACCTGCGGACCATGGACGGACCGGTCCCGGCGCAGCCGCCGGCCGCCCCGTTGAACCTGGAAGACCTCTACCGGCAGCACCGGATGCGGCTCGTACGGCTCGCCATCCTGCTGGTCGACGAACCGGCCACGGCCGAGGACGTCGTGCAGGAGGCGTTCACCGGGCTGCACCGCAACTGGGGCAGGCTGCGCGACGCCGCGGCGGCGGTCGGCTACCTGCGCACCGCGGTGGTCAACGGATCGCGCAGCGTGCTGCGGCGGCGCAAGACCGCCCGCGAGTACGTGCCCCCGCACGCGGTGAACGCCCGGTCCGCGGAAAGCCTCGCGATGCTCTCCAGCGAGCACCAGGCCGTGGTCAACGCTCTGTCGAAGCTTCCGCCGCGCCAGCGCGAGGTGCTCGTGCTGCGCTACTACGGCGGGCTGAGCGAAGCGGAGATTTCGGAAGCGGCGGGCATTTCGAAGGGCACCGTGAAGTCAACCGCCAGCCGGGCGCTGGAGGCGTTGCAGAAGGCAATGCAGCCGCCCCAGTGACCTGGGCGGACCAATCTCGCGCTGGTCGGCCCTCTCTGGTCCAGACCAATATATGCTGGAGCGCGTGAAGCACCCCGGAGACTTCGTCATCACGGGCGGCCGCGTCGTGGCCCCGGACCGCGTACTCGACGACGGCTGGCTCGCCGTGTCCGGCGGACAGATCGCCGCGGTAGGCACCGGCACGCCCCCGAGCAGCCCGGATACCGCGACGGTGGACGTCGCCGGGGCACTGGTCGTGCCCGGTTTCATCGACACCCATTGCCACGGTGGCGGCGGCGGCTCGTTCTCGACCCTCGACCCGGACGAGATCCGCACCGCCGTGCGCGCCCACCGGCGGCACGGCACCACAACCATGCTCGCGAGCCTGGTCTCCGACCCGATCGACCTGCTCACCGAGCAGATCGCGGCCCTGCGCGAACTCGTGCAGGAGGGCGACCTCGCGGGCATCCACCTGGAGGGCCCGTTCATTTCGCGCGCCCGCTGCGGGGCACACGATCCGGACACTCTGCGTGAACCGGACACCGGCACGGTCGAGAAGCTGCTGCGCGCCGGGCACGGCGCGATCCGGATGGTCACGCTCGCCCCGGAGCTGAACGGCGGCGTCAAGGCGGTCCGGCAGCTCGCCGAATCGGGCGTGATCGCCGCGATCGGCCACACCGACGGGGTCGCTGACCAGCTGGTCCCGGCCATCGACGCCGGTGCGACGGTCGCCACCCACCTGTTCAACGGGATGCGCCCGCTGCACCACCGCGAGCCGGGCCCGGTCGGCGTGCTCCTGGACGACGAGCGCGTGACCGTCGAGCTGATCTGCGACCTGGTCCACCTGCACCCGACGATCGTGCGGCTGGCCGCGCAGCACGCCGGCCGCGGCCGGACGGTGCTGATCACCGACGCCATGTCGGCCACCGACGCCGCGGACGGCCGCTACACCCTCGGCAGGCTGGAGGTCGACGTCCACGACGGCGTCGCCACCTTGGACAACGGTTCCCTGGCCGGGAGCACGTTGACCATGGACAACGCCTTCCGCAACCTGGTGAAGGGCGCCAAACTCGACGTACTGGACGCCGTCCGGGCGACGTCGGCGCGACCGGCCGAGCTGCTCGGCATCGCCGACCGCACCGGCGCACTGCGTCCCGGCCTCGCCGCGGACGCTGTGATCCTGGACGACGACCTGCGTCCGTCCCGGGTCCTGCACCGGGGCGAATGGGTGGCCGAGGCGGGCCGGGCTACCTTGAGTACGTGACGAGCTAGCACTTCGACAGGCGGACGGAGCGGATGAGCGAGCCGAAAGACCCGGAACGGTTACTGGCCGACGCGCTGCGTGCACAAGCCGTCTTCGCTCCGCACGTCGTGGCGAACCCGGTCGAGGAGGAAGCCGGTTCCGACGCCGGCTCCAAGACCGGTTCGCAAGGCGCGGTCCAGCCCGGCGCTTCCGGCTCGGGCTCGTTCAGCGCGGCCGGCGGTCCCGGCATCTCCGGAACCGGCTCGTTCGGTGCCGCTCCGGCTTCCGGTACCGCGTCCGGTGCCGCCTCCGGCTCGGCTTCGTTCAGCGCCCCGGCCGAGGCTGGCGCGCCGTCGCAGACCGGCCCGACCACCGAACTCCCGCCCAACTACGGCCTGCTGTCCGGGGCCGGCGCCGACTCGCTCGCCCGCGAGCGCGCCGCCCTCGACGCGGCTGACCACACCTCGCCCGGGACCACCGGCTCGATCCCGCCGGTCGGGGCCAACGACGCGACCGTCCGCCGTCCCGCGCAGGCACCGCAAAGCGGCCCGCTGCCCGCGCACTGGGTCCTGCTGCTGGCGGTGCTGCTGGGCTTGGCCGCGGGGTCGGTCATCGGCCTGCTCACGCTGATCTGAGCCGCTGTTCTCACCCGCGACCCACCCGCATTCGGCCGCGTTCCGCCCGGACTTGCCCGGACGGCCACTCCGGCAGGGCACTCCCGGGCCGAGTTCTTAACCCCGATCCCACACCGATGACCTGCGATTCCTTGCCCGATGAGGCCACACTGAGTCACCCTGTACCGTTTTCGGTGTGATTCTCGCCCAGAACACAGTGACCACCATGTCCCTGCTGCCGTCGTGGCTGGACCCGCAGCATCTGCTGAACGGGCTGACGGCGCCAGTGATCGCCGTGCTGTGCTTGATCATCTTCATCGAGAGCAGCATCTTCCCGGTCCTGCCCGGCGACTCGCTGCTCTTCACCGCTGGCCTGTTCATCGCGAACGGCACGCTGCAGGCTCCGCTGTGGCTGGTGTGCGTGCTGGTCACGATCGCCGCGCTGGTGGGCAACGTCGCCGGGTACTACCTCGGTTACTTCGTCGGGCCGAAGCTGTTCAGCAGGCCGGATTCGAAGTTCTTCAAGCAGGAGTACGTCGACAAGACGCATTCCTTCCTGGAGAAGCACGGCCCGAAGGCCGTCGTGCTGGCCCGGTTCGTGCCGTTCGTGCGGACGTTCATCACCTGGATCGCGGGCATCGGCCGGATGGACCCGAAGCGCTACTTCACCTACACGGTCATCGGCGGCATCCTGTGGGCCGCAGGCATCACCGTACTGGGGTCGCTGCTGGGCAACATCGGCTTCATCCGGGACAACGTCGACGCGATCTTCGTCCTCATCGTGCTGGTGTCGGTGGTGCCGATCGCCATCGAGTACCTGAAGAGCCGCCGCGAGAAGAAGGCCCGGCCGGCCGACAACTCGGCCGACGTCACGCAGCAGATCCCGCGCGTGCGCGACTGATTCCTGGTTCTACGACGAAGCGGCGTCCGGGTTTTCCGGACGCCGCTTCGTCGCGTCAGGGGTCAGTCGGTCATCGAGAACATCGAGCCGGGGTTGAAGAGGTTTTCCGGGTCGAGGGCCTGTTTGATCTGCCGGTGCACGCGGATCCCGACCGGGCCGATCTCGCGGGCGAGCCATTCGCGTTTGATCTTGCCGACGCCGTGCTCGCCGGTGACCGTGCCGCCGAGAGACAGGCCGACCTCGAGGATCTCGTCGAACGCCTGCTGGGCGCGCGCGAACTCGTCCTCGGAATCGGGGGCGTACACGATGGTCGGGTGCATGTTCCCGTCCCCGGCGTGACCGACGACGGCGATTGTGAGCCCGACTTTTTCGCTGATCCGTTCGCAGCCGCGGATCAGTTCGGCGATCCGGGTGCGGGGCACGCTGACGTCGTCGGTGAGCCACACGCCGTAGGTTTCCAGCGCGGTCAGCACGACGCGGCGGGCCTGCAGCAGCATCTTGCCCTCTTCGAGGTCGTCCGTGGCGTAGACGAGGTCCGCACCGCAGTCGGTGCAGATCTGTTCGAGCAGCGCCAGCTCGCGCCGAGCCGCCTCGCCGCCCGCGTCCGACTGGCCGAGAAGCAAGGCCTGGCAATCGGATCCCGCGCCGAGGTCGGTGTTGAGGTAGGTCTCGGACGCCTTGATCGACGCCGCGTCCATGATCTCCAGCAGCGACGGCACCAACCCCTCGCGCACCGCCCGCGCGACCGCCTCGCCGGCGGCCTCGGTGGTGTTGAACCCGGCGACGAAAGTGGCCGGGGCCTGCGGAAGCGGCCGCAGCGAGACGGTCGCCTGGGTGATGACGCCGAGCGTGCCCTCGCTGCCGATGAACAGCTTGGTGAGGTCGTATCCGGCGACACCCTTCACCGTGCGGCGGCCGGTTTTCAGCAGCGATCCGTCGGCGAGCACGACCTCGAGGCCGAGCACCGAATCGGTGGTCACGCCGTATTTCACGCAGCAGAGACCGCCGGCGTTGGTGGAGAGGTTGCCGCCGATCGTGCACCAGTCGTAGCTGGACGGGTCGGGCGGATAGAACAGGCCGTATTTCTCGACGGCGGACCGGAAGTCGAGGTTGACGACGCCCGGCTGCACGACGGCGAGCCGGTTGCCCGCGTCCACCTCGACGATTTCGTTCAGTTTCATGAGCGAAAGCACGACACAGCCGTCGATCGCGTTGGCCGCGCCGGAAAGCCCGCTGCCCGCCCCGCGCGGCACGATGGGGACTCTCGCTTCGGCACAGGCCCGGACGGTCGCCTGCACTCCCTCGGTATCCGCCGGAAGCACTACCGCCAACGGTTTTCCCGAGGGAGCGAGCGGCATCATGTCGCGCGCGTAGGCGTCGGTGACGTCAGCGTCGGTGAGCACCGCGGCCGGGCCGAGGTCGTCCCGAAGCCGCTGGAGGAGGGCGTCGTTGCTCATCTCCGCATGGTAAACCGGAATCTCCGCAGTGCGGAATATTAATTCCGATATTAGCTGGTCCGCTGGGCGCGCAGGACGGTGTCGCGCGTATGCGCCGTTCCCGGCGGGGCCGGAGCCACCCGAGGCCGGCTCTCGTTGACGAGGACAGTCCATTCCTCGCCGAGGGCCCGCGCGATGTCGTCGGGCTGGCAGTAACCGGCGTGCTCCGGCGACAGATCCCGCGGATCGTGGCTGGCGAACAGAAAGGTCCCGCCGGGCGCGACCGCGTCGAGCAGTTTCCGCACTACGCGGTCGTCTCGGCGGAGCGGGAAATACTGGACGCTGACGAGGTCGAACGCCCTCGCCGGAACCGGACTGGAAGCCAGATCCGAACACACCCACGCGATCCCGGCGTTGGCGGCAGCCGCCCGCTGCAACGCGGTCCGCGAGATGTCGAGCGCCGTCACCTGCCAGCCGCGCGCAGCCAGCCACCGCGCGTCCGCGCCTTCCCCGCACCCGACGTCCAACGCCTGCCCTGGCGGCAACCCCTCGACCTCGGTGACGAGCACCCCGTTGGGTTCGCCGCTGAACACCTGCTCACGGCTGCGGTAGAGGTCTTCCCAGAACTGCGCGTCCTGCGTTGCTTCGGAGTCTCCGGATGGAGCCATTGTCGTTACCACCTCCGCCGTTCACGATTCCGCTGACCGCGCCGGACGGCAAGGTTCTTTGCTGGAACCGCAAACGGCTTCTGGTGTTTTCGGCGCCCAGGCGAGCGCTTGCTGGGTGCGGGCGCTGGCTCGGCGTCGGTGGAGAGCCGCCCGACGGGAAGCATTTTCCTTGCCTGGCAACCGGAATCCTCCACCCCGCAAGTGCCGGGGAGCGTGGAAATCTCGATGGCACCGCCACCGCCGCCCGGTCCCGTCCGGCACCGGGCTCGCCGAGCGGGACCTCGTCCGGCACCGGGCTCGCCGAGCGGGACCTCGTCCGGCACCGGGCTCGCCGAGCGGGACCTCGTCCGGCACCGGGCTCGCCGAGCGGGACCTCGAC